>NZ_LVYY01000024.1:0-358954 GCF_001909085.1 Paenibacillus sp. P32E | reverse complement strand
ATTAGCTACCGTTTCCGGTAGTTATCCCAGTCTAGAGGGTAGGTTGCCTACGTGTTACTCACCCGTCCGCCGCTAAGCTTATCCCGAAGGATAAGCTCCGCTCGACTTGCATGTATTAGGCACGCCGCCAGCGTTCGTCCTGAGCCAGGATCAAACTCTCCAAATTGGTATTTAGAAAGAGCGATTGCTCATTTTGAAACATCTGACGAGAATAAAATATTCTCTATTTTTGGATCTCACTTGCGTGAAATCCCACTCACTCGTTGTTCAGTTTTCAAAGATCAAGCTCGTCGTCGGCGGCGATTAACTCGTCACCAGCAACTCTTATAATATATCACGTTCGACCGAGTAATGCAAGCTCTTTTTTGAATCACCTATTTAGTCATTCGCATTTACTTAGCAGTGCTCCAACAACGCTTATTTATAATACCCTATTGTCATATGAAAAAGCAACCCTTTTAATAAAGAAAGATAACCCACTTAATCTTTAAGTGGGTTATCTTCAAATCGAGCTTATATAAAAGTCACTTCTACTCGTATTAGTAGAACTTTGCTGCCGCATATTTGCTTGCTACTTTGATCAATCCTGTAGCTTGGTTGCTCTTGCCCAGCCCCGCATCAACTGTAGTATCAATAGTTACCCACTCGCCGTTAATCAAAACTTCATTCCAAGCGTGGTAGGAAGTCACATAGCTTGTGTTCCCCATTACCAGCTTAGCAGGTATACCTTGACTGCGAAGCATGGTTGCGAACAATGAGGCATAATCGTAGCAAATGCCTTTTTTGGTGATGAGTGTATTATCATTGTTCGGAATATAGTCGGTCGTAACCGTAGAGGCCAGAGTATAGTCATATTTCACATTGGACACGATGAAGTTATAGATTGCTTTTACCTTTTGTTCGTCGGTGGTTAGGCCCTGTGTCAACTGGGCGGCTTTGAGAACTGATTTATCGGAAGAACTCCACTTCACATTCTGTACAGAGCTCAAATATACGGCATTAGCATTATCCAAGCTAAGATCTATCGTATCGGAAGAAACAACTTTGTATTTATTGCCGGTAGTGTTCTCCAAAACTGAAACCTTATAAGAGCCATTACCTTGCTGTAATGGGAATGTTTCAGTTGGCTTGGAAGCGTAGAGATTGTAAGTATAGCTGTTGTTGTCCTTGGTGATCATCAGCTTAATGCGTTTGTCCTTAGGTACGTCATAAGACACTGCGATTACACCTTGATCCAGTTGCGATGTATTTAACCAGCCTGTATCTGTGCTTGCAGCTTCTGCCGAGCCTAATTGAACGGAAGTGGCGACTACGAACAGTGTTAATAGCATAAAATATATCTTTTTCATGGATAAAACCCCTTTCGGTAGCTGGCTGCCATCCATAGAGGGAAGGCCCTTTAGCTTTGCGTCCCTACCTTTCGATAGGTTTGCCGTTATCGTATAAGCTTTATCTGTTCTCACTTCTAAAAGTGATCTGCTAGATTCATATTAAGACTAAACAAAAAAAGCCTCTTCATTCGGTAGCTGGCTGCCATCCATAGAGGGAAGGCCCTTTAGCTTTGCGTCCCTACCTTTCGATAGGTTTGCCGTTATCGTGCTTAGCTTTTATAGTTATATACTACCATATTCATCTCTATATACAAGATCTAAATCACTAGATTCCCACTATTTACTGATAAAATTTTTACAATACGGAATTTTCAAATCACGGTTTGTCGAATTTAGGACATCTTAGCGTGGATAATCAGGCGATGGGTTGGGTTAACCAATGGATCACAAGTAATTAGTGTGAGTATTTTGTCATCACCCCGGCCATTCAAGACGGAAACATCCGTAGGTTCAACAATCGAGATATCGTATACTACATAGCGGTAATCATGCCCACTCGTCTGTACGGATATGGTATCGCCGATCGCAACTTCATTCAATCTGTTAAAAAGCCGGCCGGCCGTTCTTGATCTGTGTGCTGCAATCGCAGCATTGCCAACCTGTCCTATTGCAGCGGTCTCTTGCATATGAGCGGCAGCATGTTTCATATTGGCTTTGGTGGCGCCCTCCAGGATAGGGAGCTTCAGATTGATTTTATCGATCTGGATGATGCCTGTGATCTTCCCACCCAACCGAATTTCAGGGGATGGCGGTTCCGTCGCCTCCGCCTGATCCCCTGAAGACTCGTCTGCAAGAAGCTGCGTGACTCTGGCGTACTGCTTACTCAGGTCGGACTCCGGAGACGTTGAAGGCGCACTTTCACTATAAGCCTGTTCAGCTTCTTCCAGCAGCTTCTGCTGCTGCCAATCGTTGTACCACTCGTTAGCTTTGGGGTACAGCATAATCAGAATCCCAGCAAGAATAATAAGATAAGAGAACTTGCGCATGAACATCACCTCCGTAAGTTAGTTTGTGCAGCCCCTGGCAGAAAGGACTGTCCCCTCATTTGAAGGAGCCTTTTCAAAATACCCACTTCCGGCTTCCGAAAAAATTGATAATCACGGTTACACCGGTAACCAGCACTTTGGCAATCAGCACCTGAAGACCGAAGCGGTCTGTCAGCAAATGCATAAGCAGCACCGAAATGCCCAGCACAACGAGATTAAGTACAATAAACCTAACCAGCTGCATCCGGTCAAATCCGTCCTGATTCCCGCGGTTGTGGTCCTTAAAGGTCACTTTTTTATTCCATATGAAACTGTTGGCTGTACCGGTACTGTATGAAATAATCTGTGCCGGTGTATTCATCATTCCAAGCGAATGCAGCAGGGTAAATACGGCAAAATCAATCAATGTATTCAGCAGGCCTACTGCATTGAATTTCAAAAACTGGACAAAACCTGCATTCAGTTTTTTATTTAACATAATCGCTTTCCTTCCGCATGTCCGCGCGCTCTACATCCCTATCAACGTCACCATAGCCCTTAGTCTCGCGCACGATATACAGCGGTCTATCCTTGGACTCATCATAAATCCGCCCGATATATTCACCAATTACACCAAGCAGCATGAGCACAATACCGTTAAACAGCAGGTTGACGCCCACGATAGAAGCCCAGCCCGGAACGGTCCAAGAAGTGAAAACCTTTTGGAATAAAACAAAGAATAAATAAAGGAAGCTGGAGAAGGAAAGAAAAAAGCCAACATAGGAGGCGATTTTCAGCGGCTTATGGGAAAAGGAGGTGATGCCGTCGAGCGCAAACCGGATCATTTTCTTCAGGGGGTATTTGGTTTCGCCGGCAAAACGCTCTTCACGGATGTATTCCACCATGGTCTGCCGGAAGCCCACCCAGCTTACCAACCCGCGCACATAACGGTTCTTCTCCTTCAGACCACGCAGCACATCGCATACTTTACGGTCAATCAAACGGAAATCCCCTGTATCTGTAGGAATATCCACACTCGTCATGCTGCTCAGCAAACGATAGAAGATCTTCGCAGTTGCTTTTTTGAAAAAAGTCTCTCCGTGGCGTTTGAGCCGCTTGGCATAAACAACATCATAGCCCTCTTTCCACTTCGCGATCATCTGCAAAATGACCTCCGGCGGGTCCTGGAGATCCGCATCAATAACAACGACCGCCTCGCCTTCAGCATAATCCATCCCCGCCGTGATCGCTACCTGGTGGCCGAAGTTGCGTGAGAAATCGATCAGCTTGACATGCTCATCTTGACGGCTGACCCCGCGCATAATCTCGGCTGTACGGTCCCGGCTTCCGTCGTTGACGAAGACCAGCTCGTAGGAATCGCCGCAACCGTCCATAACCTTTTTGAGACGCTCATACGTATGCTGAATGACTTCCTCCTCATTGAACATGGGGACAATTACACTGTATCTGGCTTTCACCTTTGTTCCTCCTCAGAATTTTATGAAGCATTACTTCAGATCCTTTTATAAGTAAAACAGGTTTTGTAAGCACACGCTTAGTTGTATCAGCATATGCTTCCAGATCGGCTCCATACAACACCGCCATAGAAGCATATGCCTAGTTATTTACTACATAAATCAAAAGATATACAGTTGCCTCACAAGCATTGCGAGTCCACTAGAATACCCAAGAAGGGAACCAGCGCAGCATAACGTCCACATAGTCTTTACTGACCTGCATACCTGACAGTACGGGATAAAACAATACAAAGAGCAGTGCGGCTCCGGCCACATAGGCATAACGCATGTAGCGGGCTTCGGGATATTTGCTGTCGAGCAGCTTCATGATATATACAATGGCAAGAATCATGAATGGCACCATCGCAAAATAGTGGTAAAGGAATGTCTCACGCGGCACCAGCATCCACGGTACATACTGCGAGAAGAACCCGATCCAGATCATGTACAGGTTCTTGTCCCTGCGCTTCACTGTAAACCAGACCGCAGCCAGCATAGCAAAGACTCCGGTCCACCAGATCAGCGGATTCCCCATCGTGACAATACTGCTGACCTGGCCTTCGGGCAGGCCTTCTCCCCCACTGAAGAACCATACCGGCCGTTTCATAAACGGCCACTCCCACCAGGAAGAAGCGAACGGATGAGTGGCAACAAGCTGGCTGTGGTAATCATACATATTCTTCTGAGCTTGGATCAGGCCTTTGAAGGTATAGCCATCCGCTGAGACGGACAGTACAGGGATAAAGGACAGGCTATAGATGATGCCAGGAATAATTACAAAGAACAACAGACAGCTAAGCAGGGTAATGATAGTATTCTTCCAGAATGATCCGGCAGCAGTGTGGCAAGCGGCTTTCAGCTCCTGATCCCCCACTATGCCTTCAGACAGCAAACGTCCCGCCGCCTTGTATTCTCTATAGCGTTCAAATAAGCCAAGCGCCAGCATAATAGCAAGCCCGGCTCCTCCATAGATTACGATCCATTTGGAGGCAACGCCGATTCCGAAGAACAGACCCGACCAGAATAGGGGGACCAGCGTCCGGCGCAGTGGTACACGATAGAAATTCATTGTGAAATACCTCTGCATGAAATAGAACATCAGCATAATGAAGAATACGCCGTAGACATCGATCGTTGAGATGCGCGTCTGGGTGAAGTGCATGAAATCGAGTGCGAACAGTCCGGCGGCAAGTGCGGCGTAGAGACTCTTTTTGAAGAGCCTCAGGGCCATTATATAGATCAGCGGCAGCATTGCGATCCCAAAGAGGGTACCGATGATCCGCCAGCCAAACGGATTGACGCCGAACAGCTCCATGCCGACCGAGATCAGCAGCTTGCCAAGCGGCGGGTGGGTATTCTCATACGGAACAATACCATGGGCATACTCATAGGCCGTACGGGCATGATAGATTTCATCAAAGTAGGTGCTGTTCATGAACCCGGAGTTTTCCGGAATAATCGACTGTTCGTCAAACAGGTTGGACGGCTGGCCTCTCTTGGCAGCAGCGCCATCAGGTGTAATGCTTGCTACCGGAAGCGGTATTTTGCCTCCTCCTTGTTCATAAAAGGCCATCTCGTTCAAAGTGAAGCCTGGCGATGTGACGGTCAGTTTCACATATCTTGCCGCTACGTTCAAAGGCTGGCTTTTCCAAATAAATACATTACCGACATCTTCGTTGACGTCCAGTGGGCTGTTCCAGACATCCGGCGACTCGCTGAACTCCAGCTTGAATTTGCCGGTTCCGACACCGCCGAATATATTCACACGTTCCAACTGCCTGCTCTGGCCAAGATCTACATAAAAACTCTGGCCGCTGGCTGCCGGTTCCCACAGGGTTTCCGGGGCTTTGGTAGAGCCCAGATGAAACAAGGCCAATGCCGCATATACGGCGGTAATGCCGAGCATCCAGATCCAGTCTTTGCGCTGCAGCTTAAACCTGCCGGCCCTAACGCTCTTCACCAGCGGACGGATTCCCTCAGCGAGTTCCATATCGGCATCATACTTCTCTGATGGAGTGGCCGGTGACGCGAGCTCTTTGATGTTTTTACGGACATATACGGAATAGCCTACATACAGCATATATAACGCCAAAGCGATATTGGCAATTGCAGTCACCAGCACAATCCCGTCTGAGGGCGGGTTATTGCCGGCGTTCAGATGAGCCAATGTATACCCTACATTAAGATACTGTGTCAAAGTAAAGCCGAGGAACAGCGTCAAGAACCGCCGGTCACGGCTCTCAATATAGGTGAATAAACAAAGGATCAAAGCCGGGTACATGTAACGTTCATGCATTTTGGTACCGAACACGAACACGACTATGATCAGAACCATACCAATGAAGAAGGACTTCGACAGGTCTTTGCGGTCTTTTATGAAAGAGTAATACGCTGCAAGGGCAACGGCCGCCAGAATGAAAATAAACCCCCAGGCACGGTAGGTAATCCCAAGCCACATGGAATCAATCGAAGCCCACATCGGGTCGGTCAGCGCATATAGATTAAAGGCATTCACCGTGGAATAAGGATAGGAGGATAAGGTTCCCTTATAAAGGTCAATAAGTCCTCCGAGTCCGCCATTATTCCAGAAGAATGGAGCGGCCAGAACGGCAAAGATGCCAAGACCGTAAAGGGCGCCGACCGCCAGCTGCTTCCACGCACGGTGATGATAGAAAGCAAGCAGCAGAACAGGCGTGAATATTAGGGCCTGTGGTTTAATCAGCGTGGCCAGAGCAAAAAAGATAGCCGAACGCACAAATCCTTGTTCCGAGGCAGCCAGAATACTGAGCAGCAGGAACACTAAAAAGAACGAGTCCGCTTGCCCCCAAGCAGCAGAATCCATCAGTACAGCCGGATTGAACAGGAACAGCAACATCAGGCCGATAGCCACACCAGAGCCAAGCTTCTTGAGGCCTGCGCGGTAGATCAGCCAGCCCAGTACCAAGTCGGAGATGATTGCCGGCAGCTTAAAGAGCAGATTCTCTCCTCCGGAGCCATGTGCAAATCCGAACAGCCCGCGAATGAGGCTAAGCACATACAATATGTACAAATATCCAGGAGGATAATCAGCAAAATACCCCTTTTCATAAAACTTTCCTGGCCCCAGGTCCACAAGACGCTGCCCCCAGGCGATGAAGGTATTCATGTCATTTTGATATCCTTGTGCGGTCAATCCGATCCAGACCCGCAGGATCAATGCTGCGCCGAAGACAACATAGAGCCATCTGGTATAGATAGCATCCGGCTGCTTCAGAAGCCGGTCACTGCGGAATGCCCTATTATAGAAGAAAGCGAAAAAGACGCTAAATACCGCCGATAGTAAAAGAAGCTTGGCAGGCGATACTTTGTGCGGTGTCTCAGCAGCTTTGCTGCTTCCGTTCTGGGCTGCCGCCGCTCCGCTGTCAAGCGAGATGACACTGGCCCCTCCAGGAGCGGCATCTACCTGCTCTACTGACAGATCATCAAAGTAAGCCTTACCTTGAATCAGACTGGCATAGCCGCCGAGGGCCGCACCGATGCCCAGCTCTTTTTGCCCAGGGCCCGTTTGGCCGTAGAATTCAAGATACTGCCAATCTCCAGCCGTATCCTTGGTAGCGGGGTAACCGCCTCCGATGCCTACCGGAAAAATGTTCGCACCAAGGCCCTCGCCTGCGGTGCTGACGATTTTGACATAACCGGAGATCTTATAGTAGCTGTTAGCCGAAACAGCAATCGTCTGCACCCATTTGAGGTGATTGGGCTCCAGATTCTCAATAACTGCTGCCTTGCTTCCGGAATGGACATCCTCAGACTGCACTGAGAGCAGCCCGGAGTTGTCCCCCGCGATCCACATATCCTTGGTCCAGCCCGAAGGAGCACCCTCTTCTCCATCCTCGAAGCCCGGATTCTGCAATAAATTGCCCGCTGCATGAATGCTTGTTACAGGGAGAATGAACAATAACAGCATTAAAAGCATCATTGCGGCCGCGCGTGTACTCTTGATCATCGTTCCAACCTCACCTCGTCAATGTTAATCCAGCCGTTCCCGCCGGTTATGTAGATCTCCGCCTGCTCGCCTTGCTTAAGGGAAGCATCCGGAAGTACAACAGAGTGATATTCATCCCCTGCAGTCAGTTCAGTTTCCGCACGTACAGCGCCATCTACCCGAATACCGATCCTTCCTCCGGAACCTCCGGCGCTTACCATGGCGGCTAACTTGTAGATACCTGTCTTTGCGGCAAAGGTCTGCAGGATGCTTTTGTCAGAACCTATATTCAGGTAAGCATGGCTTGCACCCGAGTAAGGATTATTGTGCGCAACACCTGTCCCCGCTGAAAAGTCCCAGCTTGCGGCCCCCTCTTCAAATCCTCCATTAGGAACCTCTGCTTGCACTCCTTCTACATCAGCAGCATTCATACCTTCCGTATGGTTATAAATAAGCACACTGTAATTCGTGAACCGCGTAATCGTGTAGCCTCCATTCACAGCAGGCACAGGCTCATTATTCCTGTAGACATATGCCTTCTGCCCCGGCTGCATGTCTGGCGCGCCAAATTTGTACCGGCCAAACGAAGCGACCCTCTGAAAGGCATCTCCGGGATTGATGTATTTGACGGAATCCAGAAAGTCATGCGGATTGATCTTTTCATAAAAGAGCACATAGATATAGGGCATGTTGACCTTATCCGTGACATAGACACTGCCGCTGGTTGCTTCTGAAGCATATTGGATAGCCTCCCCCAATGAGTCATAAAAGGCTGGACCGATGTTCTTGGGGAACTCACGAAAATAAGTATTTGTAAAAAAGCCGAACATTACAGCAAATGCTAAAATTGCTACTATACCGGCAGGCTTAAGTTTCTGATATAGCCAGAATACAGCTGCAGCAACCAGCATAATCAACGGGTAGAAAATAATATTAATCCGGTTGATATTCACATCTGTGATCAGGGCCATCAGTACGGCAATGCCCAGCCAGAGCAGCACGACGATATGCACAAGCCCTTCGCGTCCGCGACGGAAGAACTCATAGACCAGGACGATAAGCCCAAGCAGAGCAAAGGGCAGCGCAATCGGATAAGCATAACCGTATGGAGATATGGAATTCCAGGGCAGCCCGTCACTTCCGCTGCGCATAAGCTGGAGAAATGAACTGAAGTTACCGGATGCCGTCTGCAGGAGCTGTCCGCTGAATACAGAGGAAATCTGCTCCACCCGGGGCATCGTTAATTTGGGAATCGTGAAGAGCTTCATTCCAATCTCTTGAAGCCCATAATGATTAATTACTATAAATAATAGTATAGGCACAGCAAGGAGCACAAATAGAATACTGTTCCAGCCTAACATCCGGAATTTCATGGCTCTACTATACAATAGAAGAAATGCCGCACAGATAGCAAATACCGGCACAAAAAAGTAGGCTGTACCGTATGCATACAGCGAGATAGCCAGGATAACGGTGAAGCTGTAAGTCCATTTAGGATTCTGAAATGATCTCAGCAGGCAATAGACGGCAATCAGGATCAAGGTAGGGAACAAGTTCGATTCAAGCGCCCATCTGGACATCATAATATGCCAGGGGTTGATGGCGATAAAGAACATGGCGATAATGCCTGCAGCTCTGGATGGAAACAGTCTCTTCATACATAAATAGAAAAAAATCATGCCTAAAAGGCCCATCACCAAACTAAGCGCCCTTACCGACAGCGGTGTCAATCCAAAGAGCCCAATGAAAGGCATGGATAAATAAGCATACAATGCATTCTGCCCGCTGCCCCAGGCGATGAGGTGAACGGGAAGATGGACACCATTGCGGTCAATCCCATAATGAAGGATCGCGTAAGCATCATAACCAATGGACGCCTCATCCTGGTTAAGTCCTGAGGGAATGGAGCCGAGATAAACCGTTCTGACAATGGCACCCAGTATAAACAGTACAAGCGGCCACGGATTGTCTTTGCAGGACCGATATACCTTTTGGAAAAAACCGGACAATAGGATCACCTCTTCAACAATATAATCGAAATGCCGGCTCAAGAAAAGACCGCAGCAGAGGTTGTACCGAAGTTACTCTCCAATATTAGAAAACGGCCCCTTCTTCAATAGAAGGGACCGCAAAAACATAAATCTGCATATGCCGGATTATATATACTTAACTTAGCCCTGGCTGCCGATCATAAGGTAACGCAGTACGATCAGAACAGCGAGCACCCACATCATCCAGTGGATGTCGTATTTCTTTTTGCCGGCCAGGTTGGCTACACAGGCCAGAATAACGTACGTAACAATTCCGAAGGAGATCCCGTTCGCGATATTGTAAGTGAAAGGCATAATTACGAAGGTCAGGAAGGCTGGAATCGCCAGCACCATATCCTGAAAATCGATTTCGCGGATGGATTGAGCCATCAGCACACCAACAATAATCAGTGCAGCCGCAGTAGCGGGGCCAGGGATAAGCGCCACAACTGGAGCCAGGAACAGTGCAAGCAGGAAGCAGATACCTGTTGTAACGGCAGTCAGACCTGTACGTCCGCCTTCAGCAACCCCGGCAGCACTTTCAACGTAAGCGGTAGTGGTGGAAGTACCCAGCACCGCACCGCCGGCAACAGCGACTGCATCAACGAACATCGCTTTTCCGACACGTTTCTTGCCTTCTTCAGGGTCCTTCATAATTCCTGCACGCTGAGCCGTCCCGACAAGCGTACCAAAGGTATCAAACAATTCTACGAAAGTAAAGGTGGCAATCGCGGATACGATACCTGTGTGCATAATGCCTTCCCAGTCAAATTGCCAGAAGTTGAGCTGCGAGAAATCAGGAACCCAGTGATTGTCAGTGCTCGACAGGCTGCTGAAATCAACAACGCCCATGAGAATAGCGGCTACTGTTGTTCCCAGAATCCCGAACAGGATTGCACCGCGCACATTCAACACCATCAGGATGGAAATCAATAAGAGGCCGATGATAACCAGTTGAACATTGGAGTTCTCCAGGCTGCCCATATGAATAACCGTCTCAAAGGAAAGCACATCAGTGAACTTATTCGCGGCGATGTCTTTGCCGGCTTCAACGCCGATTGTCATGAGTCCGCTGTTCTTCAGGCCGATAATGGTAATAAATAAGCCGATACCAACAGTAATAGCATGCTTCAAACTGTCAGGAATGGCGGTAAGTAGAATTTGCCGGATCTGAGTGACCGTAAGCAGGATGAAGATAATACCGGAAATAAATACGGCGGTCAGACCCATTTGCCAGGAAAAAGGATGATCAGTGGTCTGTGAGGATAAAACTACGGATGCAAAATATGCATTAAGGCCCATACCAGGTGCCAAAGCTACCGGAAAATTAATAAACAGCCCCATCGCAATGGTGAAGATCCCCGCTGCCAGAGCGGTTGCCAGAAATACTGGATACCATCCCATGTCAATGCGACCAAAGGCGGTAAGTGTACCCGGATTAACCGACAAAATATACGCCATTGCCATAAAAGTGGTCAGACCGGCCATAATCTCTGTGCGTACTGTGGTGCCGTTTTCTTTCAACCTGAAAAAGCGGTTCAAATTGTTCTCCCCCTAAGGTGTATGTTGTCTGAAAGCAACAGAAAAGCCGGCATCTTGGAAGACACCGGCCCGAAAAAAGAACAGCTTCGCGCCTGTCAAGCCAAAACGACTGTGCCATCCATACAAAGGACGGTACCGTTTCAGCGAGAAATATCGGACTCAAATCCGAAGGATCGTGAAGGCTTTGCTCTTCTTAATCGTAGCCAGGTCATTACGGTGACCTCGTAGAGACTTCCGGGCCGATTCCCAGAATTATACGAATATTTATGCTGCTCTAACGCTTTATTATTTTAGGTGTACATGACATCACTTGTCAATGGTAAATACGAACATTATGGGCAAGGTTTTAAATATTGTTCGTAATTCAGACATTTGTCGCGGCACACTTACTTGTAGCTGTAATTAAGCAGCTTGAGCAGCTCTACGGTGTAATTTCTAATCCCTTCGTCTAGCTTGTCCTTGTCAAGGAGAGGGTATCCCTTCGTTTAGCAGAAGTAGCAGGGGGTGTCGCAAAATGAAATGGTTGCTCGGGACACCTCCTAGTCTTGGAGTAAGAAGTTTATTATCGCTTGGGTGGACGCTCTGCTGTTTAAGCGGAAATTGCCTCATTCATCCTAATAAATAAAAAAAGAAATCGCCCATTTTGGTAAAATGGTTGTACCACCAACCATCCCAAAAGGAGCGATTTCTTTCATTACACCATGGGCCAACCTTGCTTGCCAATGGACTTTCTTTAAGAAAAAGATATGGCTATTTTACCAACAGCATGGTGGGTCTCGCTTAATGCGTGGGCATCATACAGTCCCTTTTGCGAAAAAGGAAACGTTGCACCGACCACTGACCTTACCTTCCCCTGCTCCAAAAGGCCGGCAATTTCCTGAAGCTGCTGGCCATTGGGCTCCAGCCATATATTTTTTGCGGTTACGTCAAACTCCCTCACCAGCTCTTCATCAAAATTGCTGACGATCGATATAATCCGCCCGGTATGTTTTTTCAACACTTGGAAGCTGTCCTTCTGTATGTCCCCGCCCATCGTGTCGAACACAAGGTCCACGTCGGATAAAACCTCTACAAACCGGGTCGTACGGTAATCAATAATCTGATCAGCTCCGAGTGAAGCAAGCAGTTCGTGATTACGCTCACTTGCTGTCGTAATCACGTAGGCTCCGGCTTGTTTGGCAAACTGGATCGCGAACATACCCACGCCACCTGCACCAGCATGAATTAATACCTTTTCTCCAGCAGTCAGTCCACCATGGGTAAAAAGCGCCTGCCAAGCCGTCAGGCCTGCGAGCGGAACCGATGCGGCTTCTTCCCATGAGATGTTGCCAGGCTTGCGTGCCAGCAGGTGATCATCCACCAAAGTGTATTCAGCATATGTGCCAAAGCGGGTCGTTTCCGGGCGTGCAAACACTTCATCCCCCACTTTCCAATCCGTTACCCCGCTGCCGATTTCTGAAATCGTCCCGGCAACATCCCACCCTAAAATAATCGGAAACTCCCAATCCATCATTTGTTTCAAGTAACCTTCCCGCAGCTTCCAGTCAATCGGATTGATCGAGGTGGCGGCCACTTTGACTACGACTTGATGCGCTTGCGGAGCAGGGCTCGGCACTTCTCTTTCCTGAAGTTCTTCCTTGCCCCCATAACGATCGATGACGATGGCTCTCATTGCTTCTCCTCCTTAAATACACGCTTCAACAGTATTATCCATCTCATTACACAAAAAATGCAAATGACCAAACAATTTCCATAGCATTCAAATAAAAAGAAACGGCTTCGCTGTCCTCTGATGGAGGCAACATCCATTTCTCAAAAATTACAGGAACAAAAAACCTTCACATCCACGGCAATCGTGGATGTGAAGGTTGAGATGCAGTATTGGAATTCAAGCCTACTCCCATTCAATCGTTGCAGGCGGTTTCGAGGTAATATCGTAGACGATGCGGTTGACGTTGTCCACTTCGTTGACGATACGGACGGAGATCTTCTCCAGCACATCCCAAGGGATACGTGCCCAGTCGGCCGTCATGCCGTCGATGGAGGTTACTGCGCGAATACCTACAGTGTAGGAGTAGGTACGTTCGTCACCCATAACGCCTACACTCTTCATGTTAGGCAATGCGGTGAAATACTGCCAGATTTCGCGGTCGAGACCGGCTTTGGCAATTTCCTCACGCAGGATGTAATCGGAATCGCGCACAATGGTCAGCTTCTCCTCGGTCACTTCGCCAAGCACACGGATAGCAAGTCCTGGACCCGGGAAAGGCTGACGCCAGACAATGGCATGCGGCATTCCCAGCTCTTCGCCCAGCTTGCGCACCTCGTCCTTGAATAGCGTATTCAATGGCTCGATCAGACTGAACTTCATATCTTCCGGCAGTCCGCCGACATTGTGATGCGATTTGATGGTTTGCGCCGTTGCCGTTCCACTCTCTACAATATCGGTGTACAGCGTACCTTGGGCAAGGAAGGAGAAGTCACCCAGCTTGGCCGATTCTTCGTCGAAGCAGTAGATGAATTCGTTACCGATGATTTTACGTTTCTGTTCGGGATCGGAGACACCTGCCAGCTTGCCCAGAAAACGATCGCGCGCATCGATCTTCACCACATGGATATCGAATTTGCCGACAAAGGTTTCCATGACACTCTCTGCTTCACCTTTCCGCAGGAGGCCGTGGTCGATAAACATACAGGTCAGCTGGTCGCCGATCGCCCGGTGAATCAGCATCGCCACCACCGAGGAGTCCACACCGCCGCTGAGGGCGCAGAGCACTTTTTTGTCGCCGACTTTGTCTTGGATATCCTTAACAGCATCCTCAATAAAGGATTCCATCGTCCATTTGCCTTCGCAGCCGCAAACCTCGTACAAAAAGTTCGAGATGATCTCATTCCCGTTCACGGAGTGGCGTACTTCAGGATGGAATTGCACAGCGAAGAATTTGCGGTCAACATGACTCATTGCCGCAATCGGTGCACTCTCTGTGCCGGCATCCAGCTTGAATCCGGTCGGAAGCTCCACCACATGATCACCATGGCTCATCCAAACGGTCTGACCGCTATCCAGTCCGGTAGCAAGTACAGCCCCCATTTCAAAGTCAACGTTGGCCTTGCCGTATTCCCGCTTGTCCGCACGTTCAACCTTTCCGCCCTGCTGGTGGGCCATAAGCTGCATACCATAGCAGATACCAAAAATCGGCAAGCCCAAATCATAAATAGCCGGATCTACATGAGGTGCATCCTCGGCATAAACACTGCTTGGTCCACCAGAGAAGATGATCCCCTTCGGTGATAGTGCCTTAATCTTCTCAATTGGCGTATTGTACGGCAGAAGCTCGCTGTATACCCCCAGGTCCCGAATTCTGCGCGCGATAAGTTGATTGTATTGTCCCCCGAAATCGAGAACGACGATAATTTCATTTGGCTTGTTCATTACGTGCCTCCCTTGATTATTGGATTCATTATACTCATGGTTAATTCTTACCGTCAAGGAAAGGAAGGCACGTTTATTCAATGGTTTTGCCCTTGTACAGCAAGCAAATATCAACAATTTGGCAGATGTTCACAGTATAGGGGATGAGCCAAAATGTCATTAAGTCAGGCGAAAGGTAATTGTCAGACAGTTCCCGATAAAGTCTGCGCCCTCGGCAGCGGCTTTTTTGCTGGCGGCTGCGGCCCCGGCGCGGCGTTGGTGCTTGAGGTCAGCCGCTGAGCAGAGCAGCGGGACGGCCGGGAGCGACGACGCTGTGCGGAGCGCCGGGACAGCCGGGAGCGACGCCGCTGTGCGGAGCGCCGGGACTGCCGGGAGCGACGATGCTGTGCGGAGCGGCGGGACAGCCGGGAGCGACGCCGCTGTGCGGAGCGGCGGGACAGCCGGGAGCGACGCCGCTGTGCGGAGCGGCGGGACAGCCGGGAGCAACGCCGCTGTGCGGGACGGCGGGACAGCCGGGATGGGTAGCTGCACCTGCGCTGACGCGGCGGGGCAGCTGTACGCCAGGGCTTCCCACTGGCGTATGAACTGCCGGAGCGCGGCGCGCAGCCGCGCATCCTCAATGGCCAGGGAGGCGACGTACTCCCTGGCGGTCACCCCGGGCGGCGGCGGTCCATACCGCACCGCCAGCCCGCGCCAGGCCAGAGCGGCAGCGCGCAGCTGCCGCTGGCGGCTCACCCTGCCGGCGCGCCGTGCCGCTGGCAGCAGGGCCAGGCTGCGCCGCCAGCGCCAGGCGGCGGCCAGCCCCACCAGCGCCGCTGCTGCCGGCGCTGGCGGGTTCCCGCCCGCCTGCGGCAGGGCGGGCAGAACGTCCGCGCCGCGCGCAGCGGACGCGGGGGTTCCCGGCGGCGCGGATGCAGCCGCCGGGGGGTCTGCCGCGAGGCCTCCGGCAGCGGCGAGAGTGGCAGCGGGCGTGGGGTCGAACGGGACCCAGCCCGTGCCGGGAAAGTAGACCTCCACCCAGGCGTGGGCATCGCCCTGGGTGACGTCATAACGCGGCGGCACGGAGCCCGGCGCCAGCGTACCCGTCCCGTAGCCCTGGACATAACGGGCCGGTATACCGGAGCTCCGAAGCAATACGGTCATCGCTGTTGCGAAATGCACGCAATAGCCCTGCTTCGTGACGAAGAGGAAATCATCCGCGAAATCAGACCCGGTGGGCGGCACCCGGGTCTTCAGCGTATAAGTGAATCCGCTTTGCAGATAATCCCGCACAGCGGTGACAGCTTCATACCGGTTACCCGCTGAAGCTGTGAGCTGTGCAGCCAGCTTGCTGACCCGTTCAGGCAGCAGCGCGGGAAGCTGCAGATACTCATCGCGGACAGACAGAGGGTCCATTCCGGAAGAAGCCGCCAGTACATCGGGGTTACTCTCCGGGAGCAAAGAGTCTACAGTGTATTCTGCAACTCTGACCGTGCCGCCCGCTTCGGGGAGCCGGAAGCGGGTTTTCTCCGGATTTGCAAGCACATAGCCAAGCCGGCTCCCGTCTTCAAGGATCACGCCCCGGATATCCGTTACCGTTCCGGCACCGAACAGCGGAAGTCCACCCGCAGAAGGAACCGCGAATTGAACGCGCTGAACAAGTCTGCGGCTCCCCCCTGCATCTCCGGATAGCTCCTGTTTGAATACAGGCAGCCCTGTCAGACTGACCGGCAGAAATGCCGCTCCGTCCCTGATCCAGCGTCTCCCGTCATAATAAGCTATACTCTCCCCGCGCCAGTACGAGGGCTGAGAGGCAAACACACTAAACACAGCTTGCGTACTGGATGACAGCGGAGCCCCTAGCTCTGCGTCACTTGAACTGTAGCCTGTGTTCCCTGACAGGGCCTGTTGCTTTTGGTAGGACTCCTTCATTTGCTCTGACGCCCAGTTCTGCATCATGGTCATCACCGGCTGGAAGGTGATTGGCCCTCCCGGACGTGCTCCGTACAACTGCCCCCCGGTCCAGGCCCCTGTTATTATCACTAAAGCAGCACCCAGGGCCGCCACTCCCCAGCGTGTATAAGGAAGTGAAGCACTCCCGGTGCGCTCTCTTAGCCGGAGCAGACTGTTCAAAGCCTGCATCCATAGAATCAGCCCCACGGCAACTATAATATCTCCGGTTGTTCTGACCGTGAAGCCCATATCCAGTGCAAGAAGATACACCAAGGTCACGAGAGTAAAAAGCGACGTACTGCCTCTGTATAGCGCCAGCTGCTGTACGGAGCAGACCAGCAGTCCCCAGCCCAGCACCAGAATCAGCAAGCGGCTATTCCCGCTAAGCGCCGAGAGATGTCCTGAAAAAAGTAAAGCCACATCCTCCGGAAACCCGGCAGCATACGTGCCCAGCCAGCGTCCCCCTTCGTTGGCGGCACATATATAGAACCAGGTCATGAACATCATTATGAATTGAACCGCATACAGCAGAAAATTAGGAAGCCGAAGGCTTCCCCACAGCAGCAATGCTGCCGCGGAGAACATGAGCGTGTACAGCAGCCGCTGTGTATCCGGCTCGACGGCAGACCGGAGTAGCGGGAGCAGCCATTCCATGAACAAGCCCATAATAGCCAAAGAGAACAGCAGCCGATAATGCAGAGGACTGCCGTCCCTGTAATCAGCTTGACTGTTCTCCAAAGGGTCCCGGGCGGTCGAGGCAGGGCTTGTACCGCTCCTCTGCTCCAGGCGTTTCTTCCACAGGCCTAATAGCCCTGCGATCGCTCCTGCTGAATCCGGTTGGATGCTACCAAAGTGTTGACTTCTCCTGGAATCCATGGTTTCCGACCCCCTTGTATCCGTTTGACGGGCAACTGTCTCTGAGGCAGTATACATTGGCTCCGAGTCTGGTCAGGCTGGCGCCGACCGTTGAAGCAGGGCTCCATGAATTCTTCTCAATACCACCTGCCGGCTCCGGAGCGGGTTGATCCCAGACATAATACAGTTCAACCTTCACACCCTGCACCAGAAAACGGGCAAGGGAACGGGCGGATTCTTCCTCCAGCCGGCCTGTAATGACGGCAACGGTCATCCCGGGAATCCAGCCCTTCGAGGCATCCTCCAGCAGAGTGCTTAGAGAACGCCCGCCATCGGGGGCAATTTCGGTGAGCATATCCTGGACTCTGGACGGGATTTGCCCGAGTCCTTCATGTCTTGCCATACCCTCAGGCCATCCGCCGCTGAAGAGCTGCACATATGAACCAGTCTGCTCAGCGGCCAGCAAAAGACCCATGGCGGCCGAAACCGCCTGCTCAAATGCATCGGGTGCAGCACTGCGTTGCCCCCGCGGGGTCAAAGCCCCGTATGGAATTTGATATTCTCCTGGAGTGTTGGCAAGAACGATGCAGGACATGCGTCCTTCCTCCCGCTCCGGCACACGGCTCTGCAGCGTTCCCTTGCGGGCACTGTTCTTCCAGTGGATACGGCTGAGCGGATCTCCTGGTGCATACTCGCGGATTTCACCAGCTTCAGCGCTGAAATTCCGGGTACTCCTGCTAAGTGCCACGTCTCCTGCCTTCATACCGCTATAAAGCGCCGCTCCGCCTATATACAAAGGTCTCGGACGGACCTTGAAGCTGTCTCCGCAACCTGACTGGCAGCCGCCAGTGAATAAGCCGAGCATATCTCCCCAGCTTACACTGCTTCCGTGAAGCCGGTGTACACCCCTCTGTACTTCCTCCAGCGGATAGCTATAAGTCAGGGAGCGCCGGAACCCCGGAAAAAGCAATTCCTGGTGTTGTCCTTGGCTCCAGTGGTCGGCTATAACCATCCACGGCAGTGGAATGCTTGATCTGAAGCTGACCTGCACTTCCACGGTCAGCGTATCCCCGGCTGCCAAGCTGACACGGGACAGACTTCTCGTAACGGTCACCTGATGCGGGCCCAGGAGCTTCAGCAGCAGCCCGCCTATCATAAGAACTCCGCAGGCTGTCAAGAGAAACAACAGCGTCTCGCCTCCCCGCCAGACATACAGGGATAGAGTGACAGCAGCCACCGCCAGCATTCTCAGCCACTCTCCCAAGGCATTTCGGCCATAGTGGGCAGGCAGGCTCCTGGTAAGATTTACGCTATTTTGATCCTTCCGTTCAAGCGGTTTCTGTTCCATTAAGGATGAAGAGGACAATGGACTACCCTTCCTTTGGTCATAGACTAGCCCCCACTGCCATCCCGGTTAGGTAATATGGCGGTTCGAAGCCTGATACTGTCTATTCTTCCCACGAAAAAGAGTGCCTAGACCTCCTGTTCAGCTCCATTTCAAAGCGTTTTTACCCTGCGCTCGTCTACGGTCACTGCTGTAGTCAGCGGTGCATGACCGGCAGCCTCCAGCAGCCCCCGAAGCGAAACCCACAGTGAAGAGCCGATCATTTGCACATCCGCACTGCGGACCTGCTGTCTGCCATCTGCACCTGTTATGGTTAGTTGTTTGCGCGCAGCATCCGCTATGATGGCCCGGCCATTCCAGACAACTTTGCCGGTGCGGCTGGCTGAATCCCAGTTAACCCGGCCGCCAAGCCGCTCCACCACTGCACGCAGCGGAACCCTGTACTGTCCTTCGCTGATGCTGTATTCCCCGGGCAGCAGCTTGGTTTCCAGCAGACCCACCTCCAGTGCCAGCGCTTTGCCCGGGGTGAACAGTTCACGGTTAGGAGCTATATTTGCGGCAATCCAGTCCCTGGAAGGCCCGTTACGACTGGCTTTGGCTGCTGCGTCCGATACTCTGAACTGGACAGGCTGCATCTCTGCATCCAGTACACCAAAAGCATATCCGGCAGACTTGTAGCGCTGGATGATTTCCGGCAAAGCCTTGGCACTCTGTTCATGGCCGCCCCCGTCATGCAGCAGGAGGATCACGCGGGAAGCGTTCATATCTGCTACCGATTCCTTCAAAATATCCGCAGCAGGCACCCCTTTCCGCCTGGAATCCCCGCTATCTACTGTCCAGTCCATGACGGAATAGCCCGCTTGCTTCAGCAGATGGAAATACGTCTGGTCGAAATGTCCAAACGTCCCACCTGGCGCACGAATAAGCTGCGGGCGCACCCCTGTGATATTGCGGACAATCTCCTCGGTTTGCTTGATTTGAGACCAAAACTCCGTAAACCCGCTATATAGATCATGGTAATTATGATTATAGGTATGATTGCCGATGGAATGGCCCTGCTCCCATATAGCATTGATCAGCTCCGGCCGCTGTCTGGCCTGCTCCCCAAGCACGAAAAAAGTCGCCTTTACCCCTTGCTGCCTCAGGATTTCCAGCACCTTCGAAGTGATTTTGCTGGGGCCGTCGTCAAATGTTAAGTAGACTGTCTTGTGCTTGTTGGGCGCAGGAAGATGATTTTGGGCATTATTCTTTGACACAGCAGCTTCTGCCTTAACAGCAGCTTTCGCCGGGGTTATAACCATTCTTGGAGCCATAACTTTCCCTGCTGCCTGTGAAAGTCGGTTTGGCGAATACACCCCTGCATTCCAAGAGGAGCCCGGCTTCGTCTGAAGCTGTCCGGAATTCGCCGCTACCGGGGCCAAATCTTGCTTCACGGGAGCCGGAAGATTATTCTTATAGAGTACAGCCCATCCCCCTACTGCAAATATTAGAACTGCCATAGCAAGCAGCCCGCTTAGAACGATCGGGCGAATATGATTTTTCCGGCTTTCTTTCATCTTCTCTACCTCCAGCATTCTATTGCGCTTTTTGCGCTGTTTGGTAGATTGTATGAAGACAAGCTGCGAAATAGACTTAGGCATGGTGCCCTTGGAGAGTGACGACCTATGGAAATGTTGAATTGGATACAGGAATTGTTCGCGAGTTACGGATATAGTGTACTATTCTTCGGACTTCTGCTGGAGTTTGTGGCCCTGCCTTTTCCGGGGGAGACTACTATGGCATTTGCGGGCTTCCTGTCCTATACCGGCAGACTTGACTTCTTTGTACTGATTGCCGTAGCTTTTGCCGGAACTACAATTGGCATGACTGTGACTTATTTCATCGGACTTAAGGCCGGGCTTCCTTTTATTCGCCGTTATGGAAAATGGTTTTTGTTCTCAGAGACCAAGCTGGAGAAAACGCAGCATTGGTTCGACCGCTATGGCAGTATACTGGTTTCCATAGGCTACTTCATTCCTGGAGTCCGGCATTTTACCGGCTATTTTTCCGGCATTACCGCCCTGCCGTTCCGGAAATTTGCCCTCTATGCATACAGCGGTGCCCTGTTATGGGTAGTGCTTTTTCTGGGAATCGGAAAAGTGTTCGGTCCGCAGTGGATGGGCATCTTTCACCTCATCGAACAGAATGCGGTCTGGATTGTCTCCGGTATCGCCGGTCTTGCAGCCCTTATTATCCTCTACCGCTGCCGGCGTAGCATCAGCGCCCGTCTTCTCCGGCGCAAAGGAAGTATGAACCTGGATTCAAAAGTGAACGTCAAGGTCAAGGAACCTTCCAAGTGAAGATTTGTCCCCTATCGTTGCTGAAATGACTGATTTCACCTGTTCTCCCGGCGCCGGCGCAGCAATGAAAAACCTCCAAGCAGCAAGGCCACCCCTGCGAAGCCGGCTCCACCTGTAAAGCCCAGCGCCCTCGGCCCCATCATATCCAGCAGCCAGCCTGCACCAAACATGGACACTCCAATCAAAGATCCGCTGATCGCTGCCAATATTCCAAAAACCACCGGCTGCTGGGCCTGAGGCGTATTCCTCATCACCAGTGTATCGAGACAGGCATTGCCTATCCCTCCGCACAGCGACAGCAGAATATAAAGGACAAAGGCCGCTCCAAAGTGGCTGCTGCCGCTGATGCTCATCAGCAGAATTCCCTCCAGCAGTAATCCGGCAAGCGCGATAGATAGCAGCCTCTTCTTCAGTAGCCGTCCGGCAAAAAAGCTAAGGCTGAGTCCGATGCCCAGCGCGCCATAAAAGGCTCCGACTCCGGCATCCCCCGCATGAAAAACCTGCACAGCATACACGCTGATCAGCACATTGTCCCAGCCATTGATAATGGGCACCAGTAACTCGTAGGCCATAATAATCTGCAGCACCTGACTGCCGCCAATCAGAATTTTGAGAGTCTGTACGCGGCCAGCCCGTCTCCGAAATCCCTGCTGTAACTCTGCTGAATCAGAGTCTGCACTCTGTTCATCCCCACTGTCAGCATTCTCCGGAAACCATATGCCCCGGATCAGAAGTGCCGCCAGCAGGAAAGAGGCTGCATTCAGGACAAAACCCATCTTCGGCCCCCACCACAGGGACACAATTCCACCTGTAAATGCCCCGAGGATGAGTACACATCCGGTCATTAACTGCTCCAGGCTATTGATCTTAAGCAAAGCATCCGGTCCGGCCAGCAGTGGAATCGAAGATTTGCGCACCGGACTGTAAATCGCCTCCCCAGCCGCCATAATAAAGCTCCCTGCATAGAGCAGCCATAACTTGTCCTCCCCATCCACCAGCAGAAAGGACAGTGCAATCGGCACCCGCAGGATATCAACGGCCATCATGAGGGTTTTGCGCGGTATTTTCAAGACCAGTATCCCGGCAAGAGGGGCCATGAACAGATAGGGAATAACTCTTACCCCCAGTGCGATCCCTACCGCCATTCCCGAGCCAGTCACCTTTAGAATGAGTGCCAGCATGGCGATACTACTGAACCGGTCACCGATGCCATTTACAAGACCTGCTGTGAACAGCCGTGAATACCCTCCCTTATTCCTTGTCCGCACTGCCACGGAGCTGTCTTTCAATCCATTCATGTTCACAACGCTTACCCTCACATTCATCATTAAATAATTATCTAATTAGATGTTATTCTAATATATGTGATTTGGCAAGCTTTTATTTGCTTTGATTCCACGTAAGAATACAGGGATAATGAGAGTACGAATCCTACCGGAAAGAAGGACGTTTGTGTGAAAATAGACCGTTTGCTCTCCATTGTCATATTGCTGATGAACCGGCCCCTGGTTCAGGCCAAGGATTTGGCCGAGATGTTCGAGGTGTCTGTACGCACTATTTACCGTGATATCGATAGTATTAACGGCGCGGGTATCCCCGTCGTCACCTATCAGGGTGCCAATGGCGGCATTGGCCTTATGGAAGGATACCGGCTGGACCGCAATGTCCTCACCGAACGCGAACTAGCGGATATTTTCACAGCTCTGCAGAGCGTCTCCTCCTACGGTGGAGGTGGACACAACCTGCTTATGGAAAAAATCAGCAGCGTTATTCCTCCCTCCAAGTCGCAGGCCTTCCGCACCAAAACAACCCAGCTGATTGTCGACTTCTCCCCCTGGGGGCTGCAGGGTCTGCTGGAAGAGCGTCTGTCCCTTCTCAAGGAGGCGCTGGAGGAGAGCACTGCCGTAGCTTTTGATTATGTCGATGCAGACGGCGGGGTCAGCCACCGGTCTGTGGAGCCTTATACACTAGTACATAAAGGTGCGGGGTGGTATCTATATGGTTACTGCACTGAGCGTCAGGATTTCAGGCTGTTCAAGCTGCAGCGAATGAAGGCACTGGTCAAAGAAACCCGAAGCTACGAGCGCCTGGATATTCCGCTGAAGGATCTGCCCTGGACAGAAGGCTGGAAAGAACCGCTGCACACACAAGCTATCGTCTTGCATTTTTCGGCGGAGGGCAGACATCTGGCGGAGGACTACTTCGATTCAGAAGAGCTGGAACCGGCTGGAGACGGCGGATACACCGTTAAGGTAGCTTATGCGGAAAACAATTGGCTGTACGGATTTTTGCTGAGCTTCGGAACGGTTGTGGAGGTACTGGAACCGGAACCGATCCGCCGCAAACTGGCCGGACTCGCAGCAGAAATCGCCGCCAAATATAAAGACAGCTTGTAAACCTGAAGGTATGTTGTCAGGTTTGGTATTTTATACTGTGGAGGAATACGGGCTGAAGGAGCCCAATCCATATCCAAGGAGCGTGTTAATAGTGGAAATGACAGCATCCCGTGAAAGCGGAATCCCCATCTGCCAAAGCTGCGGAATGCCGATGGCTGAGGCAGAGCTGCAGGGCACTGACCGCGAAGGCAGCAAGACGGAAGAGTATTGTGTATATTGCTACGAGAGTGGAGAATTCAAGCAACCGGAGACTACCATGGAAGAGATGGCTGATCTGTGCGCCGGATACATGGTAGAGGAGGGCATGGATGAAGCTGAGGCACGAAGTATTCTGGCTAACAGCCTGCCGCGTTTGAAGCGCTGGAGTACAGGGGCCGAGGTCCAAAAATCCCTGTAAACAAGGGACAATGTATCAGCAAAAGGACTATCCATAGCGGATAGTCCTTTTGTTCATAGATATGAGTACAAGTTCTTGCAAGTAAGTAGCTTATGCCTGCTGTGACTTCACTTTCTGTAGCTGCACAGGCTCCGCCTCTTCCGTTTTCAGGAAGTCAGGCTGCGGAGAGGTTTTCTTGATGAACAAGGCCAGCACCAGGGCCACAACGGTTACCCAGGTAGCTACGGTAAACGCATGGGTAATCCCGTTGATCGTGGCATCCTGTGTAAGTTTGAGCATTGCCGCCTTGTCGGTCTGGGATACAGCTCCGCTCATTACAGCATCCGTAATGTTGCTCTTCGTACGGTTGGTCATCAGGCTGACGAATAGCGCCATCCCCAGTGCTCCGCCGACCGTCCGCAGCGTATTCGACATTGCGGTTCCGTGTGAAGCCAAGCGCTGCGGCAGCTGGTTCAGACCGGCGGTTACAATTGGCATCATCAGCATGGACATCCCGAACATCCGGGCTGTGTACGTCAGAATCAGGTGGGTGTACGTAGTTGTATGGGTAATCTGGCTGAATTCCCAAGTGGTAACGGTAGTAATAACCAGACCGATAACGGACAGCCATCTGGCACCGATTTTATCAAAAATAATCCCTGTGATCGGAGACATTACGCCCATAAGAATTGCACCCGGCAGCAGCATCAGCCCCGACTCCATAGGTGTAAAGCCACGGATCGTCTGCAGATAGATCGGCAGCAGGATCATACCGGAATACAGTGCCATCGTAACAATAATGTTAATGACTGTAGTCAATGAGTACATATTGTACCGGAATATACGGAACTCGAGCAGCGGCTTGTCGGTGGTAAGCTCACGCCATACAAACAATGCCAAAGATACAACGCCAAGAATCAGGCAGGCATATACTGTCGGGCTGTTCCAGCCGTCTGTACCGGCATCACTGAAGCCATACAGCAATCCGCCGAAACCAAGCGTGGACAGGACCACACCCAATTTATCCAATCTGGGTGAAGTCAGCTTTCCGACATTCTGCATCGTCTTCATCCCCAGCAGCGTGGAGAAAATAGCCAGCGGAAGCACAATGTAGAACAGCACCCGCCAGGAATAGTTCTGAACCACCCAGCCGGACAGCGTAGGTCCTACAGCCGGGGCAAAAATCATGGCGACTGCCATCAGACCCATCGCTTTACCGCGCTCTTCAATCGGGAAGATCCGCAGGAAGACGATGTTCATCAACGGCATTAGAATACCTGCGCCGACAGCCTGGATCACTCTGCCGACCATAATCATCTCAAATCCGGTCCCTATGGCACAGACCAGCGTTCCTATAGAAAAAAGGATCATTGCCGTTGTAAATAATTGACGGGTGGTAAACTTCTCCACCAGAAAGGCACTGATTGGAATAAGCACCCCGTTCACCAGCATAAATCCTGTGGTCAGCCATTGCGCCGTATTGGC
Organism: Paenibacillus sp. P32E; assembly: GCF_001909085.1. Classification (NCBI taxonomy): domain Bacteria; kingdom Bacillati; phylum Bacillota; class Bacilli; order Caryophanales; family Paenibacillaceae; genus Paenibacillus; species Paenibacillus sp. P32E. The sequence continues at coordinate 333,384 of NZ_LVYY01000024.1, read as the reverse complement.
GGCAATATTGAGGTCCTCCATCATTTTGGGCAGTGCCACATTCATCAGCGTCTGATTCAGCAGCGCTACGAATGCGCCTATCAGAAGGGCTGCAATAATGGGGCCTCTGCGTATCGTCTTCGACGGCGAGCCAGCGTTAGCAGATATTGTACTCATAGCTTCTTGTTCTCTCTCCCTTGTTCTAAAATTTTAATAATTTCACCATGCAATCGCAGCAGCTCTTTGGCATCTTCTGCGGGTATGTTCGACAATGGCTCCAGATGGCTTCTGAGCGACTGTTTGCTTCGCTCCCTGATCTCCAGGCCTTTCTCAGTCATTGCCAGCCTAAATATGCGTTTGTCGCTCTCTGAGCGTTGTCTGGTTATCAGTCCAGCCTTTACCATCCGGTCCACTACACCGCTCGCAGCGCTGTTCCCCAAATGCAACAGGTCCGCAAGCTCCGTGATCCCTATATCAGGGTGAGCCGCCAATTTACGCAAGACCATTAACTGGGTAGATGTAATGCCCAGCTCGTCTGCATCCTTCCACATCAGCTGTTGAAAATTATGGATGATACAACGGAACGAAGAAAAGATTTCATCCAATTGCTGCTCTTTATCCTCCAACACTCATTACCTCCATGAAATTCACATACTCAATAATACTTCGCATGCGAACTATTTTACTATTTACTTATTTATTCGTCAACCATTTACTGAAAATTTCTGAAACTATCATTTTGGTATTTGGAGTATTTCCGGTTTAATATATACTTTAGAAGAATGACAACATTAAAGCGGAAGCGGTGAGCCTCTTGAATCTTGAAGCACGGACAATCTGGAGCGCCAAGCATAAGCAATTGACTGGAATCATTACAAAACCTGAGGAGCATACTAATGCGGCAGCTCTGTTCCTGGAGCTCCATGCCAACCTGTACGCCTCGGATGGTACGAATCAGGGACAGGTAGCCTATGAAGATGTGCTGTTGGAAGATCTCCGCGAGCAAACCCTGCGCAGTTATCCGGTACATACCGTTAACAGTAATAATTCGATCGTGTGGCATATTTGGCACAGTGCCCGAATTGAGGACATTACCATGAATATCCTCATTGCAGGCAGTGAACAAATTCTTCATTCCGGGCATTTTGCCGACAAGCTTCAAACCCCTTTTATTCATTCCGGAAACGGGATGAGCGAAGAGGAAATCGCCGAATTCAGTGAAACGGTCCACATTGAAGCTTTGCTGGCTTACCGTCAGGCCGTAGCAGCACGGACACGGTCCATCATCGCTGCTCTGCAGCCCGGGCAATTTCGGGCCAAACCCGGTCCCGCGCAGATCAGCAGAATTTTCGGGGAAGGCGCTGTGAAAGAATCGGAACAATGGCTCATTGATTACTGGGGGAGCAAGACCATTGCGGGCCTGGTGCTGATGCCTGCCACGAGGCATAACTTCGTTCATTTGAATAAAGCCATGCGGATCAAGCTGAAACTGCAAAAATAACAGGACTCCTAAGCTCATTGAATCCGGCATCCAAAATAAAGAGCGCACCCCATCTTGCAAAGGGCGCGCTCTTTGAATTTATTTAAGCTAATTATAGATCGCTTCTAATGCCCACTATTACAGGCTTAACCGTGCTGCCTTTTTTCACCTTTGGGGTAGGGAGGGGGGCACGGTTCTCCAGCCCGCTGGCGATAGACATCATGAGCTTGATCCGGTTCGCCTGGTTCACGACACTGACCCCCGCATCATAATCAATGGCGGCAATGTTGGCGCCGGGATACAGATCCTTCAGCCCCTTAATCATTCCCCGTCCGGTAATATGATTCGGCAGACAGGCGAAAGGCTGGATACAAGCAATATTATTAACCCCGTTATCCAGCAGATCCATCATTTCCGCAGTCAGGAACCAGCCCTCGCCCATTTGGTTGCCCACAGAGACCAGGCGGCTGGCCTTCTCGGCCAGTCCGTAGATATTCTCTCGCCCTTTGGCCAGTCCTGCTTCTTCCAGCGCCACCTTAACTGGTTTGCGGTAAATTTCCAGATAAGAGATCAGCATTGGATTAATGTAGCCCAGCTTTCTACTTTTACCGAACTGCTCAGCTTTGTAAATGGGATTGTAGACGCAATAGAAAATGAAATCCAGGAAATCCGGCATGACCGCTTCGCCGCCCTCGGCTTCAATCATCTCAATGATGTGATTGTTGGCATCCGGATGAAATTTGATCAGGATTTCACCCACGATTCCCACTCGCGGCTTCACGGCTCTAATCACAGGGAGTTGGCTGAATTCTGCCACGATCTCCCGGGTCAGACGTTTGTATTCCCTGAACGAGAAGGTAGACAGGCTGGACTTGCAGCGGTCCATCCCTTTGCGGAACAAGGCCTGGGCGCTTCCCGGAATCACCTCATACGGTCTGAAGCGGTGCAGCAGACGCATCATCAGGTCGCCGTAACACGCGGCTGCAATCAGGCGGTTTGCCAGCTTCAGGCTAATGCGGAAGCCGGGCTGGTTCTCCATTCCGGAGGCATTCAGCGAAATTACCGGAATCTGCCCCAGCCCGGAGTCCTTCAGTGCCTTGCGCAGCAGTGAAATATAATTAGTTGCCCGGCAGCCTCCCCCCGTCTGCGACATAATCACAGCGGTCCGGTCCGGATCATAGTCTCCGCTCTTTAGTGCCGACAGCATTTGTCCGATGGTGACAATCGCCGGATAGCAGGCATCATTATTTACATATCTGAGACCCTCCTCTGTCTCCTTCGGTCCGGTGCTCTCCAGGATTTTGAGCCGGTATCCGGCGTCACGGAAGACCCGTTCGAACAGTTCGAAATGAATCGGTGACATTTGCGGAGCCAGAATAGTGTAGGTTTCCTTCATTTCCTTTGTAAAAGGCACGTTGGCCTGTGTCTTGTAAAGAAGCTGAGGCTGAACATCGCCCTTCTCCCGTTCGCGCATGGCCGCGAGCAGGGACCGCAGACGGATGCGCGCGGCACCCAGATTGCTGATCTCATCAATCTTGATTAAGGTATATACCTTGTTATTGCGTTCCATAATGTCCTGAACCGCATCGCATGTGATGGCATCAATACCGCAGCCGAACGAGGTCAGCTGCACCAGCTCCAAATCGTTTCTGCTGGCGGCCAGACGGGCTGCGCGGTACATCCGGGCATGATAGGTCCACTGGTTAACTACTCCCACATCCCCTTCACTGCGGTCCAGGTGACAGACTGAATCCTCGGTCAACACAGCCAGCCCCATGCCCGTAATCATCTCAGCAATGCCATGATTAATCTCAGGGTCTGCATGGTAGGGATGTCCGCAGAGCAGAATCCCCTTGGTATCACTATGAGTAAGGAATTCGAGCGTTTCTTCGCCTTTGTTTCGCAGATCTGCTTTGGCCCGTTCGGCTTCGGTGAGACCGGTCTGCACGGCAGCGGCAATCTCTTCCTTGGGAATATCCATAAAAGTCTTCACTAGAACCCGGGTCAGCGCCGGGATATCATCAAAGGTCAGAAATGGACTCACGAGCGGTATGCCTTTTTCTTTTAGCCCATCCATGTTGTTGCGGATGACTTCGGGATAGGAGGCCACCACTGGACAGTTGAAATGGTTCTGCGCCGCGTCATCTTCCTTCTTCTCGTACACAACAGCCGGGTAAAAAATGAAATCGACTCCCTTGCTAAGCAGGCTCTGGACATGACCATGGGCCATCTTCGCCGGATAACAAATGGATTCCGAAGGGATGGTATCCATTCCACTCTCGTAGAGCTTCTTGCTGGACTTCGGCGACAGCACCGTCCGGTAGCGCAGTGTGGTAAAAAAGGTATGCCAGAACGGGTAGTTCTCAAACATATTCATAGTCCGCGGAATGCCGACCGTCCCCCGCTGCGCCTGCTCCTCAGGCAGCCCCTCATAATCAAAAAACCGTTCATATTTATATTGCATCAGATTCGGAAGGCTATTCTTCTCTTTCTTGCCTCCGGCCCCGCGCTCACAGCGGTTTCCAGTTACATGGAAGCTCTTGTCGGGGAAGCGGCTGATCGTCAGTGCACAGTTGTTGGCGCAAAGGCCGCAGCGGCCCGGAGAGACTTCATATTTGAAGGCTTCCAGTTCCTCGGGTCCCAGAAGGGTGCTGGTTCCGTCAAGTCCAGCATGCTCTCTGGCAATCAGCGCACACCCGTAAGCGCCCATCACACCGGCAATATCCGGTCTGACCACGGTTCTTCCGGTGAGCAGTTCAAACGCCCGAAGCACCGCCTCATTATAAAAGGTACCGCCCTGCACGATGATATTGCGTCCCAGATCCTCTGGGTTGCGGATTTTGATTACCTTTTGCAGCGCATTCTTAATAACGGAATACGCAAGCCCTGCCGATAAATCGGCTAGAGTGGCGCCTTCCTTCTGAACCTGCTTCACTTTGGAATTCATAAAGACCGTACAGCGCGAGCCCAGGTTGACCGGCTCCGTGGATTCCAATGCGGCTGCGGCAAATTCTCCAATGCCTAGCTCCAGAGCTGACGCAAAGCTCTCCAGGAAGGAGCCGCAGCCCGCGGAGCAGGCTTCGTTCAGCATGAGGCTGTCGATGGCGCCGCCGCGGATCTTGATGCACTTCATATCCTGTCCGCCGATATCGAGGATGAAATCAACCTCCGGCATGAACTTGAAGGCTGCCTTATAGTGGGCTACCGTCTCCACTTCGCCTCCATCTGTACGAAGCGCTGCCTTGACCAGGCCTTCGCCATAACCGGTTGCATAGGCACCGGCAATATGACAGCCCTCCGGCAGAATCCGGTAAATCTCCTTCAGAGCATCGCTTACAGACTGCAGGGGATTGCCTTTGTTGCTTCCATAAAAGGTATAGAGGATTTCGTCTGCTGAGCCGGTAATTACCAGCTTGGTTGTGGTAGACCCGGCATCAATGCCGAGATAACAGGGACCGCGATATGTATCCAGTTCAGAGCGCGGAGCTGCCGCCTGGCCGTGGCGGAGACGGAACTGCGCCAGATCGTCCGGCGTCGCGAACAGCGGCTGCAGCTCGGCATCCTCAGCGCGGTCGGCTGAGAAGTCCACGGCGTCGAGCCGGGCCAGCCAGCCGGACAGCGGCAGAACCAGCGGATCGTTCTGTGACAGTGCTGAACCGATAGCGACAAAATACTGTGAACGCTCCGGGAACAGTACATCCCCTTCGTTCAGTCCAAGGGTCTCTGCAAAACGTTGCCGCAGCGCGGGCAGGAAGGTCAGCGGTCCGCCCAGGAAGGCTACCCGTCCGCGGATCGGGCGTCCGCAGGCCAGTCCGCTGATCGTCTGGTTGACGATGCTCTGAAAAATAGAAGCCGCCACATCCTCGCGGCGGGCGCCTTCATTAAGCAGCGGCTGCACATCGCTTTTGGCAAATACACCGCAACGCGATGCGATAGGGTAGATCCTTTCATGCTGTTCGGCCAGGGTATTCAAGCCCGCCGGGTCTGTCTGCAGCAGGGAAGCCATCTGATCAATGAATGCTCCCGTGCCGCCCGCACAGGCCGTGTTCATCCGCTGCTCAATGCCGCCGCTGAGATAGATGATTTTGGCGTCCTCTCCGCCAAGCTCAATCGCTGTATCACACTGCGGGATCAGCTCGCTGATCGCTTTCGTGCAGGCAATGACCTCCTGAACAAAGGGGACCTCGCCAAGCTTCGAGAGAGACAAGCCGGAGGAACCGCTTACAGTAAGTGCAGCCTCACGATCCGGGAACCTGTCCCGCACATCCGACAGGAGGGATAGCGCAGCTTTTTTTATATCGCTAAAATGTCTCACATAATCCTGATATATAATCGTATCACGTTCCATAACAACCAATTTGGCCGTAGTTGATCCGACGTCCAGCCCAATACGCAGCATCATCATGCCCTCATCACCATGCCTTGCTCCAAATTTGAAGTAATATGAGGCAACTATATCATGAGAGCGCCTTATAGAGGCTGTTAGAAATGTTACAGACATTTACAATTAATTACTAGCATACTTATTTATTCATGATTTCTCCCAATACTGCTTCAACATGTCCTTTGACCCGAACCTTCCGCCATTCTTTGACCAAAAGGCCTTGCTCATCAATCAGAAAGGTAGAGCGCACAATACCCATAAATTCTTTGCCGTACAGTTTCTTAAGCTGCCAGACTCCGAATAATTGGCTTACCTTATGCTCCTCATCGGAGAGCAGCGGAAACGGCAGACTGTTCCTCTCGATGAACTTCGCGTGGGAAGACAGGCTGTCCGGGCTGATTCCCAGCAGAACTGCATTGCCCCGGGCAATCGGGTCCCCGGCGTCACGGAATTCGCAGGCCTCCTGGGTACAGGCAGGCGTCATATTTTTCGGATAAAAATACAGCACTACCTTGCTGCCCCGGTAATCCCGTAAGCTGATGTTCTGTCCAGTTGAAGCGGGAAGGGTGAAATCCGGCACTTCTTGTCCGACCTTAAGTTCGTTCATTTACTGTTTCGCTCCTTAATAATATGGATGTATATTCCGAAATTGCTTGTATACCTAAAAGAAATTATAATGTAGAGAATGTGAATGGGAAAGGAAGAACGAAATGTCACCAAGAAAGAAACGGCACGCAAAAGCCGGTAAGTCAAAAAAGAAACCGCTGCTCTGGACTCTGGCAATCATACTTCTCCTCATTATCGGCGGGGCAATTTATTATTTTGCTGAGATCTATAATCAAATGGACAATCTGCATAAGACGGGTGAAGACTCACCGTTTGCGGCACTCCCCTCTCCTTCGGCCGATGTTATTCAGCCTCCTAAATGGGAAGGTACCGAGCCGGTCAACATCCTGCTTATGGGTGTCGATGCGCGAGGCGTGAAGAAGGGTGAAGTACCACGCTCCGATACGATGCTGGTCGCCTCGCTTGACCCAGTCAAGAAGAAGTTTTATGTGTTCTCTATCCTCCGTGATACTTATGTTCCTATCCCTGAGCACGGCAAAGAACGTATCAATACGGCGATTACTCATGGACCCAACACGGCAATGCAGACAGTCAGCGATCTGCTCGGCATTCCGATTCAATATTATGTCTACACCGACTTTCAGGGCTTCATCAAGCTGGTGGATGCCGTTGGCGGGATCGATTACGATGTCGAGAAGGACATGGTCTATAAGACCAAAGCCGATGGACCGGAATACGACATTGATCTGAAAAAAGGCTTCCAGCACCTCGACGGCAGTATGGCGCTGCAATATGTGCGTTTCCGTCATGATGCTACCTCCGACTTCACCCGGACGGAGCGCCAGCGGGGCTTCCTTAAGGCGGTTGCAGACAAAGTAATAAGCACCACATCCATTATCAAGCTTCCCAATATCCTGTCTCAGGTTACCCCTTACATTGATACCAACCTGGATGTGAATGATATGTGGAAGCTGGCTACCGTGGGCTATGACAGCTCCATGGGCGGCAGCGTACAGATTCCCCCAATGGAGCTGCTTACTGAAGAAAAAACCAGCGGCGGTTCTGCGGTCATCGGCATCAGCAGCGAAGACAAGCTGAAGCAGTTCATTCAAGATACGCTGACTGGTCCTGAGCCGTCCCCATCGCCTTCTGCTTCACCGGGCAGCAGCCCTTCGGCAAGCGCCGGGAGCAAATAAGGCACTCCATTTCAGAGATATTCGTAAATAAACCTATGCTTGGCATTAGGGCGGGCGAACAGCGGATGAATCCGGCGGTTCGCCCTTTCCCTTGTGCCACTACTATTGAAAGGATGATGAACCATGAACCGTACCACATCTGAACATTTGTATGAGGAAGCCCTGCAGCATATTGTCGGAGGCGTCAACAGCCCCTCCCGTTCCTTCAAAGCTGTAGGCGGCGGCGCTCCCGTCTTCATGAAACGTGCCGGCGGCTCCCGCTTCTGGGACGAAGACGGCAATGAATACATAGATTATCTGGCCGCCTACGGACCGATTATTACCGGACATGCCCATCCCCATATTACAGCAGCTATTACAAAGGCTGCAGAAAACGGGCTGCTGTACGGAACCCCCACGCAGCTCGAAATCAAGCTGGCCAAGATGCTGAAAGAAGCCATCCCTTCGATGGACAAAGTCCGCTTTGTCAACTCTGGCACTGAGGCCGTCATGACCACAATCCGTGTCGCCCGCGCGTACACGAAGCGCAGCAAGATTGTCAAATTCGCCGGCTGCTACCACGGTCATTCTGATCTTGTTCTGGTAGCCGCTGGTTCGGGTCCATCCACTCTCGGTATTCCCGACAGCGCCGGAGTACCTGCAAGCATCGCCCAGGAGGTCATTACCGTTCCCTTCAATGATCTGGACGCACTACGCGAAGCGCTGGATAAATGGGGCAAGGATGTCGCAGCGGTCATGGTAGAGCCGATTGTCGGCAATTTCGGCATGGTTATGCCGCAGCCGGGCTTCCTCGAAGGGCTCTGCAAGCAGGCTCACGACAATGGCTCCCTCGTAATTTACGATGAAGTCATCACCGCTTTCCGTTTCCATTACGGTTCTACCCAGACCTATGCAGGACTCGATCATCATGAGGATATCATTCCTGACCTGACCGCACTGGGCAAAATTATCGGAGGCGGCCTGCCGATCGGCGCTTACGGCGGCCGCAAGCATGTCATGGAGCAGGTTGCCCCGCTCGGCCCGGCCTACCAGGCCGGAACAATGGCAGGCAATCCGGCCTCAATCTCCGCAGGCATTGCCTGCCTGGAGGTGCTTGCAGCCGAAGGCGTGTATGACGAGATGGAACGGCTGGCGATCCGTTTGACGGAAGGGCTTCAGGCTTCCGCTGACCGCCATGGCATCCCGCTGACCATTAACCGGATCCGCGGCTCATTCTCCACTCATTTCTGCAGCCACCCGGTGACCAATTACGATGAAGCGCAGGATACAGACGGCGAACTGTTCGCCAGCTTCTTCCGTCACATGCTGAACCGCGGCATCAACCTGGCCCCGTCCAAGTATGAAGCCTGGTTCCTGACCACGGCTCATACCGATGCCGACATTGACCTCACTCTCGAAGCGGCAGACGCTTCGTTCCAGGCCATGGCGGCGGAGAAATAATACAGTCCTTGCAGGCAACAGCCTCAGCTGCGCTGAAGCTCATTAAATACAAACAGACCCACTGCGGATATAAGCGCAGTGGGCTGTTTTTTGCGTTACCGCACAGCTAGTGAAAGTCAAACGGATTCTCCCGTTTAACCTCTCCTCTCATGGGGTGCTCCTACTGCGGCCGTAAACAAATACTCCTGCAATGGATAAGGTGATTACCAGCCGAAGGAGAAAAGCCATATTGGATGCCGCCATCGATACAACGATATAGCTGACTACAATAGCCTTCTCCGCCATGAGATGCTTTTTAAATGTCCCGTTTCGTATCCTGTACAGGAAAACTCCGACAATTACGAGAGCCAGCACGGTAAAAGTAACCGTCAGTATGTCTATGTTTATATCCATATAAGCTCCCTTTTGCCGTCTCATTCTGAATAACCACTCTCCCGGAGGAAAGCGGTTTAAACCGGCTTATCTGTTGCTCTTCTGCTCATAAAGACTACGGATATTCACGCCTTGGGGAAGCTTAAACGGATTCTCCTGATTGATCCGGTCATAGAACATAATCCCGTCCAGATGGTCAATTTCATGTTGAACTACAATGGCCTGATAGCCCCTGAATTTCATAACGACTTCCTTGCCGCTCATATTATATCCCTTGACCTTTATGGAGTCGTATCTCGGCACAAAGCCATGCACCGGGCGGTCCACGGACAGGCAGCCCTCGCTCTCCGGCAGATATACCATCGCCACCGAGTGGCTGATGATCTTGGGATTCACCCAAGCCTGCTCCACCATGTTGCCCTTCTCATCCCTCAGGTACATTACGAACATCCGCTTCAGCAGTCCGATCTGGTTGGCCGACAACCCGACACCCGAACGCAGCTTGTATTTGGCGGATACTTCTGGATCCTGGCTGTTCTTCAAGAACTGCATCATGCACTGCAGCGCCTCTTGATCCTCGGCCTGCAAGGGCAGCTGTACAGGTTCAGCTACCGTGCGCAGCACGGGCTCCCCCTCTCGCACAATATCATCCATGGTAATCATATATTCTGCATTATATTTTGCACTAGACAACAACATTCATCCACCTTTTATGCCGTACGGGCTGAATTTATATTTATCTTTATATTTATCTTTAGTTTATGTGTATTTATGGATTTATGGATTTATGAAAGCCGTCCGCAGCTTGCTGCTGTAATTCACATCGAAGCCGAGGCCGGTGGCGAGTGCGGCAAGCGGCAGATAGGTTTTATCCTCCTGGCCTACCTTTTGCAGAAACGCTGGCGTATCAACGGTTACAGCTGCCCCGTTCACCTTGATCGTTTTGGAGCCGATGGTAATCACAACGGTTCTTCCACCGTACACAATGCTCGCACTCTGGGTTTTGTTGTCCCATTTGCCGTTGGCACCCACAGCATTCAGAATATCCTTAAGCGCCAGGAAGTTCTGGCCGTTCTTCAGAATAGGCTTATTCGGCGTATTCAGCTCCACTCCCTTCACCACAATCGACATAGGTGCCGATGCGGCTGTCCAGACGGGGACGGATGGCGTACGGTACTCTCCCCAATAGGACTCGGCAAAAACCCGGGCGATGGTTTCATATCCCAGCTGGGTTGGATGAAAATCCGCTGCTCCCGCGCCAATGATATGGGTCAGCGAAGCTTCCACACCTGCGAACTTCTCCGCCACATGAGCCACTTTTACCGGAGCACCCGGCTGGTTCATGCTGGACGCTACACCCTCTGCTGCCAAAGTGAACTGTTGCGCAGCGCTCATCAGCTTCAGGTAGGAGCTGCTCACGGCAATCTTAGGCGCCGGCTGATACTGATCAGCCAGCAGAATGGTGGCCTGCGGATTAACCGTGCGGATATTCTCCAGAGCTGTCTTCACATTGGTGCTGTAGCTTGCCAAAAGCTGATCCAGCTCAGCCTTGAACGCCTCTTCTGTCAGATCTTTGGCCGTAAGCAGCAGGCTGCTGACATCATTTCCGCCGATCGTCAGCGTGATCAGATCCGCCTCACCAAGCTCTGTTTTGATCTGTGGTGTGAGTGCGGCAAATTGTTGAATCCGCGGGTCCGGAAGTCCAGGCTGTATCCCGTCGGCAGTTGTAACAGCTCCATCTTTAATAGCCGCGGTATAATTCAGCAGCCCCGTAGTGGTAAGTCCCAGGATACCATAGTTGCTAAGAGCGCTTCTGCCATGATACCAGCCTTGCTCCAGCAGACGTTCCGCATATCCGTAAGGCTTCACATTCGGATCGGTCATTCCCGGCTCATAGCCGGCAGTGATGGAATCCCCCAAAGCTACGATGCGAAAAACATCCGGCTCCGCCCCCTGTGTTACTGTTGCTTCAGCTGCACTAGCAGACCCCGCTCCTGCACTGATCAATAACGTGAACAGCAGCAGGCTGCTTGTGCCAGCCGTGTACACTTTTTTCCATATGTTCAGCATCGTATCCCTCCCAAATTGGTATAATTCCATTCTAACACCCAGTCCGCCTATGCAAAAGAGCGTCTTCCCGATATCGGGAAGACGCTCTGGCATGTATCTATTATTGCTTCATATCATCGGTGTCTATTAAGGCATTACCTTTCTCCGTACGCTTCAGATATTTATCATATCTGTCATCCAGCTCATGGCCGAATTTGCGGTAGCGCAGCGTTTCTTCCACAATCGGATCAAGTGTGGTCTGAATACGAATCTCATACTTGGGTGAGATCTGGCGGATTTCCTTGGCGGTCCGGTCTGTCTCCTCCATCTCGCCATCCTCCAGCATTTCACTCAGCTTGCGCTCCAGATCGTCCTTCTCGCTCATGCTTCCCGCCGCCTCCTACTTCTTATATCCCGTTGCCTTAGCTTCTTCCAGCGAACCCACAAGGAAATCATGGATTCGGCCATTGCTTGCCACCACATGACGTGTACCGATGTCATAGGGATTGCCCTGCGTATCCGTCACCTTGCCGCCGGACTCCAATACCAGAAGCACACCTGCTGCACAGTCCCACGGACTTAAGCCGACTTCCCAATAACCATCCACCCGGCCCGCTGCCACATAAGCCAGATGCAGAGCGGCAGACCCGCCTGCACGAACGCCGCGGATCTGCGGCAGAATCTGCTGCAGCCCGGCCATGTTGGCGGGCTGGGCAAAGAGACGGTCTGGAGGGAAGCCCATGGCTACCAGGCTGCTTCCCGGGTCTGATTCAGCAGAAACGGAGGTAGGTATACCGTGCATATAAGCGCCTTTGCCCTTCTCCGCGACAAACATTTCATCCCGGATAGGGTCATAGATGACCCCCACTGTCAGCTCTCCCTTGACTACCAGGGCTATCGAAACACAATAAAAGGGAAAGCCATGTACGAAGTTAGTCGTTCCGTCTATCGGGTCAACAATCCATAAATACTCATGCTTCAGCCCTTCTTCCAGGGCTGCGGTCAAAGCGTCTGCCCCAGGCAGAACGCTCTCTTCCCCGAGAATGGCATGGTCGGGATAATGGGTCAGGATCAGCCGGCGTATCATCTGTTCCACACCTTTGTCGACTTCTGTAACCAGATCCTGGGCCGACGTCTTGCTGCCCAGCTCCTTCACATGACCCTGTCTGTTCTTGATCCATTCCCCCGCTTTGGCAGCGGCGTTGATGGCTGCAGCCGTATGCCCCTTACTGGTAACTACGTAGGGCTCGCGGTCATTCCGGTTATCAGGATTTGTAGGATTCATATCTTCACTCCGCTTTCTTGAACATAATTGTTCTCATATGTAAAGACATATGTTCGCTCTTTGGGATCAGACTTACATCCGTCAATTGGCCAGGCCAGGTGTTCCCGGCGCTGACCTTCTTCTTGCTTAAGTTTCATTCAACGTACCCTATTTCAAGGGACTTATCAAGTCATACCTTGCCCCGTTTCCCGCCTCTAGCCCCGGGTTATGCGGGGTTTATGGTTCAATATTAACGCTGGCTCCATCTAATACCTTTATTCCGTTCCCGGATTCAGCCAGCTCCTTCAGGGCTTCCATCAGATCGAACAGCGCCCCGTCCTTGGCTTTTGCTTCAATCATCGCATCCACGGCCGGAGTATCCGCAGCGATGCGCTTCAGAAAAGCCAGAAGAGGTGCGGGCTCGACACCATCAGCATGGCTTCTAGGGTCCGAAGGGCTGCGCGGGCTGGAGACATGGATCTTCGGGGGCAGCCACTCACCGGGGAGCGTACCCCTCTGTGCCAGTGGTGTCTGCCAGGTCTTCAGAATCTCCGGCCACAGCTCCCAGGGAAGCTCGCCTTCATTATTCACCCATTGATGATGGATATCGAGAACCATCGGCAGCCCCAGCCTCCGGCTGACCTCAAGGGTCTCCGGCGCGGTGAATGTCTTGTCATCATTCTCCAGTGTGATCCGCTCCTGCAATACTTGCGGCAATACCGCAAATTGCTCTACGAAGCGTGCAGCCGCCGCAGGCTTGTCCCCGTAAGCGCCGCCGATATGAATGTTGTTCTTCGCGGTTGCGGGAAGGCCCATGGCATTCAGCATATCCACATGATGCTGCAGATCGCGGATGGAGCTGGCCAGCACCTCGGGCCGGGGAGTACTCAGAACCGTAAAATGGTCGGGATGAAAAGAAACCCGCAGTCCGTGTTTTTTCAAGTAGCTGCCTACTTCGGCAAAATCAGGAGTGAGTGCGGCAAAAGGATTCCAATCCTGCATGTCGGGATGTGTAGCCAGCGGAATCAGTTTGGAGGTCAGGCGGTATACCTGGATATCCGAGCCGACATTATGTTTCAGCAGACGCAGGGTATTGTGGAGATTCCCGCGGGCGATAGTTTCCAGCCGCCGGATTCCGGCCTCCCGGTCACTTAGCTTGTTAAAGCTTGCCATGGTCATGGTTTTGGAGGGCGAGCAGTCCGGAATGACTGTGGACATAGCTACATAGCCAAACCGGACAATCATCCTTCTTCCCCAAAAAACATCTCATACGCCAGTGCCGTCTGTATCCTCGATTCTTCGTCATTCAGCTTGCGTACCAGATCCATCTCCACAGCGGTAACCTCATTGCCCTGAAAATTAATTTCCGCGATGGACGCGGAAATTTTGACAATGGCTACCGCCACATTCTCAGGTGTGTAGGCGATAACCTTCTGACCGGTCGGATACACGCGGAAGCCCTGTTTAACCATTTTGGTGCGGCCGTATTCCAGCAGTTCGTACAGCTCCTGCTCATTCTTGAACTTGCACACGGAATTGAATTCGGATTGAAATCCCATCCTGTTCCTCTCCTTCCCGGCCGGAATCACCCCGCCGCTCGCAAAATGTTATTCGTTGTCGTACTTCAGGTTCTGCTTGAAATGGTAACGCTCCAGCGCCAGCTCAATCATGCGGTCCAGCAGCGCCTGATAGGATACCCCCGTCTCGCGCCACAGTAGCGGATACATGCTAAACGGTGTGAAGCCGGGCATCGTATTCACTTCATTTATGAGAATTTTTCCGTCTGATTTGCGGAGGAAGAAGTCGGCCCGGGTAATGCCGCTGCCCTCTATGGCCCGGAAGGCCTGAATGGCGGATTCCCGCAGGCGGTCTGCAACCTCAGAGTCCACAGGTGCCGGAATCAGCATCTGCGATTTGCCGTCGGTGTATTTTGCCGCGTAATCATAATATTCACCAGAAGAGACGATTTCACCCGGAACCGAAGCCTCAGGCTCCTCATTGCCGAGCACACTGACTTCAACCTCACGCGCATCGACGAACTCTTCAATAATGACTTTGGTATCGTAACGGAACGCAAAATCGACCGCCTTGATCAGGCTTTCCTTGTCCACGGCTTTGGAAATGCCCACACTGGAGCCCAGATTGGCCGGCTTGACGAATACCGGATACCCCAGCTTATCTTCCAGGCCGATGATCAGCTCATGGCTTTTGCGTTTCCATGAACTGATATTGAAATAGCAATATTCGCACTGATCCAGCCCGGCTTCCCCGAACAGCTTCTTCATCACGACTTTATCCATACCTGCAGAAGATGCCAGCACGCCTGCACCGATATACGGGATATTAGCCATTTCGAACAAGCCCTGAATCGTTCCGTCCTCCCCGTTGGTACCATGCAGCAGCGGGAACATCACATCAATCACCTGGCTGCCGCCGGTCAGACCGCTGAATACTGCATTTAACGCCATGCCCATATCCCCGGCTTCGCCGCCCAGCTTCAACTGCTCAATAGCGCCAAAAGGTGCGTCCAGCACCGCTCCGACCTTCCAGAGCCCCTGCTTCGAAATATAAAAAGGAATAATCTCATATTTAACGTAGTCAAAAGCATTCATAACCGCAAAGGCCGTCTGCAGCGATACCTCGTGCTCCCCGGATTTGCCGCCGTACACCAGTCCTACGGTTAATTTTGTGTCACTCATGCCCTAACCTCTTTCTGATTTATAAGTAGTCATTAATATGAAAAAAACGGTAGGCTGTTCTGTCAGTCCATGCATAGGAATCGCGATAATCCCAAAAGCGGTGCCGGCTGCTGACTGTCCGCGCATTCACCAGCGGCTGTCCCGCTGCGTCAAAAGCGGTAACAATCGTGCTGTGCTGATAATGGCCGTTACCGTCCCAATCGTACTGGATAACATCCCCGAGCATCAGCTGATCTGCCCGTTCCACCGCCTCGGCCCGTAGTCCGCTGCTCCGGACTGCACTTAAATAGCGCTGCAGACTGTCCGACACCGCCCAACTGAAGCTCCACCATTCCTGCGCGCCGTTATAGCCTTTGTACCACCAGCCCGTTTCTCTTTTACCAGTATA
The DNA here is from genome assembly GCF_001909085.1 of Paenibacillus sp. P32E. Lineage (NCBI taxonomy): Bacteria > Bacillati > Bacillota > Bacilli > Caryophanales > Paenibacillaceae > Paenibacillus > Paenibacillus sp. P32E. Next base: position 317,566 of record NZ_LVYY01000024.1, on the reverse strand, counting down.
GTTGATAGGCGCCCCCCCTGCAAAGAGACATTGGGACACATAATTAGTGCAGTCCACATCAAATACCTCGAACTCCGGATTGCCGTCCTTCCACCACCGGTCGGCATAAGCGGCTGCCTCTTCCCGGCGGTAGCGCACTTCTTTGCCGCTGGCAATGCTGCGGAGTATACTCTTGTTAAGCAATGGCTGCGACGGCTGGGGCACGGGGAGCACCTCGCCCCATTTGGATAGCCGAAGCAGAGGCTCCGGTCCTATCACTTTGCGCATTGAATTCCGCTCAGGCACGCTGCGCTCCACAGCGGTAATCTCCCAGGCGCCCCCTTCACTCACAAAAGTCAGCCGCTCCGTTTCAATGACATCCTCACGGTGCGTGATGCCGCCCTTCTCGTAATAGAGTGCACTGTGCAGTGCTACATCCGCAACCACCTCGGACGGGTTCTGCCGGACCGTCCGCAATGTGCGGACGCCTGTCTCCGAACGAAGCGGTGTTATGCCCCGCCGCTTGTACCACTGCGCCAGACGCCGGGAGCGCTCTCCCTGCTCCAGCAGAAACCGCGGGTCCCTGACCGCACTGCTGCGCGGCTGGTCAACTCCCGGGGCCACACGACCTTTATTCACTTGATCTACGTACACGTAGAGGCTTTTCTTCCACTTCTGTTCCATTCCATTCCCCGCCCTTCATCCCTGTTTGGCTGCTGCTCTATGTATATGAGGAAAACCTCGCAGCTATACAGCTAGAAAAAAGAAGAAACACTTTTGGTTTATGGGATGACGGGACAACGGGCTCTCATTTACGCGATGAAGGGCGAAGGGTATCTTAAATTAGCAATCCCCTTATTTTCCAGGGACCAAACCTCACATCCCATTGAATAATCCGGGCCTTTCTGCGGCAAAAAATACTTTACTCGCACTTATGTAACCGTTATACTTATGATACACGAAATATTGAAATGTAGTTTCATCAGATGAAACAAGGAGGCGCATATATGCCAAGCAAGGACCACTTTTCGCTGGCCCGCACCCTGGAGTCAGGCGGCAAAAGCTATCGCTACTATCATCTTAACTCCCTGGAAGAGCAAGGCGCAGGGGCTATTTCCTCCCTGCCGTTTTCCATCAAAGTATTGCTTGAGGCCGCTGTCCGCCAATATGACGGACGGGCGATTACCGAAGAACATGTGAAGCAGTTGGCGGATTGGTCTGGCGATATCGACCGCAATAAGGAAATCCCCTTCATCCCGGCCCGGATCGTGCTGCAGGATTTTACCGGCGTACCGGTGGTTGTCGATCTGGCCGCCATGCGTGACACCGTAAAGAAAGCCGGCGGCGACCCGAAAAAGATCAATCCGCTCGTACCGGTTGACCTGGTCATTGACCATTCGGTTATGGTTGATGCTTTTGGCACCGCAGACGCGCTTGAATACAATATGAACGTAGAATTCGAACGCAATGAAGAACGCTACCGGTTCCTGCGCTGGGCGCAGACCGCCTTCAACAATTTCCGCGCGGTTCCACCGGCAACCGGTATTGTGCATCAGGTTAACCTGGAGTATCTGGCCTCCGTGGCAACCACCAAGACTGTGGACGGCGAAACCGTCGTCTATCCGGACTCCCTGGTAGGCACCGATTCTCATACGACGATGATCAACGGTCTCGGTGTTGTAGGCTGGGGTGTAGGCGGCATCGAGGCGGAAGCCGGCATGCTGGGGCAGCCTCTTTATTTTGTAACACCGGATGTGGTGGGCTTCAAGCTTACCGGCAGTCTGGTAGAAGGAGCTACAGCAACCGATCTGGCGCTGACCGTCACCCAGATGCTGCGCAAAAAAGGCGTAGTCGGCAAATTTGTTGAATTCTACGGACCGGGCCTGGCCAACATCAGCCTGGCAGACCGCGCGACCGTAGCCAATATGGCTCCGGAATATGGGGCAACCATCGGTTTCTTCCCTGTGGACGAAGAGACGCTTGCCTACCTGCGCAGCACCGGCCGTCCGGATGAGCTTGTGGAGCTGGTTGGGGATTATTACAAGGCACAGGGTATGTTCCGTACCTCCGAAACGCCGGACCCGCTGTTCAGTGATTTCATTGAGCTAGACTTAGCTTCAGTGGTTCCGAGTCTTGCCGGACCGAAACGTCCGCAGGACCGGGTGGAGCTGACACACATGAAAGAAAACTTCGAAGGTATTATCCGCACTCCGGTCGACAAAGGCGGTTATGGCCTGAGCGACGAGAAAATAAACGAAGTAGTGGAAGTGCAGCATAAGAACGGCACGAGCAGCAAGCTAAGCACAGGGGCGGTTGTGATTGCAGCCATTACGAGCTGTACCAACACCTCCAACCCAAGTGTAATGCTGGGAGCCGGCCTGCTGGCCAAGAAGGCGGTAGAGCGCGGATTGACCAAACCGGGATACGTAAAAAGCAGCCTCACGCCAGGCTCGCTGGTCGTTACCGAATACCTGGAAAAGGCTAATCTGCTGAAGCCTCTGGAAGCACTGGGCTTCTATCTGGCCGGTTACGGCTGCGCCACCTGTATCGGCAACTCCGGCCCGCTGCCGGATGAAGTCAGCCAGGCGATCACAGACCATGATATGACGGTAGCTGCCGTAATATCCGGGAACCGGAACTTTGAAGGCCGCGTGCATGCTCAGGTCAAAGCCAATTACCTGGCCTCCCCGCCGCTTGTCGTAGCCTATGCACTGGCAGGCACAGTTAACATTGATCTGAAAACCGAGCCGCTGGGCTATGATCCGCAAGGCGAGCCTGTCTTCCTTGCTGATATCTGGCCAACTTCTGCAGAAATCCGTGAAGCCATCGCCCTCTCCCTGAGTCCGGAGATGTTCCGCCGGAAATACGAGAATGTATTCACGGCCAATGAGCGCTGGAACTCGATTCCGGTACCGGAAGGCGAGCTGTATGAATGGGACGACAACTCAACGTACATCCAGAATCCGCCATTCTTTGAGCATTTGGCAGACGGTGTCGGTGATATCGAGAACATCCGCAATGCCCGGGTGCTTGCACTGCTTGCTGATTCCGTAACCACTGACCACATCTCGCCAGCGGGTAATATCTCCAACTCTGGTCCTGCCGGTGAATATCTGCGGAGCCATGGCGTGGACCGAGCCGACTTCAACTCCTACGGATCGCGCCGCGGGAACCATGAAGTGATGATGCGCGGCACGTTCGCAAACATCCGTATCCGCAATGCGGTTGCTCCGGGAACGGAAGGCGGAGTCACCACCTTCCTGCCAAGCGAAGAAGTGATGTCGATCTATGATGCGTCCATGCTGTACCAATCCGCAGGACAGAATCTGATCGTCATCGCCGGCAAGGAATACGGTACCGGTAGCTCCCGCGACTGGGCAGCCAAGGGCACACTCCTGCTGGGCGTCAAAGCCGTTATCGCCGAAAGCTTCGAGCGGATTCACCGCAGCAATCTCGTCGGCATGGGCGTGCTTCCGCTGCAATTCCAGGAAGGTCATGGCTGGAGCAGCCTGGGGCTGACCGGACGCGAGACCTTCAACATCACCGGACTTGGCAACGATGTACTGCCTGGTCAAGAGCTGACTGTCACCGCTACCCGTGAAGACGGCACCCAGTTCGAATTCCCGGTCATTGCCCGTCTCGATAGTACCGTGGACATTGACTACTACCGCAATGGCGGGATTCTGCAGACCGTGCTCCGCCAGATGCTGGCCGATGCCACCACTTCAGATTCAGCGCTTCCGGTGGAATAAATCTTTCGCGGAAGACCGGCTGCCTGCGTTTCGCATGGGATGCCGGTCTTCTCCGATCACAAAACAGCCTCCAACCTCTCCCTGCGGGAGGATTGAAGGCTGTTTTGTTTTGAGAACCATTACACTTGGATGGAGGAGGCTTCCAACCTCTATATCTCAATCCGCTCCGAATTTAGAATCCTTTTATAGATAAGAGCAATAATCTGCGAGCGGTCGCTTACGTTCATTTTATCAAAGATACGGCTCAAATGGTTCTTGACGGTATGTTCGCTAATGAACAACGCCGCAGCAATATCCTTATTCGTCTTGCCGAGAATAATCAGCTCAAGCACCTCTTCTTCACGGGGCGAGATCCCCCATTCCTCCTTCGGTGACTTGAGGGACGTATTATTGAGGAGCTTAACAGGCGAGACTGGCTGCATATGACGCTGTTCCCCGGACCGGCTGAGCAGAAAGGACTGAAACGCCACCCGCGGCTCCGCATCAATTACTGCTTTTACATTGATGTCCAAATGAAATCTTGAAGAAACGATCCCTTTCTCCCGGTTGTCTTTCAGCGTCTCTGCCTGCTCCTGTTTGCCTGCATGATGCAGCACAAGCGCCAGCAACTGGGCCTCAAAGGACAGCATGGGTTTCTCAATTTCAAAATAAAAAGCGGACAATTGATCTACCTGGTTCAGCAGCGATACTTCTTGAATGTAGAAATCATATTCCATTAGTACCTCTAGCGGAAAAGGTGCCAGCTTACAAGCAAGTTTCAGCCGCTCGGACTCTTTCTCCGGCAGGCCTGCATAACGGGCAAAATCATAAGCCATATTTGAGGCTTCCAGCGAAATGCGCTGCAGCTCCGGATGATGATATTGCAGATTTTGGAGGAGGTTATTCAAAAAGGTCTCCGCTTGCTTTGCATATCTGCTGTCCTTCTCCAGAAGACGGATAGCCGTCGTAGCCAGAGTGGCAATACACTCCATAAAGGCCCGCCATTCCTGTGCTTCAATTCGTTTGCGGAATCCGATGGACAATATCCCTTTGTATACATTTTCCGCGATTAACGGGCATTCCAGCAAGAACCGTTCGCCTGAGGTCTCATGGATGACAGAGCCAGAGAGAAAAGCTTGGGGGGAATACCGCATCTTCAGATCCTTCACGTAGAACGGCTCTTCTGCTTCCGGCCAGCCTCTGGCGTAATATGTACTCTGATCAGCTGTTGGGTTCTGAAAAAAGACAAGGACAGATGCAGGGGAAAAGGGCATGCTCATTACAGTATCAATCAGTTGGCTGCCGAGCTCCTTATGGGAGGCTGCCAGCGGCAGCAGCCGCACAGCTTCTTTAAGAATGAGGGTTCCTTCTTTGCGCAGCTCTTCCCGTCGTATCAGCTTCTGCCCTCTATCGGAAATCCCCAGTAATGAGGCTACACACTGCTCCTGAGGGTCGTAGTTCTGTATATGTTCACTTTTACCGAAGCCAACTGTCAGCAGCAGCGCTCTTCTGCCGCCATAGATCATAACAGGGTAGCAGGATAAATATTCCGGCTGCGGAAGACCGCGCTGCGTGAAGAACAGTGACCTCGGGTCCATCGCGCTCGTTCTCCAGTGCCGTGGCTCCTTGCCTAGTGCAGCCTGTCCCAGGAATCCGTCACCTTGCTGGAATGCGGCATTCATTAGCTGGTCCGATCCTTTGCCGGCGGCATACTTCACCTGAAATTCTCCAGCCTCATTCTCTTTGGCAAAAGCATATAAATCCCCAGCCGAGGGGGTGGCCGCCAATTGCTGCAGTACCTCTTCAACCTTGAGATAACCCTTCTCCAGATTCATTAAGAGCCCGGAGATCATATCTCCGAAGCCTTGCGTGGCATTGCCACCCGCACAACCGGACAACAACTTGCTTAGGATACGGCCAAGCACGGCGATCTTGTCCCGTACTTCAGCAATTCGCTCCCGGCTGAGCTCAGGCAGGGCAAGCAGCTCCTTACATAAATGCTCATAGACCGGGTGATTCTTCATTTTCGCTTCAAATGCAGGCATTACCAGCGCTTTGGTGCCCTCTTGCATATAGATGCCCGACCATAAATAATAGACCTGTCCATAACCGGGGAACAACGGGATGATGGCATATTTCAATCCGGGAATCCATTCCTCCAGAATTACAGGATGCGACAAAGGACCCAATCTCCGCAGGGTAGGCTTGAAAGGGTTGTCTATATTCTGGAGTGAAGTCAAAATGACCTCATAAAACATTCCTGGAGCTACCGGACGAGTAAAGACGTTGCCCTCCTGATCTGTTAGTACGATAGCCTGCCCAGTAATCCTGCTGAATGATTCCTGGAGCTGCTCCATCTCCTCCATTAATGAATCGGGTACTACAGTTGCCATCCTATCACCCCATGCCCCGGAATTAACCACAATATCCTATAGATAATGACTGTACAATTACCTTCACTTACTAATTACCCCCTAAATCGACTATATAACGGAACTTGGGTGCTTTAACCCATCATCAGACCCATTTCAGCAGCTTTTTCGGCCAAAATCACGGCATAATCCTCCAGCGTCTCGCGGGAAAGGCGGCTGACGGGTCCCGACAGGGAGAGCGCAGCGACCACATTCCCCGCCCTTCCGGTAATGGGCACCGCTACCGCTGCTGCACCCGGCTCCCGTTCCTCGAAGCTTGTTGCATAACCCCGGCGTGTAATTTCCTGCAATTGCTCTAAATACGTACTTCTATCCACAGCCTCCGGCCAGTTCGGGTCGGCCAGCAGGCGGGCCTGTACCTCATGCGGAGCGTAGGCTGCAAGCACCTTGCTCGAAGCACCGACCGAGAGCGGGAGTCTCGCACCAATCTGTGCGACCCGGCGGATCGCCTGCCTGCTCTGCACCGCCTGGATGCGCACACGTTCCAGATCGTCGCGCAGATACAGGCTGACCGTCTCTCCCAGCGAGTCGCGCAGCTTCTCCATGGCTGGAAGCAGCAGCGCCGCCGGTTCATCCAGTGTCGGCAGATGCGTGGACAGCTCCCAGATGCGGATGCCCAGGCGGTACTTCTCCGTGGCCTCAATACGCAGAAGAAATCCCTTATCCTCAAGCGTAGTCAGCAGCCGGTGCACTGTGCTTTTGTGCAGGCTGATTCTGGAGGCAATTTCCGTCAGACTCAGATCACTTTCCTGTGTAAAGCACAGCAATATATCCAACGCACGTTCTACCGCGCGTACAGTCAGCTTTCGGTCTTCCACAGCACTCTCTCCTTCAACTGTTTCACCAAATGAAACCCGGTTACATTATTTAAGATATCCATTCTATCTTAGAGCAAATGCCCCGGGAAAGTCCAGCAGTTTCAGTGAGCGGAAAAGTCTGGGCGGCACTTTACAGTTAGATTACAAAAGCGGCGAATTCATTGACTTTGTAAGGTCATAATCATACGATTAAATATATGAATTATATAGCCTGCAGCAGAGAATGAACAGCACAATTTCTCACGCACACATTCTTTTTTTTAGTTGCAAATTACGGACCACTATAGGAGGGGACCTCATGGACTTAGCAACTACGCATACCGGTACACCGGTCTCCCGTATGCCGGGTGAGCGCACACCAAGTGCTGCACCCAAGCTTTCTTTGCGGATGATTCGCGTTAAACATATTGTCGTTGCTTTGCTTTTGTCCGTTTTTTTCTTTTTTGTCTTCTGTTTCATCGCCTTGCATGGCTATATCGCCTGGGTGCTGTCCAACCCGACCGTAGCCCCGCTCTACTCCAATCCTTCATTGGCCAAGGGACTGGATTATAAGGATATCACCTTTCCGGCGCTGGATGGCAGCCGCATGATGCAAGGCTGGTACATTCCTTCGAAGGGCTCGACCAAGACTATTGTGTTCAGTCATGGATATGGTGCCAACCGCGAGGAAACCTGGGTACCGATGTACGATCTGGCACACTATGCGCACAGCCTGAATTTCAACGTTGTCATGTTCGACTACGGTTTCGCTTCCAAGACCAACAAGGATATCGCCACCGGCGGCAAAAAAGAATCCAAGCAGCTCCTTGGAGCTATAAAGTACGCCAAGGAGCATGGCGCCAAAGAGATTGTAGTCTGGGGCTTCTCGATGGGAGCTGGTACCGCGCTTCAGGCAGGACTCGTCACCAAGGATGTCGATGCCATGATTCTGGACAGCACCTTCCTGCTTGAGCCGGATACGCTGTACCATAACATCAAGCACAATATCGACCTCCCCCGCCAGCCCTCTCTGGAGATTATGGAGCTATTATTCCCAGTGCTGAACGGTACAGGATTGAATCAAATCCCCTATTCCAAGGTCAAGGCGGAGGATTACCCGTTCCCTACACTGTTCCTGCATGGCACCAAAGATGACAAGGCGCCGTATCCGATTGCTGAAGAACTTGCGGCGAACCAAAGCAACCCTTACTCGGATTCCTGGATCGTGCAGGACAGCCATCATGAGCTGCTGTTCCGTGAGCACCCCCGTGAATATCTGCGGCGTGTGTCCGCTTTTCTGGGCAACGTGCAGCTGGCCAAAGCCCAGTAGAACAGACGTATATGTTTCACCGTGTCGTAACATTTAAGCAGGTTCTGAAACGGCTCAATCGCCTTTTCGTGAACCTGTTTTTTATATGCGCGGAAGCTGAATCTTAATTGTGTTCATCATAAGGAATTCTGAGTAAAACTTGAGTTCCTTCTCCGAAGATGCTGTTAATCGTAAGTCCATACTGTTCGCCGTACATTACAACTGCCCGGTCATTTACATTTTTAAGTCCGTATCCTTTAGATTGAGATTTAAGCAATAGAGCAAGCCGCTCCTGCTCTACTCCGATTCCATTGTCAGTTATCAGAAAAACTATACTTTGACCATCTTTTTTGCCTGAGAGATGAATGATTCCACCACCGTCTTCCCGGTTTTCAATTCCATGAATGATCGCATTTTCGATTAAAGGCTGGAGCATTAAATTGGGCATACGGCAGGAAAGAATGGAGTCATCAATCTGATAATCTATCTCGAAACTGTTGCTGTGCATAATCAACTGGATATTAATATAGGACTGAACATTAAGAATTTCGTCTGAAACCAATATCAGATTCTCGCCCTTATTGAGCGTAGTACGGTAAAAGGTAGATAATAGCTGTGCCATTTCACTAATATCCGTCGCATGTATTCGAAGCGCTCTCCAGTTTATTAATGACAGGGAATTGTATAGAAAATGAGGATTGATTTGCGCCTGCAGAGCTTTCATTTCGTATTCCTTGCGTGCAATTTCTCCCACATACACAGTATCAATTAGCGTCTTGGTTCTTCCTAACATACTTCCAAACCCTCGGATCAGATCTCCAATTTCATCTTTAGAATCGCTAAAAACTTTAATCTCTAAATTCCCTTCTCCTATAAGTTTCATATTTTTGTGCAGGCGGTGAATAGGCAGCATAATTTTCCGGGAAAAGAGTGTGCCAGCCATAACGACAGCAGCGATGCAGGCGGCAATCATCAACAGGACAGTCAAAGCAATCCACCATGCGGAGTTGGTAATCAGGCTTGTCGGCTTATACAAATATACTTTCCAGCCTGTAATCGGGATCGAAGATTGAAGGACGGTGTAGTTCTTACCACTCCAATGAAACTCATCAGCTGTCTTATCGGAAATGGGGATGACTGAATTTTTACGGTCTGCTCCCGAGGAATAAATAGAATCTCCATTGGAGTCCATTATCATTATCTCCGCTCCATGAGATTCGAGGGGTTCAAACGTTTTAAACAGTGCATCATAGTCTACTAGTGCAAACAGAATATTATCTTTGGGATTTTCCTGTTTTGTGCTGAGGAGACGCCGGGCACTATATACACTTTTCCCGCTGGAAAACCAAAGAACATCAACCGACTTCATTACAGGCGGGTACCATGAGGCTTCTTTGATTTCATCGATAGGTCTTACTGTGTTTCCATGTGGAGGCAGATTAGTTCCGGTATACAGGATAATTTGTTCTACCCCGGTGTTTAAGTAACGCGCTGTAAAGAAATTCTGATCGATTACGTTATTTAACTGGTCATACATTTCATACGCACTGGTATATGTGGTGTTGGCGGCATTCAAAATCTCCTGGTTGAAGCTCAGAAAGTTCATTACTTTATTGTAGACATCCATCTGGTTGTTTACAGACAGGACGCTTTGTTTTAACGTGGCATTCAGATCGGCTTTTGACTGCTGCACTAAGAGCGATCTGGTTTCTGAGAAGCAAAAACTTCCGAGAACAATAACAGGAATCATGCTGACCAGTAAAAATGAAAGCTTTATTTTTGTTTGAAATCTAAAGTCTCCGATTTTCTGTTTAAGGGCCTTCCACGTTTGCATGCCGTTCCTCCCGGGCTGGGGTTATTTCTGATTGTACTGCCGGAATTTCTCAGGTGTCTGCCCAAAAAAATCTCTAAAATTCTGACAGAAATAAGAAACGTTTTGAAACCCCACTGTATAACAAATATCTGAAACCTTAAGATGTGTTTGCTGCAGCATGTCCTTCGCTATATTCATACGGACATTTTTAATATACTTGTTCAATCCGCATCCCGTATTTTTTTTGAAAATGGAGCTTAAATAATGGGGTGATAAATGTATCTTTGCAGCAAGAAGATCCAAACTCAAATCCTCGCCATAATGATCCTCGATGTACTGCTTTACGGCGGCAATATCCCGGTTTAAAAATTCGGAACTGTTATCCTCCTGATCAAGAAGAGCAATCCCGGCAATTATAATCTCTTTTATTTCCTTTAATTCTTCGGACTTATATATTTTTTCGATTCCATAGCTCAATTCAATTTCAGATACAGGTGCAGAATAGGTCATAATCTCCTGATACAAAGAAGAGAACATATACTTGACATATAATTGTGAAAACTGAGCCTGATTCGCATATTTTTGATACAAAAGATCTGTATTTGCTCTAAGACTGAAAATGTCCCTTTCCTTCAAATTATTTCTGATGTGATTTAAAAGATCGCCATCTGATAACCCGGGAAGCATGTCATTAGAAAAGTAAAAATCTTTCTTCACTTCACATACAAAAAAATCCGGTGAGAAGAACCGGTATTCCATCAGTTGATCTAATCGAATCAAAGCGGCGGAAAGATCCTCCAGCACCGTGATTTCATCATTGATAGCGAGGTAGCAATGTACTTTGTAGTTATCTAGTATACTATCATGCAAAAACGTGCCTAAATCATGGAAAGAACCAGGGGAACCTGCCGGCAGATGGGGAAATAACAGCAAGCTCTGACAGCCATTCAAATTCACATAATCAACAGGGTCCTTCAGTAAAGACAAGATAAACTCCTCAAACTCCGGTCCGGCATTTTCAAAAAAGTTCTTGTCAAATTCCAGCAAAAACATTCCATGATAATGATCCGGAAGCTCGAAGGATATCTCCTTCATCGAAGAAGGTATTCCCAGGCCGTTAACAAGATTAAAAAGCACATGCTTTTTGACATACTCAAGTTTAATTTGCGAAGCGATGTTTTCCTGTTTCTGATCTGTTAGCTGAGCAATTACTTTTTGCATGGTATTCTGGAAAGCTTCAACATTGATCGGCTTGAGAAGATATTCAGAAACACCAAGGGAGATGGCGGTTTTTGCATATTCAAATTCAGCGAACCCGCTGAAAAGAATAACCTTTAATTTGGGGTTAAGAATTAAAGCTTCTGTGGTAAGCTGCAAGCCATCCATCAAGGGCATCCGAACATCAGTAAAGAGGATATCAACAGGATTTTGCTCCAGATACTCGAGAGCCTTTCGGCCGTTCTCTGCCGTCTCTATATGGAGGACAAACCCCAGTTCATCAATGAGAAATTCAATGCCTTCCCGTTCTTCCCTTTGGTCATCTGCTATTAGTATCGTTAACATCCCGGACGCCCTCTCCATACGCAGTAATCCACTTGTGTCCCTAATCATGTATAGTGTACCATGTTTTAATTGAGCTTTTCAGCAAGCAAAACGCTTTGCTTCAAGTATGTTATTTATTTGTGTAAAACGTAATTTATTTGTATTTACGCTCAAAAGTAAAGGGCTCTACAATAAAGAAGCCAAATTAATTCTGGTTTCAAAGCAAGCCGGCGCTTTGAATCCGTTATCTCTAGCCTATTGACTCAACGTATTTATTTAAGGGGGTTCTTATATGTCATCCAAGCTCACAAAGTCTTGCACTATTTTATTGACAGCGCTTTTAGCCGTGTCAGTCGCAGGCTGCCAAAGTTCCAATAATTCCAATGACTCGGCTAAAAACCCTGCGGCAAATTCAAATGATCCCGCGTGGAAGAAAGCCCAGACGACTCCTTTTACCCCGTATCCTGAAACCGTTACCTACACCATAGGACAGGTGGCCTCCAACTTCTCTGCGCTTGCGGGAACGCCGTATGAAAAGGATAATGCAACCGATAATGTGTGGACCAGATATATCAAAGAAAAACTCAACGTGCAAAACAAAGTTGCATTTGAAGCAAATGACGGCACGGACTATAACCAAAAGGTTTCAATGGCCATTGTAGGCGGTACGATTCCTGATATCATGGTTGTCCCTGACCTCTCTACTCTGCAGCAGCTTTATGAAAACGATCTTATTGCGGATATGACAGATGCTTATAATCAATGCGCCAGCGACCAAATTAAGGAGATTTATGACTCCTATAAGGGCCGTGTTCTGGATACCGCAAGGTTTGACGGAAAACTGATGGCGCTGCCGACTACGGAAATTTCACACGGCCCAGGGGTCCTCTGGCTGCGCAAAGACTGGATGGATAAACTGGGACTCGCAGATCCCAAAACGATGGATGATGTGGAGAATATCATCACCCAGTTCGTTGAAAAAGACCCTGGCGGCAATGGAGCGGGAAACACGGTTGGTCTTGTGGTCGACAATGAAAATACCGCTGGTGTTTCCGGCGGCCAGTATGAATTGAACAACATCTTTACGCTGTATGGCGCATTCCCGAAACAATGGATGGATGATGGGAGCGGCAAGGCAGTGTATGGTTCCGTGCAGCCCCAAATGAAGCCGGCCCTTGCAAAGCTGGCGGATATGTACAAAAAAGGCTTGATCGACCGGCAGTTTGCCGTACGCACATCCGACGACCGGAAGGCGCTGCTTACCGGCGGAAAAAGCGGATCGTTCATGGACAATTGGTGGGGAAGCTGGACGGTAGCGGATTCGATTAAGCTGAATCCAAATGCCAAGTGGGCTTCTTATGTGGCTCCGCAGTCGGAGGATGGTTCAGTTACGATGTTCACCGGCAACCCTTCAAGCAGTTACCTTGTGGTCCGGAAAGGGTTCGAGCATCCGGAAGCCGCTATAAAGATCGCCAGCCTTCAGTTTGATTATCAGCGTTATCAGGAAAAAGATGCAGCGGTCCTGAAGAAATTTGAGGACTATGCCAGCTATAACGTAGGGGGATCTCCGATTGCTATAAATATCGATTACTATGATGCATTTTACCGTAATGTCGGGATTATGGAAGAAGCGCTGAAGACAGGGGATAGCAGCAAACTGCTCACCAGCAACGATATAAACGCCTACCGCTCATACAAGAAGTATCTGGATAACATAAAAAATGGGGAGAAACTGGATTCGAATGGATGGGCCGGATATACCTCGAGCATCACGACGGCCAACCTGGTCAAGAATTCAAAGATCAAGGAAGTAAACCCTGTATTTTTCGGAACAACACCTTCCATGGCACTGAAGTGGCCCACACTGACGAAGATGGAGCTGGAAATGTTTTTGAAGATCATTACCGGTGAGCAATCTCCTGACGCTTTTGATAGCTTTGTCAGCAGTTGGAAAAAAACAGGCGGCGATACGATTACGAACGAAGTCAATAAAGAAATCACCTCCAAATGATAGAAAGAGATGATTCTAAATGAACAATAAAAAAGATCAGGCGGCGTTCCACCTTATGCTCGCACCAAGTATAGTATTTTTGATTATCTTCTCGTTTATTCCAATGTTCGGTATCGTGATGGCTTTTCAAAATTACATCCCCGCTAAAGGGATGAGTGGATCAGCTTGGGTAGGACTTGATAATTTCAAATTTATGTTTCAAATTCCCGACAGTAAGCAAATATTAATCAATACTATAGTCATTGCCTTATGGAAAATTTTAATAGGGACTTTGGTTTCCATTGTGTTCGCCTTACTGTTAAACGAAATTCGCGTACGATTTGTCAAAAAGTTCATGCAGACCGTTGTTTATCTGCCGAATTTTCTGTCCTGGGCCGTACTGGCTACTGTCGTTATGAATATTTTTTCATACGAAGGTCCGGTTAACGCATTTTTGGGATGGTTTGGCATTGATCCGGTTTTGTTTATGGCCAGCAACCACTGGTTCAGACCTATGCTGGTATTAACAGATGTCTGGAAAGGGTTTGGATATGGCTCTATCATCTATCTGGCCTCCCTGACGGCCATTGATCCGGGACTTTATGAAGCGTCATCCATTGACGGCGCCAACCGGTTTAAACAGCTGTGGTATGTGACGCTGCCCGGCCTGATGCCAACCATCCTGCTGGTTACCACTTTAAATCTGCCCAACGTGCTCAATGCCGGGTTTGACCAGATTTTCAATCTATATAATCCGTTGGTGTATGCAACGTCCGATATTATTGACACCTATGTATACCGGGTGGGTCTGGTACAGAGACAATACAGCCTGGGAACAGCGATAGGGCTACTGCGGTCGGTTGTCGGAATTGTTCTCATCCTATCCGCCAATAAACTGGCACAGAAGCTTACCGATTACAGAATCTTCTGAACAAGGAGGTGTTATTCATTATCACTCATTCCATCAAAAGCCGAATTGCGGATACTATAATCTGGATATTTGTATTAGCATTCACTTTATCCTGCCTTATACCCTTAATTAATCTGGTTGCCATTTCCTTCAGTGACAACGCGGCGGCTTCCGCAAATATGGTAAGTATTTTCCCGGTTAATTTTACGTTAAGCTCCTATGAGAAGTTGTTGTCGGACTCCCAGTTCTGGCGCTCCTTTATGATCTCGGTGGAACGGGTTGTCCTTGGTCTGATAGTCAATATGATGCTGATGATTCTTGCTGCTTATCCGTTATCCAAAAGCTCAAAGCAATTCCGGGCACAGAAGGTGTATATGAATATTGTGATTTTCGCCATGCTGTTTTCCGGTGGTCTCATTCCAACCTTTATGGTTGTCAAACAGCTTCATCTTCTGGATTCCATCTGGGCTTTGATTCTGCCGGGAGCTGTGCCGATCGCCAATGTCATTTTGCTGATGAATGCGTTCCGCGCCGTACCGAAATCTCTGGAAGAGGCCGCAACCATTGACGGGGCTTCGCAGTGGAGAATTCTCTCAACAATATATGTGCCTGTGGTGCTGCCTACAATTGCCACTGTAACGCTGTTTACGATTGTCGGACATTGGAATGACTACTTCAGTGCTTTGGTGTATATCAACAAAACATCAAATTACCCTTTGCAGACTTATATCCAGCAGCTAAGCGTAGACGTTCAGAATATAACTGATCCACAAAAGCTCATAGAGTACTCCAAGATTTCGAACCGGACGCTGAATGCTGCCAAAATCGTGATCTCCACCTTGCCACTGCTCCTGATTTATCCTTTTATGCAAAAATACTTTGTTACAGGAATCGTGGTGGGTTCTGTTAAAGAGTAATGTATAAATTTTTACTGCGGGAGGTAAGCAACAGTGAAATTATCAACAAATCATGCCGGGCAAACATCCGATATTCTGGATGAAATGAAAATATTCGTTTCTCGCGAAGAGAATCGCGGAATTTCCTTTACTAATAAAGAGGCCGCTTATTATTATACTCAATCCCATCTCAACAACCATGTGGAGCATGCTTATTTTGAGGGATTGAACATCTCAAAAAGCAGAATTTTTGGCGGCTACACTTTAATTGCAGATCAACGGAAACTGGATAATCAAGAAGCTGAAGTCTGTGTGTCCCCCTATAAAATGGTACGTAGACATGGGAATCTGACCGAAGAACTATGGATGTTTGACTACAAAAATGTGCTGGAGATCCGTCTCTCCGGTGCTCAAAAAACCATTGGGATTGAATTGTTGGGAGAACAGCTGAACCCGCTGAGCCCACGGGAAGGCATCGCTTTTTTCAATTCAATAGAAGGCGGATGGGTTATTGCTGTAGGCGCAGCAAGCAGCCAGCCGGTGGAAGTTAAAAACCATATCGTTTATTCCGGCGCCAGCGCCGGAGGCTTTTATATAGCCGTGGGCAAAACGGCTGCCGAAGCGGCAGATATGATTCATGATACGAGACGGGATGTCATCCCTATGAAGCTCGAACGAATACAGCGTATGGAGGATTTTTTGCAGAAGAATGTGTATATCGCCAGCACCAGTGACTCGCTCGCCTTGTCTTTGAATTGGTTAAATCTAACGATGGACCAACTGGTGACCAGACAGCAAGGCGACGGGATCTATGCCGGCCTCCCCTGGTTTAATGAATATTGGGGAAGAGACCAATTTATTGCGCTTCCGGGAGCCGTATTGGTAACCGGGCAATTTGAAACTGCTAAGAATATACTGCTATCCTTTGCGAAATTTCAGAACACCGATGCAACTTCCAAATACTTCGGCAGGGTGCCCAATATTCTTGCTCTAAAAAACGTAGACTACCATACAACCGACGGGACACCGCGGTTTATTATCCAATTGCAGGATTACGTTAAATATTCGGGTGACTCGGCAATCATCACAGAGCTTTATCCGGCGGTACAAAACAGTATAGAAGGCTCCATTAAGCATTGGGTAGACGATAAAGGCTACCTTATGCACGATGATAACGAAACCTGGATGGATGCCCGGGATGCGAATCTGAAGTCCTACTCTCCTAGAGACACCCGGGCCAATGATATTCAAGCGCTTTGGTACGACCAGCTGCAAGCTGGGATATACTTTGCCGAGTACATGGACGACAGCGGCAGCGCGAAGAAATGGAGCAATATCGCGGGCAAACTCAAAAGAAATTTTGCAGAGGATTTTAGGGATCAGGCACATCCCTATCTCGCTGACCGGCTGAACTCGGAGGATGAGCCGGAGTTCTCACTGCGGCCCAACCAATTGTTTGCCTTGGACATGATTGAAGATGATTCTTTCAAATGTGAAGTGATTCGTACAGCATGGGAGGAACTCGTGTATCCATGGGGAGTTGCTTCATTGAATCAAAAGCATCCGTTTTTCCATCCATTTCACTTAACCCGCCTGTACCATAAAGATGAAGCTTACCACAATGGTACGGTTTGGCTCTGGTTAAACGGTATAGCCATGCAGCGTATGATCGAGGCCGGGCAGAAAGAGACTGCTTATCAACTTTTCAAGAATATGAACTGGCAAGCGCTGAACCTGGGAGTAGTCGGGGGACTGAGCGAGAATATGGATGCTTATCCGCAGGAAGGCCAGAGCTCAGCCAAACTTACGGGAGCCTACCTGCAAGCCTGGTCCAATGCCGAGCAGCTGCGTGTGTGGTATCAGTATTTTCTGGGGTTCCGGCCGGATATGATTAATCAGAGGCTTACGCTTGCGCCCCGGATTCCCGGGGAGATCGGGGATTTACAATCCCGCGTTAAGATTGGAAGCGGGACCATTGACATGAGCTATACAGCTACAGGTGCAACAGAACAAACGTATCTTTACGGATTTACAGGAATCGGGCTCACGGTAGTTATTGATATATCTCCTTTTAAGCTCCTGCAAATTGAAGTGGCAAATGATTGCGAACTGAAAATGACCCGGACAGAGCTCGATTTGAAGGTTATCCTTACCGATAAAACAGGCACAACTATCAATGAGATTACAGCATCCCCATTACCACTGCGTGTAGAACAGCAATTGAATGTGAATCAAGTGTTTAAGAATGTTAAGTTTGCAGAGCCAGTGGATCTGAAGAATCACCCTGTTATGAAGCGCTAAGAATTCGATGTGGAAATCATAAGCTGCTGCTCCTGTACATAGAATGAACTGTTGAAGATCTATGACGGGAGGATTACAGGTATGCCGGATCTATACGGGCAAGTGCTGCCAGTACGTATTCTCGAAGAAATTGCATTCTGGAAAAAACAGGAGCAGGAGCATACGGTAGTCATTAAGGCGGTTATCCCACAGCTTGAAGAGCGGTATGTGAAGTTGCTAGACGAATGGGCTTTTGTCTTCGGGGCTACCGAGCAGGCAGCCCGCCAGTTGCTTGAGGCTTCTCAGGGCTGCAGTCCGGCAGAGCTGGCCGCCGGAACAGAGCAGCTTCTCCAGGTGGCCTGCTCCCAGTCCCGCGAGTTCATCCGGCAGCTGTATGCCCTGATGGAGGGAAGCGCCGCTGTAAAAGCCCAGCCGTTGGCTGGAACCGTGCTGCTGCACATCATCCGGGAGTCAGAGTATGTCTTGGGCGTTTTGAGTGCCCTGACATTACACGGAAATGTTCCCCTCTGGATGCGGGAGGACACAGCGCCGCAATCGGAAGCAGCAGATGAGCATAAGTCCAGAGACAGCCAGACTGGGCCTAGCCCGCTGGTTCCCTTGATTCTTCAGTCCTCCGGAAATCGGGAACAGGGCACGGTTCCGATCGGAGGCCATACCCTGCCGCCTCTTCCCTATGCCTATAATGCGTTGGAGCCGTATATCGACGAAAAGACCATGAGAATCCATCATGACAAGCACCACCAAAGTTACGTAGACGGACTGAACAAGGCGGAGAAGAAGCTGGCCGAAGCCCGGAAAACCAAAGATTTTGACCTGGTAAAGCATTGGGAGCGGGAGCTTGCCTTTAACGGGGCCGGCCATTATCTGCATACCATCTTCTGGAACGTCATGTCACCGCAAGGGGGAGGCCGTCCGACAGGCGCACTGCTGGATGCCATAGAGCACAGTTTCGGCAGCTACGAGGCCTTCAAGGAACAGTTCACGGAGGCGGCCAACAAAGTGGAAGGCGGGGGCTGGGCGATTTTGGTCTGGAGTCCGCGGAGCCACAGACTGGAAATCCTGACAGCGGAGAAGCACCAGAATCTCTCCCAATGGGATGTCGTTCCTCTACTGACCCTGGATGTGTGGGAACACGCGTATTACCTCAAGCATCAGAATAACCGCGCGGATTACATCAAGGACTGGTGGAAGGTTGTAAATTGGCCATATGTCTCTGAAAGGTTTACCGCCGCCCGCAAGCTTGTCTGGCAACCTTATTAACAAAGGACGGCACCGTTACTCGTCCAGACGCAAAAAGAGCCCTTCCGTCACTTGGCAGTGATGGAAGGGCTCTTAATCTTATGAAGCAACGGGGCATGCCCCAGTATTCTATTCCTTGATCAAAGCCAAAAACTCCGCCCGGGCGGCAGCGTCCTCACGGAAGGTCCCCCGCGTTGACATGGTTACCGTCTTGCTGCCGGGCTTTTTCACCCCGCGGGCGCACATGCAAAGATGCTCCCCTTCCACAACGACCATCACCCCATGCGGATTCAGAACCTCTGTCATGATATCGGCAATCTGCGCCGTAATACGTTCTTGCACCTGAAGGCGCCGGCTTACGGCCTCCACAAGACGGGCCAGCTTGCTGAGCCCTGCAATCCGTCCGCTCGGAACATACCCGATATGCACCTTCCCGAAGAACGGGGCCATATGATGTTCGCACTGGCTATAGTAGACGATATCCTTTACGATCACCAGTTCCTCATGAGACTCATCGAAGGTCACACCGAGCGCCTCACGGGGATCAATCGAATAACCGCCGAAAATCTCCTCATACATCCGTGTAACTCTGGCCGGTGTTTCCAGCAGCCCTTCGCGGCCTGTGTCTTCACCAATCAGCTCCAGTATTTTCTCTACGTGGTACTCGATTTGCTCACGGTTCGCAGCAACCTTGCCATTCATGTAATCTTTGACGCCCCCCATGAAGCCTCCCCCTTCCGTACCCGTATCTAATTCCACTTTATCCGGGACAGGTTACTTGCCTTTACGGCCTTGTCTTTTGCCCGCCGCTGGTGCACGTCCCGGCTGATTATTGTTCTTCATCATCTGCTGGGCACGCTGCATCTGCTTTCCGTTCAAGTTATACCCCATCTGTTTGGCAACCTTCTGCAGCATTTCAGGATCATTCTGCATCGTTGTCATTTGTCTGCGCAGATAATATACCCCGATAAAGAATCCGCCGATCAGACCTACGACAAGCGTAATAATAGGCAATGCAATGTTCATCCAAAGTCCACCTCTTACTCTATTGTCTGCAATGCCGCTCTAGGCACGCGAATCTATCATAGCATTTCAACAACTGGACAGCAATTGGAAAATACAATGCAACAGGTCACTGCAAATACTAAAACTACATTAAAAGAGGTAGGCCCCCATTCCGTCCGCCATGCCGTGCTCCGCCTCCAGCTTCAGCAGCCGGCTTTTGATCCCCAGGCCTCCCGCATAACCGACAAGAGCACCACCCGAACCGATGATCCTGTGGCACGGCACTATTACCGGCACAGGGTTGCGGTTATTGGCTCCGCCCACAGCCCGGACCGCCTGCGGATTGCCGATCAGGGACGCAATATCCTTATATGAGGCCGATCCCGCGTATGGCACAGTACACAGTGCTTCCCATACCTGACGCTGGAACACAGTACCACGCATATCCAGCGGGAGTGAGAAACCTCTCAGCTCACCGGCAAAATAGGCTTCGAGCTGCTGAACAGCCTCCGATAATCTGGATGAATCCTGATGCAGCTTGACCTGGCCCATTTGCCCTTTGATCCATTGGCCGATACTTGAAGCGGTATCCCCAAACGTACCGAACTTTATAAGACACAGCCCCGCCTCTGTTGCGCAGAGGGTAAGCGGGCCAACTGGAGAATCCATTTCCTCATAAAATACAGACTTCTCCATGCTGGCCGTGTCTGCCATTGTCTCAGTCATGTTCCTGAACCTCCTCCTGCAGCAGGAGCTTGTCCCGCGAGCGCTCAAGCATTTCCCGGACCGTAGTGTCCTCTTCCTCCCGCAGCGCCAGCTTCACTGCCGTAAGCGCTTCTTGGCCTCCGATACGTCCGAGCGCCCAGGCAGCACTCCCGCGCATCTCCGGGCGGGTTTCCTTCAGCAGAATCTCAGTCAGCTTCGGCACAGCCGCAGTCTCCTTGAAGTTCCCGAGCGCGATCACCGCATTGCGCTGAATCGGCTTCTTGCCACGCCAGGCTGCTGAGCTGCTTCCGAACTGTTCCTTGAACTCACGGTTGCTGAGTTCGAGAATTGGCATCAGCAGCGGCTTGACGATCTCGGGATCAGGCAGAAGCTCGGGACGGTGATCCCAATTCTTCGCCCGGTTCTTCGGACATACGATCTGGCAGGTATCGCAGCCGTACAGCCGGTTGCCGATCTTGGTCATGTATTCATCACTTAGAAAGCCCTTCGTCTGCGTCAAATACGAAATACAGGCCTGGGCATTCAATTGCCCGGGACCCACCAGGGCCCCTGTAGGACAAGCGTCGATACACTTTGTGCAATCTCCGCACCCCTCCTCTACCTGCTTATCCGGCGGAAAAGGGATATTCGTCACCATCTCACCGAGATATATCCATGAGCCCCATTGGGGGGAGATGATACTGCAGTTTTTACCGCTGAATCCGATGCCCGCCCGCTCAGCGACGGCCCGATCAACCAGCACTCCGGTATCCACCATGCTCTCTAGCTCTGCTCCCGGCACACGCTCCCGGATGAAGCCCTCCAGCTTGGTGAGTGCCTCCCGGAGGACATGATGATAATCCCGCCCCCAGGAGGCACGGGCCAGAATACCACGCCGTGCACCCGGCTCTGACTTGGGCGGATTTTCCATTTTGGAGGGATAAGCTACAGCTATGGCGATAATGGACATCGGCTGCCCCCCGGACTGCAGGGCCGGGATGGTCCGCTTATCAAGATCCGGCTCCTCGAACCCCGAATCATACCCGTTGTCCCGATGCTCCTGGAGCATATTTTTCAAATATAAAAACGGCTCCGCAGTCGCAAACCCGATATCATCAATACCGAGTTCCGAAGCAGCAGCCTTAATTTCAGCTTTGAGACCTTCCCATTTCGAAGGCGGTGGGGCATAGGATGTCTGAATGTTATTGTTCATTACCGCCTTCTCCTTCACTTATAATGCACTTGCCTTGCCAAAGGGCCACCAGATAAACGCAGCCTTGCCGACCAGAAGGTTCTGTGAAACGGCACCAAAATACCGGCTATCCTTGCTCGCCCCCGCATGCCGGTTATCCCCCATCACAAAATAGGTTCCCTTATCAAGGGTAAGCTGGGCAAAATCCGGGTCTTGTATTTCCGTATCCACATAGGGCTCAGCCTTAAGCTTGCCGTTCACATACAGCTTATGGTTCCGCACTTCTACCTTGTCACCCGGTATCCCGATGACCCGTTTCACCAGGTATTCCTTACGGTCTGGTCCGGTGCTTGGGTCATGAAGAACAATCACATCTCCACGCCCTGGACTGGCAAAGACTAGTGAGATCTTGTTAATAATCAATTTCTCGCCCTCCAGCAGCGTTGGCTGCATGGATTGGCCGATAACCGTTGAGACGTTGAACACAAATATATTGAGCAGTGACATCAATGTGAAAATAACTGCGGCAGTTATGAGCCAATTCCGCAAATCGCGGACCCAGCCCCGTCCCGGTGCAGAGCCAGGCTTCCCGTGGGTAACGGACCGGTATCTCTGCCGGCGGCTCCGCATGAAATCTTCTTTAAGCTCCTGGTTCATAGGCCACCTTCTTGCTTCTCATTGGTCATTCAAGTCCATAACAATAGAAAAGCATATCTCCCGGCCATTTGCAATGGACTGTGGGAAGATATGCTTCAGTATAATAAATCAGACTATGCAAGCACGTACTCAATCCTAAAATAAGCATGTTATCCTATTCATGATCATTGAAGACGTAACCACTGCTATAGTTCTCTACTCTAGAAAATGTTTCCGCTTACGCAGCACCGGAATTAAAGTTCCTTATCCGACAATGCTGAGCTTCCGTACTGATTTGAAGATTTGATCCTCGCCATAACCCATGGCTTCGTACAGCGGCAGGGCAAATGAATTATGCTCATCAACCGCTACAAAAATACCACTGACCTTGCGGGCCTGAAACTTGTGTTCCATTGCCGATACAAGACCTCTGCCAATTCCTTTGCGGCGGTAGTCGGGATGAACGGCAATGCGGAAATAGCAGCCGTGATTCTTCTCGATCGTACCAATCAGCGCACCAACAATCTCTCCTTCATCCTCAGCAACAACAATGAGATCGGAATCCCATGAAAGCTGCCTGGAGAAAGGCTCGATAGTGCTCTCGAAACATTCTTCCGATAATGCGGTCTGCAGCAGTTCAGTCACAGGGGTAACGTCGCTTAATTGAAAGGAACGAACGTGCATTCTTTAAATCTCCCTTTTCTATGGCTTAGAATTTAACAAAAAGAAGGAGTTCCCGTAACAGCGTGGAGAGGAAAAAAAGAAAAGCAAAAAATTGCCTTTCGAAGAAGTCGCGTAATCTGTCTTAAGTAGAAGCATTTCATGCGACTAAAGAAGTATTAACCTAATGTTAAACAGTTTATAGCTTCTTTAAACTTCAAAAAACGAGAAATACCTGCTTTTAAGTCTATTAAAGCATACTTTTCTGGCGATATCATCATTTTTCTTTTGAAAGCGCTTGATATAAAGCGTTTACATAGGATAATGTTACAGAAATTCGTTAAATAGGACGTTAAAGCCATGTAAACGTATACCGGGGGTGGCCCCTTTCGATTTTAACACAGCGTTAACACATGTGGTTAGATTTTCATAGTCTGAACTTTACAAACATTAATGTTTGTTTAATGTTGCATTATTGTTCCAGATACGGTTTAATAATAGTATCTTATCAGGTACATAACCTATAAGGTTCATCGGAAATAAGGGGTTTTGACGTCAAGACCGCCAAAATTCTTTATCTATACAAATTCTAATAACACTCAGGAGGGATTTTTCCATGGCATTTCAATTACCGGCACTTCCTTATCCGAACAACGCTCTCGAACCGCACATCGACGCTTTGACGATGGAGATTCACCATGACAGGCACCATAACACATACGTGACGAATCTGAACGCTGCTCTGGAAAAGGCACCCGAACTGCAAGACAAGAGCATTGAGGAACTCCTTACTGACCTGAACGCAGTACCTGAAGCGATCCGCACGGCAGTCCGCAATAACGGCGGCGGACACGCCAACCACACTCTGTTCTGGGAAGTTATCGGACCGAATGGCGGCGGCGCACCAACCGGCGCACTGGCCGCAGCCATCGACAGCGAACTGGGCGGCTTCGATAAATTCAAGGAAGATTTCGCTACTGCAGCAACTACCCGTTTCGGCAGCGGCTGGGCTTGGCTCGTTGTTAAGGACGGCAAACTGGCTGTAACAAGCACACCTAACCAGGACAACCCGATCAGTGAAGGCGCAACCCCTATCCTCGGCCTTGACGTTTGGGAACATGCCTACTACCTGAACTACCAAAATAAACGTCCTGATTACATCAAAGCTTTCTGGAATGTAGTCAACTGGGAAGAAGTCGGCAAACGCTACGACAGCGCAAAATAAGTAAAAGCGGCCCCGGTGCCGCTTAGTGCAGTGCAATGGTGCTGCACCTGAATATATGAAAACGGGTACCCTCCTAGATGGCGGGTACCCGTTTTTTTGGCTGTATCTCATGTAATATGCGACATTCAACCGTTCACCTGATTGGAATCTTGCTCATCGAAATAGTGATTCAGCAGCTTCAAGAAAACATTGGGAAAGGCGTAATTGGCCATATCCTCACGGTTAATCCATCGTACCGCCCCGCCATCTTCAGGACTTCCGGTGCCGTCTGCGAATGGCTCTACTGAAACGCTGTCCGCGGCGTCAGGCAGACCGGCGTCCCCGGCACCCGGGGACAGCACGGCAGCATACGCCGTCCGGCCTTCCGCCGCCAGCAGCAGCGCGCGGACGTCCTCTTCCCTGCAGCGGTATACCTGCAGGGTCCACACAATATGGCTGAATGTATGCTCCGCAGCCATCCAGTGCTCAGCAGGCCGGGCGGGAATCCCGGCCTGCCTCAGGGACCGGCGCAGCCGGTCCAGCGCCGCGGCCTCCGGCAGCAGCGCACCTGCTGCGCCGCCCTCTGCAGGCGGCGCAGGCCAATGCGGCAGCTCCCACATGCGGGCTAAAAGCCCGCTGGATGGCCGCTGCCGGATGAGCACCTGGCCCGCGTGCTCGCCGCGGCCCTCCACCAGGGCCGCCAGCCGCTCCTCGGGGCGCGGCGGCTTGGCCTTGGTCTTGACGGGCAGCGATGTCTCGCAGCCCGCCAGCCGCGCAGCGCAGTGCTCCATCACCGGGCACGGAAGGCAGCGCGGTGATTTCGGCGTGCATACAAGCGCGCCAAGCTCCATCAGCGCCTGGTTGAAAGGCGAGGCCTCGCCTTCAGGAATCAGCTCTGCCGCCAGGCGCTCCATGGCAACGCGGGTAGGTCCCTTGGCGATATCATCTTCAATGAGGAAATACCGGGACAATACCCGCATCACATTGCCGTCCACCGCCGGCTCCGGCCGGTTAAAGGCAATACTGAGGATAGCTCCTGCTGTGTAAGGGCCTACGCCTTTGAGGCCGAATACGGCGTCGCGGTCATCCGGAACCTGCCCGCCATACTGCTCTTTCACCTGCCTTGCGGCATGCTGCAGATTCCGGGCACGCGAATAGTAGCCGAGTCCCTCCCAGCACTTCAGCACTTCTTCTTCAGGGGCATCGGCCAGCGACTCCACCGTAGGAAAACGCTCAATAAAGCGGTTGAAATATGGAATCACCGTATCCACTCGGGTCTGCTGCAGCATAATCTCCGAAATCCAGATATAATAAGGATTGCGGTGGCGCCGCCACGGCAAATCCCGTTTTTGACCCTGATACCATTCCAGCAGGAACCGGCTGAAGAATAACTGGGCTTCCTGCTGTGCTTTACCTTGTTGTTCATGTGTTGTCATGGTTATTCTCCTTGCCGTTCATTTATTTGACCCTTTTTATTGGGCCGGCAACCGCTCCACCACAACGAATGTTGAGGCCAAATCGCGGCTGTGCGTAATGGTGAGATGGATGGCATACTCCTGTTCCGGCAGCAGCAGCCGGGCCCAGGCCTCAGCCGAGAGCGAGACCACCGGCTTGCCCTGGTCATCCGGCAGAATTTCAATATCCTGGAAGCCCACGGTATGCCCGATTCCGCATCCGAGCGCCTTAACTACCGCTTCCTTGGCCGAGAATCGTCCGGCTATGAACTCCGCTGCCTTCCTGCCCCTTCTTTTGGCCAGTACCAGCTCCTGCCCGGTAAGAATCCGGCGGATAAACCGGTGGCCTAAATTACCATCTGCTATACTTACAATCCGCCCGATTTCCAGCACATCATGTCCGATTCCGTATATCAAAACTTCACGCCCCTCGTGCTCCCGCAGTCATGGACTGCCTCATATTGCCTTCTATCCTTAACCGCGTGCTAATGGTATGATCTTCCTACAGAAAGACTATAATCTCATACTGGACAGAAGTCTTTCAACCTTTGTATGGAGTAGTATAAATTATAGTCTTGGTTCTAGCTTTCTGCTATCTTAAAAGAAAAAGCCGCTGAAGTCTATTTTCGCAAGGAAAGGGAGATGCCCTATGCCCCGTAATTTCGAATTACCCGCAGGTGAGGATGCTGTCCTGCGTTGTTCCCATTTCCCGTCCCGAGGCAAAGCTAGAAGTCTGGTTGTCATTGCCCATGGCTACAAGGGCTTCAAGGATTGGGGAATGTTCCCTTATACTGCAGAGGCGCTTAGTGATGAGCATGAAGTCGTCACCTTCAACTTCTCGCATGCCGGAATTGGCGAGGATCTACAGAACTTCACCGAGCTGGAGAAGTTCGCCCGCAACACGGGTCAACGTGAGATCAGAGATTTGGAAATTCTGCTCTCCTACCTCAGCCAGCATCACAAATTTGGAGGTCTGCCCGTATTTCTGCTCGGTCACAGCCTGGGAGGCGGGATATGTCTGCTCTACGCGCTCGATCATCCCGAGGCAATTACCGGCGTGATCTCCTGGAACGGTGTCACTAGTATCGATTTGCTCACAGAAGACCAGAAGCGGGAGATGAGAGCAAAGGGCCGGACCTATGTGCTCAATGGACGTACAGGTCAGCAAATGCCTCTGGATGCTATAATTCTAGAAGACTTAGAGCAGCAAGCCGAACGCTACAACATCCTGGAGCGGATGAAGCAGGCCAGCTTCCCGGTCGTCCTGATCCAGGGAAGCGAGGATGGGGAGCGGCTGCGCCGCGGTTCAGAACAATTGACCCTTTTACGGCCGGATATTGAATGGTCACAGATTCCCGGAGGCAATCATACCTTTGGCACCGTTCACCCTTTTGCCGGGACTACTCCCGGGCTGGAGCAGGCGATCGATGCTTCCAAGACGTTCATTGGGCGTATTCTGGCGAAGTAGCTAATCACATGAAGAACCGCCGGAGCGACTGCGATTGGAAGCAGCCGCCCAGCGGTTTTCGATATAACCCCTTTTTCAGATCCCCGGAATCACATTACGCTTATGCGCGGTTCTCCGGTAATAGCTTTCAAGCTTCCTGGCGGCTTCGGAACTGACCGTTTTGCCTTCCAGGTAATCGCTGTTCTCCTCATAGGTGATGCCCAGCTCCGTCTCATCCGTCTGTCCCGGCCATAGGCCTGCTGTCGGTGCTTTGGTAACGATGTCGGCAGGTACACCCAGGAATGCAGCCAGCTGGCGCACCTGACGCTTGTTCAGCGAAGACAGCGGCGTAATGTCCACGGCACCATCGCCCCATTTGGTATAGAAGCCGGTTATGGCTTCGGAGGCATGGTCTGTTCCTACTACCAGCAGATTGTTCTCAAAGGCCAGCGCATATTGCATCACCATGCGTGTTCTGGCCTTCACATTGCCTTTGCCCTGATGGGTGATGTGACGGTGCTGCCCAAGCGATTTCAGGCTGTGTTCTACCTCAAGTGCAATCTCATTGACCGTTTCCTCGATATTGGTCTCCACCTTATGCGTCAATGCAAAGGCCTCTGCTACCGCATAACTGTGCGCGATATCCTCCTGTTCGCCGTAAGGCTGGAACACGCCAAGTGTGATATATTCCTTGCCTTCTCCGGCTGAGAGCTCATCTGTTGCCCTTTTGCACAGACCTGCAGCTACCGCACTGTCTACCCCGCCGCTAATCGCGATTAACAGCCCTTTTGCCCCTGCTTCCAGTATATACGCTTTCAAAAAATCCACCCGTTTCCGGACTTCCGCCTCCACATCAATAGATGGCTTAACGCCGAGGGCGGCAATAATCTCTTCTTGCATACTCAAGTACGTACACCCCGATTCACAGCATAGCTGCGGTTATTCTTGCGTATTATTTCCAAAAAAGTCCCGCAGACAACCGGACTTCCGGCAGCCTGCGAGACCGAGTAATGCTGGCATTATTTTATTGACACAAGCGGTTGAATACATCCCTCAGCTCAGCAGCAATTTCAGCAGCCGAACGGTCTTCAACACCATGACGTTCGATGAAGTGAACAAGCTCCCCATCCTTCATCAGCGCAATGGAAGGCGAAGAAGGCGGATATGGTGCAAAATATTCACGCGCTTTGGCTGTTGCTTCTTTCTCTTGGCCGGCGAATACGGTGAACAGGTGATCCGGCAGGATCTCGTTCTGCAGCGCCTGAGCCACACCCGGACGACATTGACCGGCGGCACAGCCGCAGACCGAATTAACAACAACTAGTGAGGTACCTTTGGAGGCAGGAAGAGCTGCTTCCACCTCTTCCGGAGTCAAAAGCTCCTGAAACCCGATGCTTGTCAGATCATCGCGCATGGGCTGGATGGAATCCTTCATATATTGATTAAATGACATGGACATTCAATGCACTCTCCTTTATCCTTAAACTATTTGTCAAAACCGCGTTGTAGCAGGATTCACTAACTTTATTATACATACATACTCTGTGAAAGCAAGCAGAACCGGCCTCACAGTTCTTGGCCGGGAGGGATATCGCTGGAGGGAAAATAAGAGGTTTCCTTTGCGGCGGCAGCTTCCTGGCTGACCTCCTGCCCGTAAGGAAAAGAAATGATAAAAGCCGTGCCTTTGCCTTCTTGGGAATCCACTGTAATACTGCCATGATGCCGCTCGGCAATGCTTAGGCAAAGCGGAAGACCGAGGCCGGTCCCCTGACCTTTTGTTGTGTAAAAAGGCACAAATAACTTCTCCAGCTGACTCTGTGGAATTCCGCTTCCCGTATCCTGTATGACCAGTTCCACCTTGTCCTCATGGATGCGCGTCTCCAGATACAGAACCCCCTTAGGCTCCATCGCTTCCATTCCATTGCGGGCCAGATTAAGGATAAGCTGCTTGATTTCCCTGGAGTTGAGTTGAAGCAGCGGGAGGGACGGACATAATCTCAGCTCCACGCTTTGACCACGGAGATTGGCATCAGCCCAGAGGAGCGGGGATAGTTCTTCTATAATATGATGCAGCTGAACAGTCTCCTTGTTCGATATCCGGCTCTGGGCAAGGGAGAGAAAGTCATTGATAATGCTGTTGGCCCGGTCCAGCTCTTCCATAATAATCTGATAATACGAGTCCATCTCTCCATGGCTTTTTTCCCGCATGAGCTGCAGAAATCCGCGCACCACCGCCATCGGATTGCGGATTTCATGGGTAATTCCCGCCGCCATCTGCCCAACCAGGGTTAGCCGCTCCACATGATCCAGTTCGCTGCGGAATTTCTCTTCCTCGGTCAGGTCCTGGACAATCACAACCCTTCCTCCGGATATGCCCCCCATTCCTAGCTGCAGAGGTGCAGAGAATACATCATAAGTCCTGGAATCATAGTGAAGTTTCTCGTTGTACCGTTGTTTGTGCAATACGTTATCCGCCATACGCTTTAGGATCGGGCTATCCGGCTCTTTGCAGAGAAGCCGCTCTACCCTCCGGCCTAGAATGGCCTCTTTTGTAATCAGGGGATTATGCTGGCGGAAAAGGTTCAGCATACATTCATTCAGTTCGGTTACACAGCCCATATCATCCAGAGACATAATACTGACCGGCACGACATCGGTAATCTGCTGCAGCTTCTCCGATTCCCTTTCCAGCTTCTCAGAGATTCCTTTCATCTGTTTCTGGATCTCCATCCGGTCCCAGGCGGTTTCGATAAAGTAAATAAAGCTGCCGCCCAGGACCACCGAGACAACAAGGTAGAGCACGGCCACACCCACTTCTTGGGATGGGGAATCATACAGGCTGTGCCCATGCATTTTGGGTGCAAGGACAATAAACAGCATGCTCGGAAACAGTACACCCCAGAGGACGGCAATTTTGCTTAGTGTCCCGCCGTTCTTGAACGGTTTCGCCATACCGAACAGCAGCGGATACAGCAGCACCCCTGTGTTCAGCACCAGATTGCTGATACCGGAAGGCTCCGAGAATAATATAGTGCATAGTACAAAAAATATGACCAAGCTCACCCCCGAACGGAATCCAGCGTATAGAACGCCGATGTAAGCCGGTATAATAGCTAAATTCAGATAGATCACACCAAACAGCGTTGTGGACAGAATCATGCAGAATACAATGCTTAGTGCACAACTGATAATCAAAAAGGATTGGTCATCCGGGAATTTCCCGTTCCTTCGAACCATCTGGCTCTGATCAAGCCACCACTGGAACAAGAACAGAAAGGAGCAGGCAGATGTTATTTGCAATAAAATATCCTTTACCTCGTAAATAATTGCAATCACTCCCCAAATTGGACAAATCACCCTATTCCATTTGATTAAATCATAACCTTGCAGTCCTGACAATGGAATTCGCCGTCTCGCACGCGGGGCCTCTGGCCCCGCCGTGGCCGTAATGGTATGATGCCGTTAAGGGTGCACAGTTTGCATCTTGTCTTCATATGTAAAGGAGCAGATTTATGAGCAGTAACTATGATGTAATTATCATCGGAGGCGGACCTTCGGGGCTTATGGCCAGTGTGGCTGCTGCCGAGCATGGAGCGGCAGTTCTGCTGATTGATAAAGGGGCCAAGCTTGGAAGGAAGCTGGGGATTTCCGGAGGAGGGCGCTGCAATGTGACCAACATCAAAGAGACCTCCGACCTGATCTCCCATATTCCCGGCAACGGCCGTTTCCTGTACAGCGCATTTGACCATTTCAATAATCAGGATATTATCGAATTTTTCGAGAATCTGGGGATTGCCCTAAAAGAAGAAGACAACGGGCGGATGTTTCCCGTATCCGATAAAGCCTCCAGCGTCGTCTCAGCGCTCATCGGCAAAGTGCGAAGCCTTGGTGTAGAGATTATAACCGACAGTCCGGTGGCAGAGGTTCTCTATACAAATGGCGCAGTGGAGGGCGTCCGGCTGACATCGGGCAAAAAGCTGGGTGCCCGTTCCGTGGTCATCGCCACAGGCGGCAAATCTGTACCGCAGACTGGTTCCACCGGAGACGGATATCCGTGGGCTGAGGCCGCCGGACACACCATTACGGAGTTGTTCCCTACAGAGGTGCCTATCCTGTCGCAAGAGGAATGGATCAAATCCGGGGAACTGCAGGGCTTATCCCTGCGGGATGTAACACTGACGGTCTGGAATCCGAAGGGCAAGCGGGTCATTGCCCACCGGGGCGACATGATCTTCACCCATTTCGGCCTCTCCGGGCCGATTGCGCTGCGTTGCAGCCAGTTCCTGCGGCAGGTTCAGCGCAAATCGGGAACCCACACTGTAGAACTGTCCATCGACCTTTTCCCGGACCTGAACCCGCAGGAGATGGAGGAGCAGCTGCAGAACAAGCTGGAGCTGGAGCCGAAAAAGGCCATCCGCAACTCACTGAAGGGCCTGCTGCCGGAGCGGATGATTCCCTTGTTGCTGGCTAAGACTGGACTCGACGGCGATACTACAGGACATCATCTGCCCAAAACCGGGCTGCAGTCGCTCGCAGCGCTTCTGAAGCGGA
This sequence comes from Paenibacillus sp. P32E, assembly GCF_001909085.1. NCBI lineage: Bacteria > Bacillati > Bacillota > Bacilli > Caryophanales > Paenibacillaceae > Paenibacillus > Paenibacillus sp. P32E. The sequence goes on along the minus strand of NZ_LVYY01000024.1, from coordinate 285,773 downwards.
TGCCGGTTCAGGTGCATGGCACCCGTTCTCTGGCGGAAGCCTTTGTTACTGGCGGCGGCGTTAACCTGAAAGAAATTGATCCCCGGACCATGGGATCGAAACTGATGCAGGGACTGTTCTTCTGCGGTGAAATACTGGATATCCACGGATATACCGGCGGGTACAATATTACCGCCGCGTTCTCCACGGGATATACGGCGGGCATGCATGCGGCCGGGCAGCACGGGGAATAACCCTCCGCACCTCACTTCCGGCAGATTTGTCTTGAATGTAAAAAGCCAGCCTCCGTTTGCTTAGGAGGCTGGCTTTTGGGGTTTGATATATTCAGATGGTCTGAGGGCTTAACTGCGGGCAGCGGCTACCCTTCAATCTTGGCGATGAGTATTGGCCGCCCTCTGGGCTGCTCACCCTGCCCATCCGGTTCAAGTGTAATCGCCACGGTATCATAGCCCTGGGGATCAAAGGTATAGTACATCGCACCTGTCCCCGCAGAAGACAGGAAGGTTCCGGCGCTTTTCTTAACATCGCCCTTGATCAGCCAGACCTGGAATGCCTCGCTTCCACTAAGTTCAGGCAGCTTCTCCGCCTGTACCAGCAGATGGGTGCCTTTGGCATCAATAACGATTGTCGCGAGGCCCTTGGCCACAATGTCCTGTGCCGCAGGACCAAGCTGGACCACCTCATTTACTTTTAGCTCAGTGGAAGGGGCTCCGGTCAGTGCAAGCTGCTTCTTCAGCCCGCTCACATCCCGCTGCAGGGAAACGGAATAGATGGCAAGCGCTGCTGCAGCTACAGCCAATATAGCGCATGCACCGCGCAAAAGGCTGTTGCGGCTCAACGGAGTTATCTTCACTTTTCCGGCTGACGAAGAGAACGGAATTTCCGGTGCGGGAGCCGGTGGCACTATGGTTTCATGAGCACCGCGTACGGTGCTCCGTTCCAGAGCATCTGCAAGAGATGTCTTCTTGCTCTCTTCCACAGCCAGCACCCGGCCCAGCACACGCTCCTTCATTCCCTCCGGCGGTGACATTTCCTCTGAAGCGAGAGGCAGCACATCCACGATCTCTCTCAGCTCTTCCACTACCTTCCGGCAATCCGCACAGCCCGTCAAGTGCGTCTCAAACTCCAGCCGTTGCTCTTCGTCCAGCCCGCCCAGCGCATACAGCTCTGCCCATTCACAGATTTGATTGTCCGCTTCATCCATGGTAGCCTTCCCTCCTTTCCTGAGCCTTAAAATGCCTCTTCAGCTGCTTCAGGGCCAGCCGCACGCGGCTTTTGACCGTCCCCAGCGGAATGTTGTACCTCGCCGCAACCTCTTGCTGCGTCATGCCTCCATAATAAATGGAATGAATGACCTGCAATTGATCACGGCTAAGCTCTGCCAGCACTTCCCGCATGCGCTGGCCTTCCGTTCTCATCTCAACAACCACGGCAGGTTCCAAGGACTCGTCAGCCACGGCATGCAGCGCAGCGTCTTCCACAGGTACTCCCCGGTCCCTAACCGACTTGCGGCGCAGCATATCTACCGCTATATTGCGCGTGAGCGCGAACATCCAGGTTGTCAGCTTGCCCTGGGATTCATCATACCGCTCACTATGTGTCCATACACGCAGAAACAGCTCCTGTACAACCTCCTCGGCTGCCATGGCGTCCTGTACCATCCTGTAGGCAAAGGAGTATATCACCTTTTCATAACGGTCATAGAGGTTTTCCAGCGCCGAGGGTTCCTTGTCTCCAATGCGTTTCATCAACTCTCTGTCATCCAGAGCTTCTGTCATAAGGGAACCCCTCTCATTAATCTCCCTCTATATTAACCTTCGCGGGAAACTTTGAAGAGGATTACTTTTATTCGGAAAAAATCCGGTTTACAGCTGTTATCATTTGGCAAAACGGAATGCGCTGAACATATTGGCAATCAGATATCCGGCCCCGCCGCCAACAGGAATAAACAGCAGCAGCCCTAGCCAGCCGTACAGCGGCAGACAGATAGCCGCCGAGCACAACAGGGCAAACGGCATCAGCATGAGCGGTAGCGCCTTTGCTCCCGCCTCTGCTTTTTGTTCTTTGGTAAATGGTAAAATCCCAATGTAGTCATCCCCTGAAAACAGCAGCCAGTAGGAGGACAGCCAGTAGGACATTAATGCGATCAGCAGCGCGAAGATCAGCCACTTCAACATAGAAGGAACAATGAATACCGCTATCAATCCGACTCCGGTAAATGACAGATACAGCTTCAAGTGAGACGGATTCCGCACCAATGCCTTGATAGCAGCCGCCGTGAACCGGCTCTCAGGCAGCGTAGACTTCAGCAGCGGCTGCGATTTCCGGAAGATCCACGGCTTGTACCGCGTAGGCCGCGGTTTATCGAGCACCCCGCGCAGCATCAGTGCAGCGATTCTCATCCGCTGCTTGTAGTCTTCGCGCACATCATTTATGAAGGTGCCGCGCAAACGCAAGCGATAGCGGATAGCCCAGGCCGTCACCACCGCAAACAAGGCAGTGACCAGCAGCAGAAGCAGAGGGCTGTCCTTGAAGTACAGTCCGGCCCGGATATAGACGGCACAGGGTACGGTAACCGCAGGAATCAGCCATAACCAGCGGCGGAAGCCCTGCCGCTGGACCTTGACGATATGCCCGAGCAGCTTGACACACCAGCTGCAGGCAATCGTCATGGCAAGCAGTGCCCAGGCCGCGGCCGGACTAACGCTGTAGCCATGGACGATGAAGGGCAGCAGAATGACATACAGCACAGCCATCTTCAGAGCTGTGACTACGAGACTGTACAGCGTTCCCCGCAGCACAATCGTCCGGATCCAGTCCTCCCGTTGCCTGAGGAATAACAGATCCCCTTCCTGCAGCAGCAGAACCAGGCCTCCGGTGGCCACCAGGATTGCCAGCAGGGCGAGAATGATTCCAAAGGGTAAATCTGCTGCCCATGCAGGCAGCTCTTGATTCCAGAAGCCATAATAAAACCGTCCGCCCAGCAAACCGCCTGGAATGATAATATACAGCAGCACCGTCCAGTCCGCAGCTGTACGGATGATAGCAGATTGCTCGCGAAAGTGGGAAAACAGCCGCCGCCGGAACAGCTTCCGTGCTGTGGGAAAAGCAAATGCACTTCTGCTCATGTCAGTTCGTCGAAGCAATCAAACAACGACGCCTCCGGCAATCCCGCCTGGGCGCGGATATCTTCCAATGTCCCCGTTGCTGTCATTCTCCCTCCGGAGACCAGCACGAAGCTGTCACAGATTTTTTCGGCCGTGTCCAGCACATGCGTTGACATCAGCACGCCGGCTCCGCGCTTGCGCTCAGCTTCCAGGAGACGAAGGAAATCCTTGGTCGCACGCGGATCAAGCCCAATGAACGGCTCATCCACAATATAGACATCAGGCTGGACCAGAAAGCCCAGCATCAGCATCATTTTTTGTTTCATACCCTTGGAGAAGCCTGCGGGAAGATCGTTGCGCACCTGATCCATGCCGAACTGGGACAGAAGCTTATCGGCCGTGGCCTCAAAGGTTTCGTAGGACAAGCCATAAGCGGCTGCAGCCAGGTCCAGATGCTCCCACAACGTCAGATCCTCATAAAATACGGGTTGCTCCGGCACGTAAGCATAAGATTTGTTCTCTCCGCCAAGCTTCACCTGGGCTTTGGCATGCTTCAGCAGACCCAGGAGGGTCTTGATTGTGGTGCTCTTTCCCGCTCCGTTAGGACCAATTAAGCCCAGCAACTGTCCTTGCTGTACCTGAAAAGAGATGTTGGATATTCTCTTATCGCCTGCTTCATAGCCCGCTTCTTCAATATAGACATCCAGTACAATGCCCCGTTCCATACTTTCCTGCTCATGATCTCCGATTGATCCAAGTTCCTGAACCTGCGGTGCTTCTGTCTCTTCCATACAGCTCTCCATCTCCTAAACCATAATAGCTGGCGCCTATTCACCGCCTGCCGGATACACTCCGGTAATCCGATCATATCACCCTCAGCCACCCTGTACCAGCTTAGTTCGGCGGACAGTCCGTTTAGGCTACTGATTGTTCCAGGGCGTGCGACGCCTTGTCTCTTTTTTCGATTCCCGGCCGCAGGAAGAGCAGCGACGCTCCAAGCAGGGCTGCCAGCATACCCGAGACAATGAAAGCCGTGACCGGACCGGAAACTGTCACTAATGCCCCACCGGCTACCGGCCCCAGAATAACCGCTGCACTGGTCAGACTGCTCACAATTCCAAATACCCGGCCCGTATAGGCTTCCGGTGTCCTGCACTGTAGCATCGAGTTGAATGGAATAAGCACAAAGCCTGCGCCAGCACCGGCGAGAATAAACGAACCGAACAACATTATATTCATCCAAAGGCCCGCCTGTCCGTAAGCAGCCACAAGAGCAGCGCTCGCAAATACAGAGCCCATGAGAATCGTACCGGTGGCCATGAACACAAGCGGGCGCTTGCTGCTGCCCATGCGTCCCACTACGAGGGCCGAGAGCAGAGTACCGAAACCGCTGGCAGCTACGCACCAGCCCAGCAAATCGGCATTCACTCCGGGAATTTCCCGGAACAGAGTAACGGTCTGGGAATCAGCCACCTGAAGCACCAGCAGGGCTGCTACAATCATCACGACGCCGCTGAGCACCACTGGCATGCCGGCAATCAGCCGTAATCCTGCACCAGCTTCCTTGCGGAAGGAATGGCGAAGCTTTGGCGTTTCAGCAACCTCACTCACTCTGTCTGTCTTGAACATCCCCGCTCGCGGCAGCCCCAGCAGGATGACCGCCGATACGATGTAGCTCACCGAATCAATGATGTAGCAGGCGGAAATTCCGACGGCCGCAACAAGCAGACCTCCAATCGCAGGACCGATAATTTTGGTAATCTGCTCTATGGAAGAGCTGAGCGCTACCGCTTGATCCATTTGTTCAGGCGGCACAAACTCTTTGAGCTTACCGCTTTTGGCCGGAGAGAACATCACATCCAGAACCCCCTTCGCCAGCAGCAGGACATAGACTTGCCAAAGAGAGCCCGCGAATACCAGACAAGCCACAATCCCGGCACGCACCAGATCAGACCCGATCATGATTGCTCTGCGGTCCATCCTATCACTTAAATATCCTGCGAATGGACCCCCTAGAAGCATCGGTACTGCCATACATAAGGAGACGGCGGTTATCTCCCAGGGTGAAGCCTGCCACTTCAGCCCGACCATAGTGAGCAGGGCCAGAATATGCAGCCAGTCCCCTATATTAGATACCAGCTGTGCTGTGATTAGCACTACAAATGGCTTGTTGGCCGTGAGTTTCACTGCCTGCGCCGAATTCCCCTGATTTTCCTTCATCCTTTATCCACTCCCCGTACAATTGGTTATCTACTGTAACCATAATAAGGAATTGCACAGGAAGGTTCATCGAACCCTGGCTGTAATTACCTGCTGCGCCTAAGGCTGATTTCCCGCTCCTTCCAGAGACGGATTGCGGTAATCTCCAAAAAGTTCACAACTTTTGTGCACCCGTAAAAAATTGTTTGATTTTTAATAATTAAAAGTGTGCTCATTGTGACAAATCACATGTTCAACATTCCTTCTTTGACGTATTGTAAAGCTAGATCAACGAAAGCAGGATTCCAAACCGTGTGGGCAAGCCCTCACGATTAACAATAGAGGTGGAGAAGCATGATACAATCCTATGAACGCGATACTCAACTGACACTGCATTTGTACCGGGTTTTTGCCAAGTCTTTCAAGAGCATTAATGAGCATGCCGTAACCGGCAGCAAGATTGAAGGCTTCAATCCTACGGCTTTCGCTGTCATGGAAGTCCTCTACTACAAGGGACCACAGCCTATCCAACAGATCGGCGCCAAGCTGCTGCTGCAGAGCGGCAACGTTACCTATGTAATCGACAAGCTGGAAGAACGCGGCTACCTGCAGCGCAAACCCTGCCCAAGTGACCGCCGGGTGATCTTTGCCGAGTTGACTGCAGAAGGCGAACGTCTCATGAACGAAATGTATCCGAAATATTCGGAGCGGCTGCATCTTGCCTTTAGCGGACTGAGCGATGAAGAGAAGGAACAGATGATTACACTGCTTAAGAAGATGGGCCTGCAGGCTGAGAAACTCTCTCCGCTTCCCCGCAAGTAGGATTTAGGCCTCAGAGGTTGTGAATCAATTCACGTTCAGACTAACCTAAATAGAAAACGGCCGCGCCCCCTGTACAGGAGAGCGCGGCCATTTTTTGTACATTGGAGCTTCGGGATGACCAGGTTCAGCCTTCCTTCCTCACGCTGTGCTCCTTCATTGCTGAAGTTAGTCCTTTTGCGAGCCCTCAAGCAGTGCATACAGGACTACATCCTGGAATCCCGCTTCCGTATGCCGGTATTCATGCAGCAGACCCTCCCGCCCAAACCCGAGTGACTGAAACAGCCGCTGCGCCCGGATATTATCCGGGTGGCATAACGCTTCGATCCGGTTGAGGCCCATTACGGCGAAGCCATAGTCCAGCATTAGCTCCAATGCCTCCCGCATGTAGCCCTTCCCCCAATAATCAGGCAGCAGCTCACAGCCGATTTCTCCTCTGTACGCTCCTTGCAGCTGCCAGCTGTTATAACCGCAGCTGCCGATAATATGCCCGTCATGTCCGAGGATGCTCCAGCGCAGACTTTCTTCCTCACGGGACATTTGCAGGAGAATCGCTATGAGCTCTTCCGCCTCCTGCGGAGTAGACAGCGGCGGTGCGGCCAGCCAGCAGGCAACCTGCGGATGCGACCAGACAGCGAACAGGTCTGCCGCATGCTCCGCCTCCATCGCGCGCAGCTTTACTTTTTTTCCGTGCAGGACAGGGACTTCTCCGCCACATACATACAAGACGATCGTCTCCTTTCAACTTTATTTAGTATACATCAGATGCAACAACGGCTGCGCCGTCCTTTTGAAGGCTTAGGCTTCCGAAGCAGCGATACTATGTATTGCTATCAGGTACCCGATTGAAACGAGAAATAGCAGGATAATTTATAGCGTGAAGCGTAGCGTAGAATTTAAAATAGCGCCTGTCATGGGTGCTTACCACCCGCAACAGACGCTGTCGTTATCTAATTGTAACGGCCGGGAGCTATCCGGACGCACCTGCTGCTCGGACTGGCTTAAGAACTTCGGTGCACAGCACCTGAAGCTTCTGCTGGATCGCCTTGAACTCCTCAATTCCCGTTCCGGTAAGACTGTAAGCCTCCCCATGGGCAGTCAGGAAATTCTCCTGGGAGAGCCGCTCCAGCTCCTGCTTCACTTCACGTTCTGCCACCCGGTACCCCAGATTCTCCAGCTCCGGCAGCATCTCTGCCAGTGTCAGATCCTTCTCATGTGCACAATACAACATATGGATTCCTATGAACAAGTTCTGTACATCGGCGCGCATATCCCACTCCTTCCGGCCAGAAGCCTTCGGTATTTATAACTGCATTACCCTGGGGAGAGAGATCGGAAACATCAACCAGATATGGTAACCGGGCGTTCCTTCCCACTGAGCCGCTGATGTAAAATTCAAACAATCCGTCAATATCCCAGGAATGCTTGACGTATCCCGCCGGGCTGTACTATGTTGTTAGTTACAGTTATGGATTTATGCTGATTTATCGTACAGGAAGGTGATGCTTCATGTTTCAAGCCATGCCCTATGATGGCACACGCAGCGAGAGGTTTGAATCGGTTCTCAGCCAGCTCGGTGCACTGATGGAAGGCGAGCCGAATGCCATTGCCAATCTGGCCAACGCCTCCGCACTGCTTAAGTACTCTCTGCCGGATACCAATTGGGCCGGCTTCTATTTATTCGACGGCAAGGAGCTGGTCCTCGGACCGTTCCAGGGATTGCCGGCCTGCCTCCGCATTCCGCTGGGCAAGGGGGTGTGCGGTACGGCCGCCAGCGAGCGCCGTACGCTGGTCGTTGGTGATGTACATGCCTTCCCTGGGCATATCGCCTGTGATGAGGCTTCAAACAGCGAGATCGTCGTCCCGCTGGTTCAAGGCGAACGCTTGCTGGGGGTGCTTGATATTGACAGCCCTATCAAGCACCGTTTTGATGATGAGGAACGCCGTTTCCTGGAACGGTTCGCCACACTGGTTGCCGACGTCATCTGATACGCTCCGTAATCAGACAAAGAGACCTTCACCGCCGCAGAATAATCTGCGCTGGTGAAGGTCTTTTTGCTGCCGGGGTGCTGGAGAGAATCCTCTCTTCCCGCACTCCAGTTTATTCAGTCGGGCTCTGCCTACAGGCGCACCGGACTGATATTCCAGATCTCGGATGCATAGCGGGCAATGGTATTGTCGCTGGAGAATTTGCCGGAATGTCCAATATTGATAATGGATTTCTTCAGCCATTCCTTCTGGTTGCGGTACGCCAAGTCAATATTGACATGGGTCTCCACATAGGAAGCGAAATCCTTAAGCACAAAAAACTCATCGTTATTGTCCAGAAGCGACTGATACAGCGTATCGAATTCCTGGGTATTGCAGCAAATAGGCCCAGGGGTCACGAGCTGATCCAGCACTTCCTTCACCCGGCTGTCGCCGTTGTAAATATCACGTGCATGGTAACCGCCGTATTGGTAGTAATCCATAACCTGCTCCGCACGAAGACCAAACAGGAACATGTTGTTATCCCCGACCATTTCATGCATCTCCACGTTCGCCCCATCCATCGTTCCGACGGTTAGCGCACCGTTCATCATGAACTTCATGTTCCCGGTACCGGAGGCTTCCTTGCTGGCGGTAGAGATCTGTTCACTAACATCAGCAGCCGGAATAATCTTCTCCGCCAGGGACACCGAATAATTTTCGAGGAAGAAAATATGGATCTTGCCCTTGATCTGCGGGTCTTTATTGACGACATCGGCTACCGTGTTGATCAGCTTAATGATGCGCTTCGCCAGGTGATAGCTTGGCGCTGCTTTGGCACCGAAGATAAAGGTGCGCGGCACTATGTCCATGGAAGGGTTATCCTTGAGCTGATTGTACAAGTGCATGATATGAAGCACATTCAGCAATTGGCGCTTGTATGCATGCAGACGCTTAACCTGCACATCGAAGATCGAGTCCGGATCTACCTGAACGCCATGCTTGCTGAAAATATATTCAGAGAGGCGCTGCTTGTTGCGGCGCTTGATTCCGGCCACCTGCTCCTGGAAGGAAGCATCCTCACTGTATTTGATCAGGCCAATCATTTCCTGCGGATGATGAACCCAACGCGAACCGATCGATTCAGTAATCAGTCCGGCCAGCTCCGGGTTCGCATGAAGTAACCACCGCCGGTGGGTGATGCCGTTTGTCTTGTTATTGAAGCGGTGCGGATACATCTCATTGAACAGACGCATTTCGCGCTTCTGCAGTATCTCTGTATGCAGAGCCGCCACACCATTAACGCTATGGCTGGCTACGATCGCCAGATGGGCCATGCGCACCTGATCATCATGAATGATTGCCATTTGATTAATCCGGTTCTGATCCCCCGGATATTTACTCATCAGCTCACCGCAGAAGCGGGCGTTAATCTCCTCGATAATGAGGAAGATACGCGGCAGGAGCTCCCGTACCATGCTGATCGGCCATTTTTCCAGCGCTTCGCTTAGAATGGTATGGTTCGTATAGGAGACCATGCGGGTGGTGATACTCCAGGACTGCTCCCAGCCGAGTCCGTGCACATCCATCAGAATCCGCATCAGCTCCGGGATAACCAGTGTAGGATGCGTATCATTGATATGCAGGGCCACTTTGTCCGGCAGTGATTCAATGCCAAGCCCGTTCTTGCTGTACGTCCGCAGAATACTCTGTAACCCCGCGCTGCACAGGAAGTACTGCTGCTTCAGCCGGAGCAGCTTGCCTTCATACTGCGAGTCATCCGGATACAGAAACTCGGAGATCGACTCTACCGAACGCTTGTATTCCAGATACTTGTGGTAATCACTTCCGGCCAGAGAACCGAACATCCGTGAAGGCTGGGCGATGGACTCTGCGCTCCAGTTGCGTAGTGTGTTCACATGCCTGCAGTCTGCACCGATAACTGGCACATCGTAAGGAACCGCGCGCACCGCTTCATAGTCCTTATGCTCGAAGGCCAGCTCACCGTTCTCCTCACGGGTCTCGATATGGCCCCAGAACCGCACCTCTACCTGCTTGTCTTCCCGCCGCACTTCCCATACATTATCATTCTGCAGCCAGTAATCGGGCAGTTCCACCTGATACCCGTCAACGATTTTTTGCTCGAACAGGCCGTATTTGTAACGTATGCCACAGCCGTGCCCTGCATACTGCAGGGAGGCCAGTGAATCCAGGAAGCATGCCGCCAGACGGCCCAGACCGCCATTGCCGAGGCCCGCGTCCGCTTCCTCCTCTTCCACATCCCGAAGGCAGAACCCCAAATCCGTAAGTCCGTCACGTACAACCTCAAGCACGCCCATATTAAGGAGGTTATTGCCGAGAAGTCTGCCGATTAGAAACTCCATGGAAAAATAGTATACCTGCTTATCCTTATCGGCTTTGAACTTCTGGTTGGTATCCGCCCAGTTCTTACCCGCATTTTCACGGATCATGTTGCCGAGAATGTTGTAGATGTCGGCGTTCGATGCTTCCTCCAGCGGCTTGCCCAATTTCCCGATGAGTGTCTCGCGGAACACTTGTTTAAAAGTCTCTTTATCGTTGAACAACAGCAGGTTCCTCCTGACAAATGCTTTTTTTAAAAGAATGGCCTCACGGTTAAATCTTACTGCTCTTGACAATCACAAATGGACGTCTGCTGTCCCCGACAAGTATCCGGTCCTTGCTTAGTTGCACGTCTTTATCCATAATGACATTCTCAATCACGGCATTCTCTTCGATGACACATTTCTGCATAATCACCGAATTAATGATGCGCGCGCCCTTGCGGACCTGCACCCCCCGGAAAATCACGCTGTTCTCCACGGTCCCCGCAATAATGCAACCATTGGCCACCAGCGAATTGCTGACCTCCGCGCTGTCCAGATAGCGGGTAGGAGCTTCATATTTTATTTTCGTCTGAACCGGGTTCTCTTTGAAGAGTCCGAAATAATTATCCTGCTGCAGCAGCTCCAGACTGTTCTTGTAATAACTCTCCAGAGAGTTGATTACGGCATGATAGCCTGTATATTCATAAGCGGCAATCTTGAACTTGTGGCGGTTCTTCTGAATGGCGTCACGGAAAAAGTAGCTCTCCCCATGCGCAATGCAATATTCCACCTGCTCCAGAAACAGCTTTTTTTCCATAATAAAAATATCCAGATAGACGTTATGATGATCCTTCTCCTGATGGATCTCCGTCACATTACTGTCCTCGTCTACATCAACCCGCAGACAGGGATCGTGCTCCGGCTTAAGGATGTCAATTTTCTTGTAAACCAGCGTGACATCGGCACCCTTCTCCATATGATATTGAAACACATCCTGGAAATCGACGGTGTTGATGTGCTGGCTGCCGGAGAACACAATATATTTGGCCGCAGCCCGTTTGAAGAAATCAAGATTGTTGTGATAATGCTGCAAATCCCCCAGGGAAGTATCTGTCGGATCATTCCAGTCAGGCGGCAGAATGAACAGGCCCCCGTGCTTGCGGTTCATATCCCACGATTTGCCGTCGCCGAGATGGTCCATCAGCGAACGGTATTTACGGCGGACAAACAGCCCCACGCTCTCCAGCTCCGCACGCATCATGTTGGAGAGAACAAAGTCGATCAGCCGGTAGCGGCTGGCAAAAGGCACCGCCGCGCCGCAGCGGAAATAGGTCAGCTCGTTTAATTGGTCCAATTCATGGTCAAGATTGATGACACCCATGAGTTCTTTCATCGAAATCCCCCCGTCCTCTGCTGATTATATGGTTTTGGCTGCAACGGATTTGCGCTTTTTGCTTCGATTGTCGATCAGCAGAATTTCTTCCTCATCCTCCCGCTCAATCCCGATCTCCATGTAATCTTCAATGACCGTATTCTCACTGATAATGGCCTTGTGAATTCTTACATTCTTCCCGATCTTGACCTTTGGCATGATGACAGAGTCCGTAATCACACTGCCTTCACCCACTTCCACGCCGTAAAAGAGTACTGAATGCTTCACTTCTCCGTGGACAATGCAGCCTTCATTAATGATGCAGCCCGACACCTTCGCTCCAGGAGCTACATATTGTGCCGGCTGGTTCGGGTTGCGGGTGAAGATACGCCAGTTCGGATCGTTCAGATTCAGAGGCGGAGTATCGCTCAGCAGATCCATGTTCGCTTCCCACAGGCTGGTTATAGTACCTACATCTCTCCAGTACCCTTCAAAAGGATACGCAAAGAGGGATTGGCCATCAGCCAGCATGAGCGGAATAATATCCTTGCCAAAGTCATGGGACGAGCCGGCGTTCTCTCCGTCCTCCAGGAGATGCTTGCGGAGCACCTCCCATTTGAAAATATAGACACCCATAGAAGCCAGTGTACTTTTCGGCTTCGCCGGCTTCTCGTCAAATTCATAAATTTTAAGATCCTCATCCGTATTCAGTATGCCAAACCGGCTGGCTTCCTCCAGCGGAACATCGATAACCGATATGGTGCAGTCGGCATTTCTGGCCTTGTGGTACTGAAGCATCGCATAATAGTCCATCTTGTAGATATGGTCTCCCGACAGAATCAGCACATGCTCCGGATCGAATTGATCCACAAACTTCAGATTGCGGTAAATGGCATCTGCTGTGCCACGGTACCAGCTGCTCCCGTTCTCCCGTTCATGCGGCGGTAAGACAAATACCCCGCCGTCCTTGCGGTTCAAGTCCCAATCGCTGCCTACTCCGATGTATGAATGAAGCACAAGCGGTTCATACTGCGTCAGCACACCGACAGTATCAATTCCCGAATTGGAGCAGTTGCTCAAAGGGAAATCAATAATCCGGTAGGTCCCCCCAAAATAAACAGCGGGCTTTGCGAGCGACTTGGTCAATCCCTTTAATCTTTTCCCTTGGCCTCCCGCCAATAACATGGCTACCATTTCTTTTTTCTTCATGGAAGAGCCTCCCTTAACTTATGGGTAGTGAAGCATGTAATCAAAAAGGTTGGATGATGAATAGTACAGCGTAGATTTAACCCAGTGCAGCAATAGAAACTCCAGAAAGAAGTGTAGCGAAAGAGACGTGCTTCAAAGGAATAAGATAAGGTCAGAAACGGGGAAAACACATAGAATTGGGACTTATTTCCTGCCACGGAAAGACTCTTTAGGCCGGGTGGTATCCTTATTGTAAAGTGTTCTATAGCCGCCGTCAAAACCCTTTATCGTCCCGTTCAAAAACTATTTATATTCTGACTAAACTTCTTATTAATAGCATTAATATCTCCGTATAATTAGATTAACCATTATGATTAACCCTGAAAGACTATTTTCGAATCCTTTCCTAATTTAATGTTTCCATCTTCAGCAAACTTTCATTCTGATATGTCATAATGTAGCTAACGATTACCGATGTGGAGGAACAATGCATGAAGGCTGCCCAAGGTGTACGATTGCTGCTCGTGGATGATGAGCCTCATATTCTCCAGTTCCTGGAGCTGGGCCTGAACAATGAGGGCTTTGAAGTAAGAACCGCTCCGGACGGGGTTAGTGCCATTGCGGTTGCTGCGGAATTCAAGCCCCATGTGGCCATTCTGGATGTGATGATGCCGGGGATGGACGGGTTCGAGCTCTGCCGCTATCTCCGTTCGGAGGAATCAGAGCTTGCGGTAATCATGCTTACAGCCAAAGATGAAGTGGATGACCGTGTTAAGGGTCTGTCCATTGGGGCTGACGATTATATGGTCAAGCCGTTCAGCTTCGAAGAGCTGCTGGCCCGGATTCAGGCACGTCTGCGGAACCAGTTCCCGGGACTGCTCGGCGAAGTGCGCTGCGGACCATTCCGGATCGATGGCCGGCGCAAGGAAATCCGCCACAAGGACGAGGTACTGGAGCTGTCCCCTACCGAATACGAGCTGCTGCAATACCTGGTCATCAATCATGGTCTGGTGCTGAGCAAACCGATGATTCTCGATAAGGTATGGGGCTATGATTTCGGCGGTGAGGAGAATATCGTAGAGGTCTACATCCGTTCCCTCCGCGAGAAACTGGGCGACAAAGAACACCGGATCATACGCACGCTTCGCGGTGCGGGTTATCGGGTGGATCTGGTATGATTGCCCGTGCCAAGGGCCTTTTCGGCAGGCTCCCCGCGCCGCGCTCCTTGCGCAAGCAGCTGCTGATCATTTCACTGCTGATTCTCTCCGCCCTGCTGCTCTTAATCGGTGTGCTTCAGTATGTACTTATGCGTGATTTCATCTACACCAACCGGGCGGAATCCATGGAAACCCAGATCCGTTCGGTGCCGCGTGAGATTTTTTTTAACTCGCTGGCTTTTAATAACAACGGTGAGAATGGATCCGGGACAACCAGCGGAGAACCAGGCAGCGGTATTAGTGGCAGCACTGGTACGCCAACTCCCGGGCTGCCGCCTGTAAACGGCAGCTCGGGCGGTATTGGAGTCCCTGAAGGCAGCGGCACTTTCATCCCCGGCAATATGCGTAACGCTGCCAACCGGCGTCCGCTTCTGCTGGACGCCCATACGACCCTCGCGATTTACAGCACGAGCGGAGGGTTCAAGGATTTCCAGGAGGAGACCCTGTCTGATTCCTCCGCTCCCAGATTATCCGATGCAGAGTACAATAATTTGCTGAAGCACACCACCGACAAGGCTACCGGCAGCTACCGGCTCATTACCGCACCGGACGGCAGTGAGCATCTGGCCGTATTCATGAATCTTGGCAAACCCCAGGAGTCCCGGATGCTGCTGCAGATGAGTGTGGGCACAGGCCCGCTGAAGGATGTGATCATGCAGCAGCTGCTGATTTTTGCAGCCTTGTCGGTTGCAGCCCTGCTGGCTGGGCTTCTCCTGTACCTGCCAGCCCTGCGCAAAACGCTGGTCCCCTTATCCAACATGGGGGAAGCCGCACAGATTATCGATGCAGGCAATTTGAGCGAGCGGTTCCCCGTCAACCAGGGACAGACAGAGATCGACAAGCTGTCCCGCTCATTCAACGGAATGCTGGAGCGGCTGGAGATTTCTTTTCAAGGTGAGCGTGAAGCCAAAGAGCAAATGCGGCGTTTTGCCGCTGATGCCTCCCACGAGCTTAGGACCCCGCTAACGTCCATCCATGGATTTCTGGAGGTGCTGCTGCGAGGAGCTGCAGATAACAAGGAACAGCTCATGAATGCGCTAAGAAGCATGCACGGAGAATCGAAACGGATCAATAAGCTGGTAGAGGATCTGCTCCTCCTGGCCCGCATGGACGGAGCGCCGCAGCTTAACATCAAAAAAATGATGCTGGGAGATGTGATCACCGAGATGCAGCCGCAGCTCCTCATGCTTGCCGGAGACCGCAGGGTTACCTTTGGGATCCCTCACGGCATCTGCGGCATGTATGATCCCGACAAGCTGAAGCAGGTGATTCTTAATCTATTCCACAATGCTGTACAACATACCGATGCTGAAGAGGGAAATATACATGTTGGCCTGGTTGCCCGGGGCACAGAAGCCGAACTGACCGTGAGAGATAATGGCTCCGGGATCGCGGCAGAGCATATTCCCCATGTATTTGAAAGATTCTACCGAAGTGATTCTTCACGCACCCGTAAATACGGCGGCTCCGGACTCGGACTCTCCATAACCAAATCCATTGTGGATGCACATCACGGCGACATCCGTATCGACAGCCGCCCCGGTGAAGGAACCTCCTTCAAGGTTACCCTTCCATGCTTCACAGATTAGCTAATGAAGAATCATTAACGTTATAATAGTAAGTGAGACGCTCACAAAACTTAAGGCCTATGCTTCCGAAGTGAGTTTTGTACGGAGCGGTTCGGATGATGTGTAGGCTCACAAAACTTAAAGCCTATGCTTCCGAAGTGAGTTTTGTACGGAGCGGTTCGGATGATGTGTAGGCTCACAAAACTTTTAGGAGGTTATGTTATGTACGAAATCGCCATCATCGGGGCCGGCCCTGCCGGTGCAAGTGCAGCCCTGTTCGCCGCCAAGGCGGGCAAAAAAACGCTGTTAATCGACAACGATAAAGGCATGACGCGCAGAGGCTGGTATGAGAATTACTATGGGATTGCTGAAATTGGCGGGCCCGAGCTCGTGGAAACCGGTCATAAGCAGGCTGTAAAATTCGGTGCGGAATTAGTAGCAGACCAAGCGGTGAACCTCACTACAGCCGGCGAGGGCTTTGTCATTGAGAGTGAGAGCGGCGCTACCTATGAAGCGAAGCACGTAATCCTGGCAACGGGTGTGCTGACGGATCTGGCCGCCAAAGCCGGTGTAGACACGAAGGACGGCACAGAACCAAGAATCAAGACCGTTGTAGCCGTGAATGCTGAAGGCAAAACCAATGTCGAAGGTATTTGGGCTGCCGGTACGGTAGCCGGAGTAAGCGTTCATGCCATTATTACTGCCGGAGACGGTGCGAAGGTTGCTATTAATATTATCAGTGAACTGAACGGTGCAAGATATGTGGACCATGATCTGCTGAAGGCTTAAACTTACTGTTCGACACGAAAGAGCTTCAGGCCAGTTAAGGCCAGCCAGAGATACATCCGGCTGGCCTTTTTGGACGTCGGTGCTCTATCCACTGGATTCAGCCTTGCCGTCAGCGAACCCGGCCGTTTGCCCCTGCACCGGGAACCTGCCGGACGGACAAGACCTTTGCACCATCCCAACTATTTATGAAGCTGCGCCACCCTTTGCTCGACTGCACCTTGCTGCTTGCCGCTGTAAAAGTCCTGGACAATATAGAGCGGGCGTCTCTTCGTTTCGTCATAGATCCGGCCCACATACTCACCCAGAATACCCAGCATAATCAGTACAAATCCGTTGAATGTCAAGGTAATGCCGATCATCGATGCCCAGCCCTTAACGGCTGCGTCCGTAAACAGTGCCAGGTACAGCACATACATAAGGTACAGAAATCCGGCAGCCGACAGCAGCCCTCCCAGATAGCCCGCCAGCTTCAGCGGCTTGTAGGAAAAGGAGGTGATCCCATCCAGTGACAGCTTGATCATGCGCTTCAGCGGGTATTTCGTTTCACCTGCCAGCCGTTCATCACGCTCATATTCGATAGCCTTCTGCCGGAAGCCGACCCAGCTGACCAGTCCGCGAACGAAGCGGTTTTTCTCCGGCAGCCGTTTCAGTTCCTCGCATACCTTGCGGTCGATCAGCCGGAAATCGCCGGTGTCCACCGGGATAGAGATGTCCGTGGAATACCGCAGCACCCGGTAAAAGAGGCTTGCTGTCCACTTTTTAAACAGAGACTCCCCGTTGCGCTTCACCCGTTTGGCATATACAACCTCATAGCCGTTGTTCCATTCCCGGATCATATCCAGAATCAGCTCCGGCGGGTCCTGCAGATCAGCGTCGATGATGACTACCGCATCCCCCAGCGCATAATCCATACCCGCGGTAATGGCAATCTGATGACCAAAGTTGCGGGAGAAATCAATCAGCTTCACGCTCTCATCCCAATAGCTGTATTCCTCAATCATCTGCGCACAATTATCCGTGCTTCCGTCATTGACGAACAGCAGCTCGTAATCCTCTCCTGTCGTTTCCATTACCTTTTTTATCCGCCGGTAGGTTTCCTGAATAACTGCCTCTTCATTGTACATCGGTATGATTATGGAATAGCGCACGTGCGTACTCATGAGCAGCTCCTCCTTAATGTCATTTCTAGTCATAAAGCGCGCTTTTGCCAAAAAACCAAGTAAAACGCGCTTACTATACAGCCTGGTAAACCCCGTCCTACTGAACACTCACTTCGTACAAGGTTCCGCCGTTATTACCTGTCTCTGTTCCCTGCCATTCTGCTGTTGGAACTACCGTTCCATTCTCCGTAATCCAGTTGGTAATTTCAGAGCTGCCCCCGCGACCGCCGCCCATGCCTCTGGTAGTGACAAGGAAATATTTCACTTTACCGCTCGCCACAAGCGCCTTCAGTGTATCGGTGGTATACGGCACATCCGAGTTGTTGAACCCGTTTAGAATAACGACCGATTCATTTTTATCGATAATATAAGGGCCTGCAGTTCCATAATCCATTGCCGCGAACAGATACTTCTCACCGGTATTATGCTCTTTCAAATAGGTCAGCAGATTGTCGTTGACTCCCGCTGTGCCATTTCTGCCACCCAATCCGCCTATTCCTCCTTTACCACCCATGCCGCCAAAACCGCTGCTGCTGTCCGGTCCAGCCGCCGGAGTCATGCTGTTTGCTCCGTAAGTGATAGGTGTCAGTGCCCAGTAGATAGGTCCGACCAGCAGCACCAGTAAACCCATCACCGCTGCAGCATGTACGAAAGGCTTCTTCTGCCCTTTCCATACCCGCAGTACGAGCAGCAGAACAGTGACAGCGATCCCCCCAGCCAGAACACCTATGGACCAGCCGCTTCCGATCTTATCTTCATAAGGATGCATAATGTACCACTGAAAGACAGCTGTAGCGAGCGTCGCCACTGGAAGCAGCCAGGACAGCCAGGTTGAACGTTCTTTGTAATAGGTCCACAGCTGCAGCCAGCCTGCTCCGGCCAGTGCCGCAATCGGCGGAGCCATCATAATCAGATAATATTGGTGAAAAAATCCGGCGATGCTGAAGAATCCCATAGCCGGCACCAGCCAGGCCAGCCAGAACAATGCTTCTGTATGCCGCCATGTGAAATTCCGTCTGCGCAGGCTGGCAAAGATTCCGATGCAGCCGAATAGCAGGAAAGGCAACAGCCAGCTGGCCTGGCCGGACAACGCCGATTGGAACAAGCGGAGCGGACCGGCAGTACCTGTGTTGAACATTCCTCCTGCCCCGCCATTCATCCCGCCACGGCCGCTTTGCCCGAAATCAAACTGGCCTCGGCCGTCCATTCTGCCTCCCGGCATCCCGCCGTCATCTGCAGCCTGGCCGCGGCCATTCAAGCCTCCGTCAGTCTGTTCGCCTCCTGTACCTCCAGGTGGCTGTCCCTGTGCCTGACCGTCTGTACCACTCATCATTCCTTGACTGCCTTGGGCGGCGGCTCCGTTCATGGGCGGCATCTCCCCGCCATTCCATGACGGCATTTCGCCGCCAGGAAAGCCGCCACCGCCGCCTCCGGTACTGCGGTCACCGGTCAAGCGCGACACCCCGTTATAGCCAAAAGCCAGATTCAGCACAGAGTTCGTCCCGCTGCTGCCCATGTAAGGCCGTTTGCTTGCCGGGATCGAATCCACGATAACCGCCCAGGATAGCGAAATCACCAGCAGCACTGCGGTACAGGCTGCGAGCACTCCGGTTTTCCTCTTCCAATTCACCTTCGCAGCCAGAACATAGAAGAGGTAGAATGCCGGAAGCACCATGTATGCCTGCAGCATCTTCTCGTTGAAGCCTACGCCGATCAAGGCAAACGCTGTGAGGAGACTGCCCCATTTATTGTGCTTAGTACCCTTGAAGAGAAACCATGCTGCAAGCAAAAGCGTGAATACCAGCATGGCATCAATATTATTCGTTCTGCTGACAGCAGCAGCTACGGGTGTAGTTGCCATTGCCAGTGCCGCGAGCCGAGCTGCCGTGCGGCCAAAGGTTGGTTTCACCAGCAAATATACCAGCAATACGGAACCTATTCCGCTAAGCACCTGCGGAAGGATCACGCTCCAGCCGTGCAGGCCGAAGATCAGCGCGCTGAGTGTCTGAATCCAGAACGTCACAGGCGGCTTATCAACCGTTACCGAGCCTGCCGAGTCCAGCGAGGCAAAGAAAAAGTTGTGAAAACTCTGAAGCATACTTCCTACTGCTGTGGTATAGTACGTGTTTGAGTATTGATCATTCCAGATTCCATAGCCATACAGAAAGGCTGCAAGCAGCAGAATACCCAGCAGCACGACATCGGAACCCAGCTTTTTTATCCATTTCATTTCTCTCCACTCCCATCGATCGATACACTATTCCGGCAGTGCTCTATCCCCCGGTACAGCTTTGCTTAGGTGTATTATGGCACCCCTACCTTAACTGATAATGAAATCAGGCTGAATGTTTGCTGAATACCGGAACGAGAAATAGCCCCACAATGTGGGGTTCAGTATTGGGCCCAGGGAGGATATAATTACCACAATGGGCATCAAGCCTAGTATTGAATTTGGATAATGATGAAGCATGAAATTAGGTAAGGGAGTGCGGCAATGATTTATTTAAGAAGCTTTAAGCTTTCTGATTATACAGATCGGAATCCCAACATATACCCTGATTATGTATTTAAGCACGTGGCTGGAGAGGTGCTTTTGTTTGATCGGATTACGGTGCTATATGGCAATAACGGGAGCGGAAAATCCACTTTACTCAATGTAATCTCCAACAAGTTGGGCATTCATGGAGCGGAAAGAATGACAAGCTATGGACATATTAACTATGCGCAACGTTTCCTTGATTTGAGCAGCTATCAGTTTGGGTATGATGAGCAAGAACGTGAAATCAGGCAACTTCCAAAAGGAAGCCGATATATGAAATCAGAGGATGTTCTATATGAGATCAAGAAGATCCAGCAATCTTCCGTGCTTCGTGAGGGAATCATAAATGAACAGAGGCACAAAGGGATGAGCGAGGCTCAGGCGGCAGAATATGAAGCTACGTATGCGTTTAGGAAGAAGCTGGAGGACATTCAATTTTCCCAGGAAAAATACTCCAACGGGGAGACGTCCATGCAGTTCTTCGAGGAATATCTGCTGCCTGGGCAATTGTATTTATTGGACGAGCCGGAAACATCACTTTCTCCTGCTAATCAAATACGGATGGCAGAACAAATAAATGAGCTGGCACGATATTTTGACAGTCAATTTATTATTGCCACTCATTCCCCTTTTGTTCTAGGCACGTTGCATGCAAAAATATATAATCTGGATGCGAGGCCTCTTCAAACAGCAGAATGGTTTGAGCTGGACAATGTGCGGTTTTTTTATCAATTTTTCAATAAGCATAAGCCATTGTTTGAATGAGAGAAGGTCCAGCACCGTCTTTCAATGCCAGCCTGCTATTCCCCCCGCCCGATTGCCGCCAGCTTATTCACCGTATTCCAATTCCGTGCGGTAATGGATGTGCCCAGCCATTTGTCGAGCGGAACCTTGAACAGCGGAGACTGGCTTACACTCACCTCATACAGGGTGTACATCTCTTTGCCGGCAACGCGCAGCTTATCTGCGCCATCGGCGTAGGGGATCAGCTTGTCCAGTGCCTCCTCCGAGGGAGCTTTACTAAGAAAAGAAACATACAACCTTTTATAATCTTCTTGTGACAGGTTCAGAAAAGGGTTGGCAGCAATAGCCGCCTCCAGTTCCGCAAGCGTACGGATCATCACAGAGACCTCGAAACCAAAGGTGTCCCGGATCGCCGCACCGATCGTTTCCTCAAGCTTAGCGCCTGCCGATTCCCCGCTTTCAAAAACCACATTTCCACTCTGGATATATGTGCGCACCTGTTCATATCCAAGCGACTCGAACATTGCCTTCAAAGCCTGCATTTTAATGATTTTGTTGCCGCCCACGTTAATGCCGCGCAGCAGGGCAATATATGTATTCATAGCGCACCTTCTTCCCTAAATGTCCTTACCGGCGGGAGCTAATCTTAGACGTCTGCGGATTTCACGGACCAGCTGCTCTTTCTCCGCCAGCGGAATGCCTTCCGTAAGCCGGGCTGCTGCTACCGGCAGCACCCAGGCGTTCACCTCGGCGTAAGTAAGACCCGATAACCTGAGGTATTCTCTGATATACCCTTTCGTGAGCCTCTTTCTTATAAAACCAGTAATCAACCTGGTGGCGAGTGATGCTCCCGGAGGCAAGGCCCCCATACTGAGCATAATGACAGACCTCGCAGCATCCCCGGCCGGATCGCCGGAAATCCCGGTCATCCAGTCGATAATCCATGCCTGCCCATCCAGCAGCACATTGTCCGGATGGAAATCCCCGTGCAAGAGCCGGTCTCCCTCCGGCAGCTGCTCTAATTGGGCCAATACGGCCGTCTTCTCCTCCATAGCGAGCATGGGTGCAGCGATAATACTGCTCTTCAGGTTCTCCTTCTGCTTCCCAAAAGCCGCTGCCCCCTGGAGCTTATGAAGATGATGGTGGAGCACAGCCATTTGTCTTGCATATTCGGCAAGCTTCCACGGCTTCTCCCCGATCAGCCTAAGCATGGAGCGTCCATGAATTTGTTGAAACACAATGCCCATACGCCCCTCAAGCTCAGCAAGCTCCATAGGCTGCGGGGTGAGAACGTTATGCTCATAGACATATTTACTGATCTCATATTCGTGCTCCACGTAGTGCGCAGGAATATCCTCACGATAGAGCTTCAGAATCTTCCCTGTTCCATATTCCCGGACCTCTGCGGTTCTTCCTTCCCCAATCCGCTTCCCCTGCATACCGTCTCCCCCAATTTATTCCAGATTAACAGACTTGAAATGCTCCACTACCGGGAAGGGGCTATAATAATGATGGAGCAGCGCTTTCCATTCCTGATATTGGCTGGATTCCCTGAATGAGATGGTGTGATCCTCAAGATTGCGCCACTTCACGAGCAGCAGATATTTATGATTATCCTCCAGACAGTGCTGCAGCTCATGGCCCAAATAACCTTCTATGGAAGAAATCAGTGCGGACGCCGCCTTGAAGCTCTGTTCGAACTGGCTGGTAAGCCCCGGCTTCACATGAAGCATAGCAGCTTCCAGAATCATCACAATCATCCCCTATTGCATATTTATTCTCAGCCTGTGAGCGCATCCCGGAAAAACTCGTGATAAAAGTTAATGATGACGAGCAGCACGGCCAGCGATTCATTGACACTGCCTACTTCGAGCGCATGATTGGCATCGTCAATCCGGTACACCCGGAGATTCTTCTGTCCGCTAAGCCCGGCGGCATGCTCCTCTGTGAAGGTCGGGTCGCTGCCACCGTAGATGATGCTGCCCCGGCTTTGTCTCAGCAGCGGCATTGAATCGGCAACTGGTGTTATATATAAATGCGAGGTTTTCTGCTGAAGGTTCATCTCTGCCGCCACTCTTCCGGCAATGACGCTCCCCATGCTTTTGCTGATGAAGAGCAGCTGTTCGTAGTCTGGAAGTGAAGCTACGGCCGCTTTGCATTCCTCGGTTACAATATCGATTTCCTCACGTTTGAGCTCTGCACGTGCGCTCTGATAGCCATATTCGAGCAACAGGATATCGCAGCCATACTCTCTGGCCAGCTTGGAGGCATAATCCAGCAGTGAACGTTCAGCGGAGTAGTTCCTGCCCGGAAATACTACCGCGAGCACCTTCGATTCCTGTGTAATATATTTATGTCTGACTTCTCTGCCCCAATGCGAGGACATGACGATACTTGATACACTCACCTGTGCTTCCTCCTACGCCAGAAATTAGCTCTCTGCCTCCCATTATAGCTATCTTCCGTGAAGGATGGAAATATAAATGAACATGCTGTAAGCATGGAAGCACCAGGAACAACACTGCCCTTAATTCTGAGCAGTTTTCTGCTTACGGATTTTTTTCCGGGCCAGGATTTCAGCGGCAATCCACAGGATCACAGGAATCACCACCTGAAACGGCAATGCATAAATCTTGTAGATATGGTGGGCAAAATAATCCATCTGCATAATATCTTTATAGATAAAATCCGCGAAATAGACCATGATGAGGCCCATTTGAAGCACTACCGAACGGTAACTGCTCAGCTTAAACACCTTGGCTACACCATTACAGGCGGCATAGAGACAGAGACTCACTTTCACAAACAGCGTAGTGACAAAAACAATAGCTGACGAGCCTTCAATCCGGGTCAGGAAATCACCGATGTTGATTCTGCTGACCGCTACATACGAGGGGAAATATAGGCTGGATAAGAGATCCGGCCCCAATACGAGTAGGTTGCGAATCGTGACTAACAGAATAATAACTCCGGCAATCAACGTGCCGCTGATCAGAATCCTGACCGCCGAACCCTTTTGAGGCAACGCATGAAAAGCACCCAGGAACACCACAATTTCGGCAAACGGAAAGGTGAAGGAACCCATCATATCTGTAAACACAGGCTTCCACCCACTATCCAAAACTGGTAATAAATGATGAAATTGAAACTTGGGGATGGAGAGCAGCTGCACCACAACGATTACCCCGAAGGTAAACAGCAGCAGGAACTTGGAACTCCTCCCCAGTACTTCTATCCCCCCCTTCACTACCCACACGCATAGCAGGCCAATGATCAGCATGGGGGCCAGCATAGGTGTTGAAGTCAGAGGAACCGACTTGCCGAACTCCCCAAAATTCCGCAGTACCAGCGAGCCCAGATGAAGCGCATACCAGATATACAAGCAGGAGAGCACTCTTCCTGCTACTGCTCCAAATACAAGGATTAGCATGTCGAACAGATCCTTGCCCGGAAGTAGCACATGTAGCCGGGCATAAATTAACATAAGCGGAAGGGCCAGCAGCATTGCAAGAATGATAGCAATCCAGCTGCTGTTGCCGGACTGTCCTGAAGCCCCCATAAACAGAGAACTGCCGATAATAAAGAGGACCGCTATGCTTATAGCCTGGCCTGCCGGAATATTTTCCTTACCCATCTTTCCTCCCCCCCTTATAGAGTCTGGTCCTAGAACAACTTCTTAACCATATAAATGATCGTGGGAGACGGGCTGGGGATGTCCCAATGCATGGACAGGGCAAAGGCCAGAGAGAAGGACACAAGGCACAGTGCCGAGCACACATAGAAATCCCGCTTCTTCCCTTGTTTCAGCAGACCGTAAGGGTCAATCACCACGATGATAGCATAGATCAGCAGCAGGTAAATGACCATATCTGTTAATCTCCCAGCCTAATAGAGCGCGAGGTTTTGGCAGTGTTCTCTATAATCACCTTGGAGTCTACTGAAATATCCAGTTTTACGAATTCGTTATCCCAGTTGTCACGGAGCTTGGCCCAGACCTTTGGCTGATGTTCATGAATGATTTCCCCGTATCCAAAGATATCGGCATGGTATTCCTGCTGCAACTTCCGTATGACAGACTCGATGTCCTGCCGGAGGGCTTTGCTGGCGCGCTCCTCGATGCTACTGATGCCCTCATTGCCCGAGAAGTCTTTCGTAGTCATGACTTCATCGAGGCCGGTACGTGTGACTGTTCGGACCTGCAAGCTCAGCTTGCCGTTGACCAGCTTTGGCTTCACCTTGGTTCTGCTTGATAATATCTCCAAAGAATAGGTGGGAACCCCGTGTATGTCATTCACCGCCAATACGCCTCCCTTGATGCCGTCTTTGGCAAACAGCATGTTTTTGGTCTCTTTCCCATTCAGCTTGCCTATCATTTTATCCTTTGAGAAAATAGCACAGCCGTTCACACGTTCATTCTTCTTCCCGTTCTGCTCATGAACGTAGATCAGAGGTGCCACTGCATGATTACCCGAAGTCTCCAGCTTGTCGATGAAATCCCATATTTCCACGGTCGGCGCAGTGCTGGTAAACTTCTCGTCACTCATCATTTGTGCCAGTTCAAACGACAGAATTGCTTTTTTGGATGTGTTCAGGTTCAGAATTTCCCGCGCGGTTGGCTCACTGGACACAAAAATGAACACATCTGATCTGGTTTCAGTATCTCTGCTGTACCAATCCATTGTCTTGATCAGTCCTTCGCGGGCAACCGCCTCGCTGAAGATGATCGCCTTGGCATGGCTCCAGAACAGCTTTTTCCCGGTTAGGGATATCATATTACGGACAATTTCAAACATGGTTTTCCCCTTAAGACTGAGCATTTTGAAGCCGGCCTGATTCTGGTTAAGCCCTCCCTTGATGTCAACGATCTCTGCCGTCAACTCGATCTTGCCGTCAGCAGCATCCTTATCGATGGCCACCCCGGCTACAATGGACATATCATCAACCTCGGTATAGTTCCAGCAGCCGCAGAGACACAGTACCAGGGCCATGCAGAGCAGCAGCGTCAACAGTCTCAGAGCTCGTCTCACCGGCTACCCGCCTTCTTCCGGGACGCCTTCCGCTTCATATTGCGCGTACCGATCCTTGCCGGCCGAAGATACATATCCCACCAGGGCGCGCGGATCGCCGCATCCTTAATATCCTGCGGGCGGATAGAGCCCACTCCCAGCATATAGGAAACACCGAAGGAGCGGAGACTCATCAGATGAATCACCAGACCGAGCAGTCCAAAGAAGTATCCATAGATCCCAAGGAAAAACGCTGCAAACAAAAGAATCAAACGCACGATAATCATGGGTCCGGTAAGCCTTGGATTAAGCAAGGTCGTGATTCCGGTAAGACCTACCACTATGACCATTGGCGCACTCACGATGCGTGCATCTACAGCCGCCTGCCCCAGCACCAGCGCTCCCACAATGCTTACCGCCTGGCCAATGGAGGTTGGAATTCGGGCACCCGCCTCACGCAAAATTTCGAATATCGTCAGCATAATTAATGCCTCGATAATGGTTGGGAATGGAACGGATAGCCTGGCAGCGGCAATGCTGAGCAACAGCTTGGTAGGGACCATCTCTTGAGAGTAGGTAACCAGAGCGACATATACTGCCGGAATACTAATGGACATGAAGGCTCCAATGACTCTTAAGAACCGGTTGAAGGAGGCAAAATAATAGTTGACGTAGTAATCTTCACTGGCCTGGAAATTCTCCACAAAAACATAAGGCAGCGTCAAGGCAAAGGGGCTGCCTTCAATCATCAAGGCAATGCGGCCCTCCATAATCTTGCTTACAGCCGTATCCGGTCGTTCCGTGCTGCCCATCATCTCGAATGGGGAGTAGGGCTCGTCACGGATCAGTTCAGCCAGATAACCGGTATCCAGGATATGGTCAATTTCTATCTGTGCAAGCCTTCCCTGCAGTTCTGCCAGAATATCGGGTGAAGCCAGGCTCTCCAAATAGCAGATGCAGGTCTGCGTCTTGGACCTTGTCCCAATGTCACTAAAGACAAACTTTAGATCGGAATTCTGGACTCTGCGGCGGATCAGGGTTAAATTAACGATCAGTGATTCCGTAAAACCTTCTCTTGGACCCCGGACTGCCTTTTCCGTCGTAGGCTCTTCTATTGCGCGAGTCTGCCAGCCTTGGGCATTAATATTCAGCGCCCCGGCATAACCGTCCAAGAGAAATACCGTCTTACCTCCTACAACAGCTCCTACTAGTTCATCCAGCTCCGTCGAAACCATAATGTCACTGATGTTTATGATCTCCATGCGGATCTTCTCCATCAGCTTCGCCGGATTCCCATGGTCTTCTTTCTTGAATGGATAAGTCATTACAGGCTTCGTAATACCATTCTGTATAAGATCCTGGTCAGTCATTCCATCCACATAGATCAGGCCGCAGCGCAACAGCGTTCCATAGTTATTCTCAATCACCCGCACCCGAAGCGTCCCGTCATTGCTGAATATCCGCCGGAACAGAGCCACATTGTCGTCCAGCGAGGGACTAAGCGGCTGGGAAGACGATATTTTGGAGGCGTCCTGTCTGTTTCCCAGGGCAGCATCTGTGTTCTTCACAGCAGTCACTCCTGTCACAATTGTTTTGATCTGATTATCCCCCGACTCTGGTTCTCCTATTCCACATAATTATACTGTGCAGGAAACAGTGTGCTCCAAAAGCAAAGCCCGCAGTACTCCTTGGGAGCATCACGGGCCTGGTTCTTCTGATATAATTCAAGTAAATCCACACTACTGTTT
Source organism: Paenibacillus sp. P32E (assembly GCF_001909085.1). Taxonomy (NCBI): domain Bacteria; kingdom Bacillati; phylum Bacillota; class Bacilli; order Caryophanales; family Paenibacillaceae; genus Paenibacillus; species Paenibacillus sp. P32E. Next base: position 258,004 of record NZ_LVYY01000024.1, on the reverse strand, counting down.
GTACAAAAGGAGTTCCAGCCATGACACCATTCACGCAAAAGGTTATCGCCATCATCCGCTCGATTCCCGAAGGTTATGTCATGACCTATGGGGGCATTGCCAGGGCTGCCGGAAGCCCGAGAGGGGCCAGACAGGTCGTCCGCATCCTCCACTCCATGAGCCGCACATACAAGCTGCCCTGGCACAGAGTGGTCAATGTCAAAGGGGAAATTGCCCTTACGGACGATGAGTCCAGCTCTCTGCAGCGGCTATATCTGCTGGGAGAAGGCATCATTTTTGACGCAAAGGGAGCGATCGATCTTCAGCGCTACCAGTATCATCCGAAGTCTGAGGATGAGCTTCAACTGGAATAAGGCCGGTTACTTCCTTTGCCCAGCACATTCAGCAGGCAGTACATCGTTGCATAAATAGCCAGCAGCACACACGCAATGAATACGCTGAAAAAGACCGACTGCCTGTTCAGGCTGTCGACAACGAGCTGGTACAGCTGATGCCGGTCGGTGAGCACATCCCAGCTGTTCAGCCGGTACACCCGTCCAAGCAGAACGCCATACCCCCCGAGCGCGCAGGCAAACACCACGAAAATCCAGGAGAGCAGCAGGTTGCTTTTCCGGTATATCACGGCCTGGAACTGGTACAGGGAGAAGAAACCGGTCAGCCAGCCGCTCCAGGTGAACAGCAGCAGTGTAATCAGATCATACCAGTAGCGGCTCTGGATCGTTCCACCGACAAAATACAAATTCTTGCGGATCGTTAAGTGCACCAGATCGGTCATAATATATGGCGCGTTCGGAAAAAACAGCAGCCAGGCGATGCCGAGCGGAAGCACCAGCAATCCGCCGATTTTTCTTTTGTCCAGTTCATGGGCGGCCATGGAGAACACGAATGGGAGCCAGGCCAGAAACAGATTCCAGATTAGAAACTCGTAGAACGTATCTGTCCGTTGAGACACTACACCGTAGACCGCCAGTGTGACAAGGGACAATCCTGCCAACAGCAGAAATACCTTGATATAATTCAATTCCTTCATGTCCGGGTACTCTCCTTATCCCAATGAATTTCATAAACCCTCTATTGGTAATTGTACAAATTTTTCTATGTCTTGTACAAATCGGAGTGGCCATAAGCCTGTTCCGGGTAGCGGATTCAAAGGCAGAAATACCTTTGTTTCGGCTCTTTCCACGCGGGTGGCGGATTCAAATGGTCACTACCTTTACTAGCCTATGACCAGTTAGAGCAAGCGGAAAATGAGCACTAACGCAAAGCAGCGCTTCTCCAGGTGAAGGGAGAAGCGCTGCTTTTGAAGGCTATAGAATGAAGCTAAGGCTTCTCTGCCACAGCCTGCCGCTGATGCCAAAAATTATCCGAGCATACTGCTCAGCGGCTACAATTCACCGCTCAGCTTACGTGCTACAGCTGGCACACGCCCTTTGAAGGCACTGCGGCCAGACGTTTCATCCAGTCCGGCAAAGGCTGCGCATTCCCTGAAGGCAGCATGACGGCAGCCCAGACACTTATTATAGTTAATGACCTTAAGCGCATCATTGATTGCCTCTCCGGTATGCTCATAGAACTGCGTTGCTCCGATCTTGTCATACAGCCCGGTCTTCTTAAGCAGCTCGAGCGGCTGAGATTGAATGCCTGAGATCATCAGGCGGCCGCCATCCTCATGCAGCTTCTTCACCAGCCCTGCCAGATTGGCTTCACCGGTGGTGTCGATAAACGGCACCTTGCCCATCCGCAGCAGAATAACCTTTGGCTTATCAGGGCCGAAGCCAGGCATCGTATTCTCGAACCGGTAGGCAGCTCCGAAGAACAGCGGCCCTTCCACATTATAAATACCGATCTGCGGACAGTCATGGCTGTCCGTGACCATATGTGCTTCAACCTTCACTGAGTCCGGATCAGGCAGCACCTTGGACACCAGATGCACCTCGCCCATCCGTTTAACGAACAAGACTACAGCGAGCACCAGTCCAACCTCTACCGCCACGGTTAAGTCGGCAAAGACGGTCAACAGAAACGTAATGAACAGCACCAGCGAATCTCCGGTCTTCAGTTTAAGCAAATGAATGAATTCCTTGCGTTCGCTCATATTCCAGGCTACGACCATCAGGATCGGTGCCATCGCGGCTAGCGGAATACTCGATGCATAAGGTGCAAACAGCAGCAGAATAAGAAATACCACTACACCATGGATCACACCAGACAAGGGGGAAGCGGCTCCGCTCTTGATATTGGTAGCGGTCCGGGCAATTGCACCGGTAGCCGGAATCCCGCCAAACAGAGGGACAGCAATATTGGCAACCCCCTGTCCGATCAGCTCACGGTTGCTGTTATGACGGCTGCCTGACATGCCGTCTGCCACCACGGCGGACAACAGAGACTCTATCGCTCCGAGCATAGCGATGACAAAGGCAGGTCGCAGCAGCAGCCTAATCCGTTCCCAGGTAATGACCGGGAAGTGGAAGCTCGGCAGTGTATTCGGAATGTCCCCGTAGGCAGAACCAATCGTAGTCACCTTGCCGCTGAAAAACAGTGCAGCTATGAGGGTTGCACAGAGCAGTCCGACCAGTGCCCCTGGCACTTTGGGCGCAAAACGCATCCCCAGTATAAGCACAGCCAGACAAATGGCCGCTGTCAGAATACTGTACAGGTTAATCGTAGAGATATGCAGGCCAATCTCCTTCATGTTGTCCACGAAGCTCTCATGCCGCTTCATATCCTTCAGGCCCAGAAAGTTCGCGATCTGCCCCGTGAAGATAATAACGGCAATCCCTGCGGTGAATCCGATCGTTACAGGCTTGGGAATAAACTTAATCAGCACCCCCAGCCGGAGCAGACCCATGAGGACAAGAATGATCCCGGCCATCATTCCGGCAAGCAGCAGGTTTTCATAGCCATACTGCATGGCAATAGCGAATAAAATAGGAATAAACGCACCCGTAGGTCCGCCGATCTGAAACTTTGAACCGCCAAACAAAGAAATTATAATTCCTGCGACTATGGTTGTATAAATTCCGTACTCAGGCTTCACACCCGAAGCAATAGCAAATGCCATCCCCAGAGGAATGGCAATGACGCCTACGATAACCCCTGAAATGAGATCCTTACGCAGCGAAGCAATATTATAGCCTTTGAAACGGCCCCACCCTGTCATCCTTTAACCTTCTTTTCTCTGAATATCTGATTATTTGAATATAAGAGCAACATTACTCCTGCAAGCCTCGCTTGTCAACGGGTAATCCGCCCCGGGAGGCCCCGGGTTATTCGCTGCGGATCCCTTCCAAAAGGGAGATTGCGTTCACCAGATGATTATCGAATATCTGCTTAGCTACGGCCAGAAGGTCTTTGATCAGGGGATCCCGCAGGGAGTAAATCACCGTCGTGCCTTCTTTTACACTGGCTACTACATTCTTGGCGCGGAGCACGGCAAGCTGCTGGGACACGGCAGACCCTTCGGACCCCAGAATGGCCTGCAGCTCGTTCACATTCTTCTCGCCTTCGCTCAGCAGCTCCAGGATACGAATCCGCATCGGATGAGCCAGCGCCTTAAAAAATTCTGTCTTGAATTGCTGAATATCGCTGTTCATTGAACCTCTGCTCCTCATAGCTTACTTCTTGAATACTATTTATCTTAGCCTATTTAGCCAAGAGTGGCTATGCCAATGGGTTAATTTGATAGACGAATCCCTTATTCACAGAAAGATCGGATACAACCTGATCTCCCGGGTCCTGACTTCCACCAGGCTGCCCAGCGCCATCGGCTCGCCAAGGCTTTCGAACATAATCAGCTCTCCATCCAGCTGCAGACAGCCGGTTCCATCCTCCTCGATATTGTCCAGCACCCCGGTAAGCACCACAATATCACCTTCCAAACGGATGCTGTGGTCTCCTCCGCCTGCCGGAATGATGTCCACCCAGCGCATAAGCAGTGCCGGAATTTCGAACTCTACCACAGCCAGGTCCCCCGGCTTCACCTGAGCTCCGCACCAGATTCCTCTACCCTTTCCGCTATCCGCTTCAAAAAACACCTCGTCCTTCTTCAGGCCTGTCTTCTGTATTATGATATTCATCGCAATGGCTCCATTTGCTAGGATTTACTGCATATTATACATGACATCCGGCCCGCTGCGCGATCAGGTATAATTCCGGGTTGCTGTATTCACATAAGTGCTGGGGTGCATCCACGGGTGCTTGAAGAATTCCCTCTTATCAGTGATTTTGCGTGATACGCTGAGGTCATAGTCTATCATAGCTTTTACTTTTGCTGCAAAGGCCTCTCCCTTCACCAGCAGCCCCAGCTCGAAATCGTGGCAGGCGCTTCTTTCGTTGATATTATATGAGCCGTGGAACACCGCGTGCGACCTGTGGTCATAGGTGATTTTCCAATGGGAAAAGCGTTCTGTGGCACTGTAGTCATAAAAAGACACCCCATTGCAAAAAGGGACATACATATTGCTGCGCACGGCTGCACGGTTGGTGGGATGGTCATTGACCTCCAGCGGATTGCAGATCGTAAGATGGCAGGAGCGCTCCGGTCCGAGCCCGCCCAGCCGGTCCCAGAAAGCCTGGTCAATCAGATACGGGTTCACAATGACCGTCTCATCGGCAGCATACGTGATCAGATCCAGATAATACTGCTGCATCAGATTGACCGGGTTTCCGGGAAAACTCACAAACAGCGTACATTCCTCTGAGCCGAAATCCGTATTGCCTTCAGAACGATACAATGCATCCTCCGGATCATAGAAATCCCCTCCGAGCAGAAGCCATCTGGACTGGAACACGGCATTCAGCGGCAGCGCTGCTGCTCCCCGGATACGAAAACAGCCGTCATGCCACTCCTCCTCACGGACTGGAACGCCCATCGGGCGCCCATCCACCTGTACCGAGGCAGAGGCTTCAATCGGTGTGGCAAACGTATATTGATCTCCAATATTCAGACTGCCCACGATAGAGGTGATCCCGTCGATAATCATGAATTTGCGGTGGTCAATCACATTCAGTCCCGTCAGCTCAACGTCCTCCTGCACTTTATCCTGCAGGAACAGGATGCTCTCAGGTATACCCTGAGCCTTCAATTCAGCCCGTCTCCTACTCCACTCCATAGCAGAATAGTAGGAGTGGAAGGTATCCTGTAGCTTCGCTCCTGCCTGCTCCAGCCGGTCCGAGATTTCCGAGAATCTTCCGACCTCCAGGTTATGTCCATACCCCAGGGCAGTGACAGTGTAATTCACCATCAGCCGGACCTGAACCCCGCGATCCAATGCATGCAGCAGCGCTGCCGCAATCCGGTTGCCTGAATCATCATTAAAAAACAGCATGACGGACAGATGAATATAACGCCGGGCCTTGGCGATTTCCTCAAGAAGCATTTCCAGACACTGCGGGCCGTTCACATAGGCGTCGACCTGGTTATTACGGGTAGTCCGCGGAGCCAGTGCCCGGAGCTTACCCGAATCCAGCCGGCTGACCTCAGCGGCAAGCTGTTCAAGCAGCTCCGTACTGAAACCCGGCAATTCAGTGAGCTGCCTTAACTCTGTGATTACGCCGCCAATTTCCTGCCGGTATGCGCGGGCAGCGCCTCCTTCCAGAGCTACGGCAATCAATGACGAAACCCGTTCGGACGGGTCAGCAACCGCCCTCAGGGATCCGCCCGAAATATAATAATTCACAAAATCGATAACATCCTGCTGAAGCTCTTGATCCCATTCTCCGAAGGAGATTCTGGCATTAATATGTATATTCTTCATTGGCAAGTCCTCCATCCGTCTTAAGGGGGATCCTATCAGTTCAGGGCCAGCGAACAAATGACAGGTCGAATCAGGCTAAGGTTAGATACCCCGGATCGCCCGTCAATAAACGTACCGTACGTGTTATTTCCTCACCACCCAATTCTATCGGTATAGAGCAAAACCTATAAATGCTTATCTTTCGAAACAAACAGGGGAAGTCTCAACAGCCCGTCCGGCTCTTGAAACTTCCCCTTGCTTCAAAGAATGTATTACATTCATTTCAACCCTGTGATCCGCTTCACTGAACAGCTCCAACAGGTTAACGGTAACCCGGTGGATGGCTCAAAATGATTCACTGCAAGATTTCATCTTCCGGTTACAGATTATTTGCCGGCCGGTTCTCCGTTATATATTCCTTAAGGTCCAGCGGAGCGGTCAGGAACTCAGGCGCTTTCGCTGCAAATCCGGTCAAATGAGCACTTGTATTATGGCTGGCTACAGCCTCCATATCGCGCCAGGTTTCGATCATGATATAGGTGTTTTCCTGTTCGAAATGATTGTACAGCTCATAAGAAAGGTTGCCTTCTTCTTTATGGGTTGCGGCTAACAGCTGTTTCGCCTCAGCCAGGAATTTTTCCTTATGCGCAGGATTTACTTGCATTACGGCATGAATAATAATCATTGATTAGTCCTCCTAAAAGTTTTGTAAGCTTAGGCTTACTGATTGGCTTCGTACAAAACTCGCTTCGGAAGCATAAACTTAAGTTCTAGCATAGGCTAAGTTTATGTTAGAAACGTGGACTTACATATATGAGCTTACGCCTCTTATTTCCACTGTGCAATGGTGTTGATAGGAAGACGGACGGAGGCGTAACCTTCTTCAGCGGCTTTACCGATGGAGATCAGCATGACTGGAACATAGCGCTCTTTGTCCATACCGAAGACTTCGGCGATCTGGTCTTTCTCGAAGCCGCCAATGGCGTTGGTGTCATAGCCGTGGGCACGTGCAGCCAGCATCAGCTGCATGGAGACGAGGCCACCGTCAATCATGATCGTTTCTCTGTTGATATCTGCAGGCAGCTTCGCGAAATGCGCACCCAGCGCAGCAAGCTGTCTTTCTTTTACTTCAGCAGGCATCAGTCCGCGCTCTACAGCGGTGCCGTAGATTTCTTCGGCATAATCGAAATTGTTCAAATCTCCGAACACGGCAATCATGGCCGCAGAGGTCTCTACCTGAAGCTGGTTGAACTTGGCGATAGGCGCGAGCTTGGCTTTGCCTTCCGCACTTTCGATCACAAGAAACCGCCAAGGCTGCATGTTCACCGAGGAAGGGGCCAGCGTGGCTTCGGTAAGGATTTCAGTCATTTCTTCTTTAGAGATTTTGACAGATGTGTCGTATTTACGGATGGAGCGGCGGCCTGTGATAATACTTGTGAAATCATTGGTTCTGGTTGCATTCATGAATAATAAACTCCTTTTATAGTTGGATTATAGTTAATGGCTACAGCAAGTTGATATTATGCTGCAGCCGGACAAGCATATCTGCGAGCAGAGCGCGCTCTGGTTCATCAAACCCGGCGAGCAGACTGCCGATGAAGCGGCTCTTCTCTTCCTTGTACGTACGGATTTTGTCTCTTCCCTGCGCAGTCAGCGAGACCAGGGTCACTCTATTGTCATCGGGATTGTTACGTCGGGAGACCATGCCATTCTCCTCCAGCCCCTTTAAGTGACGGGTGATGGCCGCAGCATCGATGTCTACTTGCTTTTGCAGTGAAATTTGGCTGATCTCAGTAACCTGAAACAGCTCATGAAGCAGACGGAGACGGGTGGGGCTTATGCCCGCACAACGCTCGAAGGTCGGTGTAATGGCTTTGTTCAGCGCCTGCAGCCGTTCAAAGATGCGGTCTTCCTCAGGCAGATGTTCAGTCAAGATTAACCCCCTAACACAAATATATTGCACAAAACCTTTTTGACATTCATCACTTTACACCTTTATCCTTGACCCGTCAACTAATAATTTCAATTGGCCTTTCAACTTGCCCCGGCAGCCGCTTACCCGTAGAATCAAAGTGTAGTGCTCGACCAAAAAAGGAGGGCTGTTACATGAAAATCTCCCTGCTTCAGCTCGATATAGCATTTGGCAATCCCCAGGTAAATTATGCTGCCGCAGAACGTAAAATCCGTGAAGCTGCTGCTCAGGGGACGGATTGTGTGGTTCTTCCCGAGCTGTGGACAACCGGATATGATTTAACCCGGCTTGTGGACATTGCCGACCCTGAGGGGAAGGCCACGAAGGCTTTGATGTCAGGACTGGCCCGCGAGCTCGGCATCCATATTGTGGCCGGCTCCGTCGCCAGCAAGAAGGACAACGGCATAACCAACAGCATGTATGTGTTCAGCCGCACCGGAGCGATCGCCGGCGAATACAGTAAGCTGCATCTGTTCCGCCTGATGGATGAGCACTTGTATCTGCATCCTGGAGAAGCCAAGGGTCTGTTCACTCTGAACGGGACAAGCTGCGCCGGACTGATCTGCTACGATATCCGCTTCCCCGAATGGGTCCGCGCCCATACGGCGCTCGGTGCCGAAGTCCTGTTCATCAGTGCCGAATGGCCGCTGCCGCGTCTTGCCCACTGGCGGGCACTGCTGATCAGCCGGGCGATTGAGAATCAATGTTATGTCGTTGCGTGCAACCGTACTGGAAAAGATCCCGCGAACACCTTTGCCGGCCATTCGATGATCATTGATCCCTGGGGCGAGGTGGTCTGCGAAGCTTCGGAGAACGAGGAAATTCTGAGCGGAGAGATTGATGTACATAAGGTGCGGGAGGTTCGTGCGCAGATTCCGGTTTTCTCCGACCGGAGGCCGGAGCTGTATCTTTGATCCGCCAGCCGATTGTACGGGGCACATCCAATTGAACTTTAGACTGCAAAAAAGTGCCGCACCTGCTGAATCTATCAGCAGATGCGGCACTTTCTGCTATGCCGGTGATGCTACATTACACCGGCTATAGAGCAGGGCCGGTTCGCTTCGACCGGCCATGACACAGCTTAGCGGGCGTAGCGTTCACGCAGCACCCGCGCCGCCTCCAGTACACGGATATCGGTGTACTGGAGCTTGTACCCTGCGGCCGCCAGCCCGGCCGCAGGCTGAAGCTTGACGCCGCGCCGGGCCAGGGCCTGGCGGAATCCTTCGGCGAATACATCCGCCGAAGCCGGTCCGCCAAGCTCGCCAAGCGCGGCTAGGGTCTGCGGCATGACGCGCGGATAGTCCAGCGCGTCATCGCCATCCGCGGCGGTATCATAGAAGCCGCGGATCAAATGCCCGCGCTCCAGCCCGGAGCCGGAGACGATCACGAACGCGTGCACGAAGTACGCGCTGCTCTGCCTCCGCTGGGCGATGCCGCAGAATTTGCGGCCGCCGATGGCCAGATCGAAGTCGCCCGGGCAATACGACCCGGCGATCTCGCCTGCCCGGATCTGTGCCGCTGCCTGTGGATGGCTGACCGCAACGGCTTCTGTGATCAGCGAAGCCAGCAGCCGGAAATCATCATGAAAGTCCAGCTTGCCCGGACTTTTGCGGAGCAGCAGCGATACGTTGACGATGCCGGCATCCAGCGGCACAGCCGCGCCGCCGGAGTGCCGCACCGCTGTACGGTAGCCCTGCTCTTCCAGCGCGGCCATGGCTTCAGCTGCCCGCGGCAGCTTGCTGTCCCGCAGGCCCAATGCCACTCCGCCGGGATGGCTCCATAGATGTACAGACGGCGGAACAAGGCCCGCACCCACATCCCTGCAGAGCGTCTCCTCGAACGCGAACGGGAGCAGCATATCTCCGGCAACCGCTTCAACGGGCTCTTGCATCGCCGCGGCTTCTGCTGCATCCGCTATCCTTCCGGAGTCTGCGCTTTCCGGTGATGATTCCCCTGCCGCCAGGTGCTCAAAGAGCGCCATAACCGGCGGGAGCAAACCCGCAGACGGATACACCTGCTCAGGCTCAGACTCCTGGAACAGGACCTGCCCCTGCTCCTGCACTCGCTCGTACATATGTCTTTGCTCTACTGCTTGCTCCTGCGCTTGAACCCGCTCTTGCCCTTGCCCCTGCTTTTTGTATTCTCCGCTCATCCATAACCCCTCCCGGTGACCATCGTTTTCCTCTTTCGCGTAATCAAGACATCCACACTTACTGGCTTCCTGCAGACTGCCGTCGAATACTCCGTCTTCCTGTACTATTTTACAATACCGGCAATATTCCCATTGTAACCGATCCGGGGTGCAGCAGCGAAGCTCAGGACAGCACCTTCATTTGAAAAAGCAGGATGATAGCGTTATCCTTAAGGTATATGAAGAGCATTCGTCCCGCCCCAAAGCTCATGCTATACACAACCATTAAGGAGTGATGCCGTATGACTGACCTGCTAACCGTGAAGGAACGGCAAATCAGCAAAGCCAGACAATGGGAGCTGGCGCTGAACAAGCTCTATCTCAATTTCCGTGATTACAGCAAGGATGCGCTGAAGGAGTTCGGCGATGAAGATACCCATCAGGCCAGAGTGAACTGCCGTAAGCTGCTGACGCTATTGTCCATTCTAGATCCGGAGCATCTGGTGACAGCAGATCTGTATAGTACCTTCAAAGAGGCGCAAAAAAGACTCGGCAAGGTTAGAGACGCGGACGTGCTGATTGAATCCTTCAAGGATAGACGGGAGCAAGCGGAGGAAGCCGGAGAAGCCAAATCGGCCAAGCTGCTCAAGGCTGTTATCCAGTACGAGAGGAACGAGCGGAAGAAGTACCGCAAGAAACTGAGCACCAAACTGCCCAAGCTGTGCGGCAAAGCGTTGGACGCCGAGTGGGAGGCATTCCTTAGCAGCGATCTCGAGGCACTGGCGGCCAAAAGAGATGCGAATGTTGTCATGCGTGAGCTTGAGGTCGCTTTCGAGCAGAAGAAAAAAGCCTGCAAGACCCTGTTTAAGGGTCCTGAGGCCGAATCCAAAGAAGCCTTCGATGCGCTGCATGAGCTGCGGATTGCCGCCAAGGAATTGCGTTATACCGCCGGTGCCGCTTCCTTTGCGCTCAACCAGAAATTTCACGCCCATGAGGAAATCTACAAAGACATCCAGGAGCAGCTCGGTACTATTAACGATAAACGGGGATGGCTGGAAGTGATCCAATCCATTGGTCGTGATGAGCTGGGGGTCAGCCTTAAGGTATGGACTGAATTCACGGACAAACTCCATGCTGAAGTGCTCGAAGCGCTGCACCATAATGAAGTGGTACCGTTCCCATTGAATGCGAAATAACCGCACTTCGTTCCATTTATAATTTTTCCCACAAGTGGAAACGGCTTCGCCGTCCTTTTAAGGATGGTATCCGTTTCAGCGAGAAATAGAAGGATAATTTATAGCGTGAAACATATAAATTCTTATATTTTAACAAAAAGGCAGGAAGCCAAGCATTATGCGGCTTCCTGCCTTTCCTGCGTTTACCGGCTATTCGCGGCAGCAAATTTGTCCAGCACGCCCTGATAAGCCGATTTCGGGCGCAGTCCTACCAGTTTTTCCATAGGCTGCCCCCCATTGTATACGATCACGGTAGGGAGGCCCATGACTCCCGCTTCTGCAGCCAGCTCCGGCAGCTCATCGCAATTCACTTTGAGGATCGTGATATTGCTGCCATACTCTTCATCCAGTTCCTCCAGAACCGGCAGAAGACCCCGGCAAGGCGCGCACCATGGCGCTCCGTAATCTACCAGCACAGTTCCACCTTCCTGCAGCTGTCTCCGAACGGTATCGGCGTGCCCGGCATTTATAACAGTCATTGTTAACTCCTCCTTATCAGTCTAAGAATTTATTCAGGTTATTCTGATTCCTGCTGCTCCTGCTGTATGGAAGCAATCCGTTCCTCCAAATTCTGCTTGATCTGGTTCAGCTGCAGGAGCTGACGCTCAATATCCTCCAGCTTGCTGCGGTACAGCGGCATCACTTCTGCACAGAAAGCCTCTTTTTTCTTCAGTACACAATTCAAGAAACCGGCGATTTCCTCGGTCGATAAGCCCAGATTCAAATACAGTTTGATCGTCTCCACCGTCTCCACGGACAAGAGAGAATACTCTCGGTATCCATTGGCCTGGCGGAGCGGAGTGATCAAGCCCTGACGTTCATAATATCGCAGAGAACGGATGCTGACACCCGTCCGTGCGGCAAGCTCACCTATTTTCATGGTCTGTTCTCCCCGGGGTTCATGAGAAATGGTCTGTTCTTAGTATAAACCCTGACACCAGTGTCAGGGTCAAGGCTTTTTATCGCCGGGAGCAGCCAATCAACCAAACACCAAAAAACCAACAGCAGTCTAACGCTTCCGTTGGTTTTTACACTATCCATCCATATGATGTTGTTAAAATGATCAAAGGCTATAGTAATCCGGCCGCCCACAGACCACCCCTTGTAATCATCTGCCGGAACGGCTCTACGGAAAAGGAAGGAAGATGATGGCCCGGCATCAGATACACAACTCGCCCCATCCCGAACTCATGACACCAGGCTGCCGCATGATGGGCCCCCTCGTGGAAATACTCCGCCAGCACCGTCGTTTCAAAATAGGGCTGCATGTCAAAATAATACGGCTCGTCCTCGATCACAAAGTCGGTAATCCCCTGCATGACCGGATGGCCTGTTGCCGGAACCGTCATCTGAAGCTCAGTATAGGCCGGATGATGCGTGAAATGCGCTCCCAGCATCACACCCAGCTCCTGGTTACGCTGCAGTGAGATCCCATTGTGCACTACGAGCAGTCCACCGCCGTTAGCTACATAGGAGAGCAATGCCCCGCTCTGTTCAGGAGCTATTTTGTTGTCCGAAAATTCTGTATACGCTATCACAAGCTTGTAAGCCGATAGGCTGTCCGGACTGAGCAATGAGTAATCTTCCGTGGATTTCACGTCCAGCTTCCCGGCAAATAACGCCTCAAACACGTGGTCCACCCCGGAGAACGGATGATATTTAACCTCTGTATAGCTTCCCAGCGCCAGTGCCTTCCATTCTGTCATCTTTTATCTACGCCTTTCTCTTAGCGAGAGTTGTTCTTACCAGGGCCAGGGATTGCCGTCCAGATCAAGATAAGCCGGTTCCATGCCCATATGCGTCTTATGCTCCTGCACGATTCCCATAATTTTGCGGGCGGATTCTTCAGGGGGAATAGGGGCTGCCTCATTCTTGTCACCGTTCATGTAGGACTGGAGCCAACCCGGATGAAAAACCATCACCTGGCCGCCCATGACCCGCAGATGATTGTGCAGCAGAGAGGACTGCATATTAAGCGCCGCCTTGGACATACAATAACCGTACATGTTAATCCGCTGATTGCGGCTGATGCTGCCGGCTTCAGAGGAGATGTTCACAATTAGCTTTTGCTTGCCTTGCAGCAGGAGGCCCATCAGCGAATTGCTCACCCGCAGAGAGCCAAGCGTATTCACATTATAAATGCGTGCCATCGCGGTGTCATCCATATCTACCAGCATGGTGGCATCATCCGCACGGTCAATAATTCCAGCATTGTTGATGATCATATCCAGATGCCCTGTGCGTCCTGCAATAGTTCGTGCCGCGCAATTTACGCTGTCGCTGCTGCCGACATCCATCGGAACCAGAATTAGCTGTTCTTTATATTTTGTATTGAGTATTTCCAACGCTTCCGATTCTTCCAGGTACTGCCCGGCAAAAACCTTATATTTATTCTCCAGAAGCCAACGCACAAGGAAAAACCCGAGTCCCCGGTCGGCACCGGTAACACAAGCAGCCTTTTTCATGGAATGGGTCACTCCCTCTTATCAGACATCAATATACATAAATCGCCATATCCCCTACACCTTAGCATGGGAATTGTCATTATTCAACGTCCTCTGCTGGACTATTCTGCTAATGCATTCCCTGCTGATTCTTCCTTTTGATTTAATTTTGAACTATGTTACAATCAGGAATATCATTGTTAACAACCGAATTGTTAGCAAAATAAACTACCAGGAGGGTGAACCCCTAATGTCCATACAACAAATCCACAGTCTTGATGAATTGCATCAATACATTGCACAACCCGGTAAAAAACTGCTCTTCAAGCACAGTACCACCTGCCCGATCAGCGCCAAGGCGAATGAAGAATTCCAGGCTTATGTCCAGAGCTCCGGAACCCCCGCTGCTGTGGTTCATGTGATTGAAGACCGTCCGGTCTCCAACCAGATTGCCGAAGATTTCGGCATCAAGCATGAGTCCCCGCAAATCTTCCTGCTGGAAGATGGTGAAGTCCGGTGGAACACCTCCCACTGGAAAATCACCCGCGATGCCCTCAAGGAAGCTGTGAGCCAATGAGCCAACCTGTAATCATTTATTCTACAGCCAACTGTAGTGACTGCAATCAGGTGAAACAGCTGATGAAGGAGCAGGACATTCCTTTTGAGGTACGGGATGTAATGACCAGCACGGTTTATCAGGAAGAAGTTGAGAAGCTGGGCTTCATGGGCGTTCCTGTTACAGTAGCCGGGGCACATGTCGTCAAAGGGTTCAATCTGCCCGAGCTGAAGGAGCTTATCGCAGCTACGAAATAAATATGCCGGAACGCTGGCAGGAGAATGCCGCGTACGGATTCATTGGTTTAACTTGAACAAAAGGGTATCCGGGAGCTGTTTGCCCCTGAATACCCTTTTTGTCTTGCCTAAGGAATGACCCGTATTTTGAGGCAGAAATAAAAACAGGCGTGCCAATGAGATAATGGGCCGATATGCAGTAAGATATATGGTTTTATCTGTTTATTTCCTTCGAATTATTCGATTTCAACGTGAAATTGGCGCAGCAACTCCCTTTTCCTTTTTTACAAAGACCTCCCCGAAGCAGTATGATTCGTTTTGAAAGTAATTCATGAAAAATTACATGAACGCTGAATTCCCGGCACACGGGAAACGGGGGAACCACCGGGCCACAAGGCCTTATTGGGGTGAATCCTAAGGAGACTGCAGAAGTGCGGTCTCACAAGGTAGGGCGACTCTCACCGTCCGAATCCGACAGCTAACCTCGTAAGCGTATAGAGAGAGATCTTAACCCGCCAAGCTTAAGCGCCAGGTTTATTTAAGCCTGTACCGAAGCCGCAGCAGAGGTTCTCCTCTGCTGCGGCTTTTTTGCGGAAATTAGTGAGGTATCGGAGTTTCGCCGGGAGAGCGGCCGGGGCTAGGTGAAAAGTAGTATATCTAATCCGGGGAGGAATACAGGAATGGAATCGCGCATGTCGGTTTCCGCATCCGAATTTGCGGAATATGTTGAGAAGTATAGCGGAAATATCTTTACGCTCTGCAGGTTGCTGCTGGGACAGGGTTCTGAAGCGGAGGAGGCTGCCGTGAAGAGCTTCACAGAGCTGTATATACCTTATCTCCGAAAGGGCTGCGACCCGCAGAGCTTCTCTCTTCTGGCCTACCGCGAATGCATCCGGCATTGCTTCCGGATTGCACAAGGCCGTAAGGCCAGCAGTACAGCTTGTCTCTCCTGGGAGGACCAGCTTGTGCATGCGCTCCGGTATGGCTTGCGGCTCCCTTTGGCGGAGATCAGTCCGATCCTCATGAAAAGCATGCCAGAGCTTAAGGCGCAGCTCCGGCAAATACGTGAACTACTGGCAGCACATGAAGCTGCACTGCCGAATTCCAGTTTATCTGCCGGCTAAAAGTGAACAGCACTGCAGGCCAAAACGGATTTGCAGTCCTGTACAGGGAGCCTATACTACTGAAGCAGCGGTACAGAGTATCGCTTAAGGTACCGTCCAGAATGAGAGGTATTTCTACCTCTCATTCTGCCCGCTAGCCCGGTTATGGCGCGACCAGAGGTATTTCTACCTCTCATTCTGCCCGCTAGCCCGGTTATGGCGCGACCAGAGGTATTTCTACCTCTCATTCCGCCCGCTAGCCTGTTTATGGCGCAACCAGAGGTATTTCTACCTCTCATTCCGCCCACTAGCCTGTTTATGGCGCGACCAGAGGTATTTCTACCTCTCATTCTGCCCGCTAGCCTGATTATGGCGCGACCAGAGGTATTTCTACCTCTCATTCCGCCCGCTAGCCCGTTTATGGCGCGACCAGAGGTATTTCCTTTTCTACCTCTCATTCCGCCCGCTAGCCCGTTTATGGCGCGACCAGAGGTATTTCCTTTTCTACCTCTCATTCCGCCAATTTCCCTGCCTGCGCTCAATTCAAAGGTACTTAAGCGGGTTAAACTTCAAATCACGGCCAACCCTATGAATCACGGTAATGACACCCACTTCTTATTGCTCCCTCTGGCTTTACCATCTATTGAATCACTTCATTTCTTCCGTTTATCCCTCTCACTTTTCAATCGGAGTTATCCATAGTTTTAGACTTAAATAATTTCTTAAGCCGCAAAAAAGCCGTGGCAACCAGCCTCGGCTTCTATTCCGTTTTTATTATTTTTTGCCTTTTTTGCTATTCTTGTCTTTTGTGCCTTTGCCGCCCTTGGCGAATCTCAAGAATGCCATGCAGCACCCTAATAATCCGATACCCAGTAATAACGTCTGTAGCGCACCCAGCCAGGTTGAACCTTCTGAATCAATCAGGCTGCTGAGGATAATCAACAGGATCGAAGCCGCTACCATCAAGGGCGTTTGTCTTTTTTTCATCAACATTACCACTCCTTACTTACTAAGGTACACCATACGGCATGATTCCGCCAGATGAACAGATAACGAATGCCGGAGACTGGTGTTTTCTATACGGTATGTTTTTCAAAACTTTGTAAGTTTGTCAGCCACCGATTCATTGGGCATTGGGTCCGATCAATCAAGACCTTGATGATTGCTCCCAAGGGTCTTGGTAAATTATAGAGGAATAAATACAAGCACTGAAAGGAATTGTGCGTACAGGGGTCTTGAGAAAATCTCATACGGGGATAGTGAGCATTTCTTCTTAGCCGCCCAATTCATTCGGCACTGGGTGGGGGTATAAGAAAGACCTTGAGGGGTATCGCCCCTCAAGGCCTATAACATTAATATCCGTATGCTGTTTCTGTTGTCTCACATAGTGTTTTCGTTAATTTACCCATATGAGATTTGGCTGTATCGATAATATCTCTATCAGTTATTAATGATTCTAGAACTGATACAACCAATACTTCGTGAACCTTATCATCAGCTACAGCCATCTCTTCAAGGAAGCTATAGAGATTACTTATTTCTTTTTGAGTTTCAATAGACTTGATTATAAATGGAGTGACCACCATACCAAAAATAACATGGGGTAAATCCTCTTCAAGCCATTCAATCTCTTCTTCATAATGTGGTCTAATTTGTGGTACGTCAGCCAATAAACGTTCGATTAAGTTTTCATACTCCAACTGTTTTCACCTCTTACTACTTTCCTAATAATGCCTTCTGCATATCATCATAAATTGCTTGTGCCGCCACCTTATCTTGTGCACTTAGATTTCCGCCGTTAAGTAATTTTTGTAGTGCTCTGCTATAATCCTATCCAGTGAGCGATAAGTTCATCTTGTCTTAGCCGCCCGATTCATTCGGCACTGGGTGGGGGTAAGTGAAAGGCCTTGAAGGTTTTATCCCTCAAGGCCCAGAACAACCACCTTTTATTTACTGAACTTCTCAAATCTATCCGATTCAAGATATTTTAGCGAGGATTGTTTCACACCACCAAATTCAACAAAATTCTCACGTGCTTGAGCAAGCGTCATATGGTTAGGTGAACTAAAGTAACTTAGTTCTCTGTTCCCATCATCCTCCCAAAAGCAAACTGGGCAGATATCGTATTCTCCCTTCGTTGGAAGGGTCTTAAATTCACAACACGGACAACTATAAAGTTCTTCTTGAGAACCCTCAACCTCATGGAAAGATTGCAGGATTTCTGAAACGCTTTTTGATATATACTCATTTCTGACTCCAAGATACTTTTTCCTTAAAGCTACAGATATCAATGCATTGTAAACTTCATTCATAGCATCTAGTTGAGGTTCATCAAAACCGAGTATTTCTGATTGTAACGTTTCCGGCAATCTATCAAATTCGGGATTGTCTTGGTCAATCCCCCACCAATCAATTAGGATTTCTTCCCGTTTATCCTTAGACATATCTGCAACTGTTGAATTTAAGATAATATTTATTGCTTCATATCGATTCATTTTCTCACCTCACTTATTAGCCGCCACCAAGTGATTTTGCGAGATCAACTGCGGCTTGGAACGGATCAGCAGATCGCCCGTCATCCTTATAAAACGTTCTAATCTGTCGGTCTTTTATATGACCCACAAGTACGCGCCTTGTTGAAGAATCATATTTAACAATGAAATTACCAACAACCTGTTCTTTGAAAGAATCACTAGTTTCAGCGGCGAAGTCTTTAGCTAGCTTCAAGTACTCATTTTGAGTTATGTTCCCAAATTCATGCCCATGCTTCTCATAATGCGGCTGTAATTTACCACTACTAAACCCTTTCCAGTTTATAGAGGCACAATTGGTGTTATGCACCCAAATCCCAAGGTCACTAACAAAATAAGTATGGAAGCCATCAACCCTCAAGTTATAAACCGTTGCTTGCCTGTGTTCAACTTCAATGCTATCAACTTTGAGTGTATCCCCATCGCTTTGAACAAGCAAGTCACCGACTTTAAGGTCTTTAACGAACGTCCAACCCTTATCCTTCACATGGAATGGATGGTTAAAGGTCGATTCAATCGTCTGACCGCCCACATAGATGTTGTAAATCTCATCCGTCTCGTGGTTGAACGCTGCCGTAACCTCTTTGTAAGCTACCTCGCCAGTCGTTTCATCCTTGGAAAGAACCTTATCTCCGACTTCAATGTCTTCGATATTCTTCTCCCCTTCGCCTGTCTGCACTTTCGTATCGCCAGTAAAACAATTACATGCATTTTTGGCTAATCTCACTACCGAGCTTACTTCGTTCTTCTCCACTACAGCAGCCGATCTTGTGCTTGAGCGTACCAATACTCTTTCGTATTCATTGCTACCCGAGCTGAAGTGAAGAATGGATCTGTGAAGCCGAATGTCCAATAGCTCAGCGCGCTTTCCCATGATGAATGGACCGATTTCATTTGAATAACAAATGCATTCGACTGATCACTCATCCAAGAATTTCCGCTAGGATCAAAACGGATCATAGGATTATTACCAACATAAGTATACAAAATCAAACTCAGCGGATTTATTATCTGCCCTTCATACATATCCTCATTTATAAATCGTCCTACATTTGGATCATACCATCTGGCCCGGAGTTATTGTAAGCCCGTGGTATCGTCCCATAACTCTCCAGAGTACCGGAACGGGTTATGAACCTTCTCCTCTTTCAGAGTGATATTGCCCCACATATCGTAATCATAGCGATTTAAAATCTCGCCCTGAGCATCTCTCACCTCGACAATATCGCCGTGACCATTGTATAGAGGGTATGCCTTGGTACCATCATTGTACGAAATGGCTTCCAATCTCTGTCCACGAATGTAGCTGGCCACCTCTTGCGGGATGCCATTTACAACATTTGCCTCAGCAATAATTTTATCCCCGTCATAATCGTATTGAACTGTCTTTCCATTACGTTGTTATTTTTTCCAAAAATCCCATATTTTAATTTTTTATTACATTTTGAATACCTTAACGCAAAAAAACCTCAAAAGGCCTAGGCCCTTCAAGGTTTTTAACAAATACTGCTACTTGTTCTCAATGACTGCGCTTATTCCGCTTAAATCTTGTAAGCCTTCATCGCTTTTCTGATCTCCTTGATGCTTGGGCGTTTGCCGTACATCAGCACACCTGTGCGATAGATCTTGGCGGCGAGCCAGCCCAGTCCAAATGTGGTTGCGAGCAAGATGATGAGTGATACAGCAATCTCCCAAAAGGCAACGTCCCCTATACCGATGCGCAGCAGCATGCTGAGCGGTGAAGTGATGGGTACAAAGCTTGCCACCTTGATAAGCATGGTATTAGGAGCTGAGATGCTGAACAACGGAATGTAGAAGGCCACAAAGGTACACATCATTACCGGCATCACAGCCTGGCCCAGATCCTCCGTGCGGCTCACAATGGAGCCTACAGCAGCATACATCAGAGCATACAGGAAGAAGCCCAGCACATAAAGGATTAGTCCGTATATGAGAATACCGTAATTTAATTGTCCAAGATCCAGGTCAAAATCAGACAATATGCTGGCGTTATGCGGAAGCATCAGATTGATGGCGATACTTGCCGAGATAACGGCAATCTGCATCAAGCCGACCAAGAAGATCCCGATCACCTTGCCGAACATTTGCGTTAGCGGTGAAGCACTGGTAATCAGAATCTCCATGATACGGGAGCTTTTCTCCGAGGTGACTTCTGCCGAAATCATATTCCCGGTCATGGTAATCGACATGAAGAAGAGGATCAGAAGCACATAGACGATAACATAATTGATAGCTGGCTTTGATTTATCTGCTGCTCCGCTGTCCGTTCCATCCGTACTGAGCTGCTGGGTTCCGATAGACACCGGCGCGAACATCGCCGCTACCTGTGCTTGAGTCAGCTTATCACCTACGATCAGCTTTGTATTGATCTGTTGCAGGGCAGTCTGAAGGTAAGTCTGCAAATCTCCATCCAGTTCTCCGTCCTTACTGTGGTAGGTTACTGGAGGGACGCCTTCCGTGCCTTTGGCATCAAAGGTAAGGTAGCCTTCGATTTTACCGTCATCCAATCCCTGCTTCAGGGCAGCATCATCTGCCGAAGCAAAGGCCTTGAAAGCCACTGTGTCCGTATCTTTATCCGCATCAGCTTTTGGAGCTGCAGGCGGCGCATACGCCAGCAGGAGCTCAGCGGCACGGTTCCCCTGTTCAGCCACTACACCGATCTGTGTATTCTTCGCTCCATTATCACCTTGAAACACTTTGATGAGGTATGGCACGTTCATCCCGATGCTCAGCAGCAGCACCAGAATTAATGTTGTAATCATGAAGGATTTGGTTCTCACTTTGTTTTTAAAGGTAAAGCTGATAATTGTCCCCATCTTATTCATGAGATTCACCCACCGCTCTGATAAAGATTTGGTTCAAGGTTGGTTCCTTGATTTCAAAATGCTCAATTTCACTTACCGCCATTGCATGCTGGAGAATACGCTGTGCTGCACCGATCTCGCTGATGGAGAGTACATAGCCCCGCTCCTGCTTTTGCACCGCGCTAACACCAGGAATCAGATCCAGTCCGCTTACTTCGCCCACCGTCCGCAGCACAACTTCTTCGCGGGGGTAACCCTTTTTGATCTCACGAATATCCCCTTGCACTACTGTATTGGAACGGTCGAGAATTGTGATATTGCGGCACAGCTCTTCCACATGCTCCATCCGGTGGGTGGAGAACAGAATGCTTGTACCCTGGTCACGCAACTCCCTTACAGTATCCTTAAGCAGTTCCACGTTGACAGGATCCAGGCCGCTGAAAGCCTCGTCAAGGACCAGAATTTGCGGTTTGTGGACAACTGCGGCGATGAAGCCCATTTTTTGCTGATTGCCCTTCGACAGCTCTTCAATCTTCTTATTGTAATAATCCGGAACGTCGAAGCGGTCCAGCCAGAAGCGGAGGCTCTTGTCCGCATCACTGGCCGACATACCGCGCAGCCGGGCCAGATAGATAATCTGATCACTAACCTTAACCTTCGGGTACAGCCCGCGTTCCTCCGGGAGGTATCCCATCAGATGCTGCAGCTCATCACTGAACGTTTTGCCATTATAGAGGATCTTTCCCTCATCGGGATAGATCAGTCCAAGCACCATGCGCATCGTCGTTGTTTTGCCGGCGCCGTTGGCTCCGAGCAGTCCATAAATCTCACCTTGCTCCACCTTCAGGCTGATTCCGTTTACTGCGGTCTTCTCTCCATACTGCTTCACTACCTGTTCCAGCTTCAAAGCTTCCATTCTTCTAATCCCCTCTCTCCTGGTCAATCAGAATCGGGCGATGCCCCTGTGTCCATAAGCTTAAAATCTCATCCAGCTCGAGCATCCGGCTCTTAATAACCTTTACGCCTAAATTCTGCATGCGTTTCTCATTTTGCTGAGCTTGCGGGGTAATGAGTGAAGCCACACCCGGTGTCTGCATATCAAAATGCAATGCTCCCGGCAACTCCCCTGCAAGCTCCCTCAGCTCCTCTTCATTCTCCACCTGGACCCAAAGCTCGCTCCAGGAGCCGAACAGACTATCCTTTTCGGCCATTCCGAGCAGGCTCCCTTGATGCATCAGCACGATATAATCTGCGAGCCGCCGCACTTCTTCAATAATGTGGGTGGAGATCACCACGGTAGCACCGGTAGCATCCATATATTTGCGCAGCGTCTCAACCATAGCCTTCCAGGCGAAAGGGTCCAGCCCCGAGGAGGGTTCATCCAGCAGGAGCAGCTGTGGGCGGGGTGCCAGAGCGGCAGCAATCTCGAACTTACGGCGCTCTCCCTTGGACATCTTCCCCAGCTTCGCACCTTGCGGCACTTCAAATTTCGCCAGCAGTTCCTCGAAATATTCCTGGTCCCAATCCGGATACCAGTGTCGGCGGAATTCAGCAGCCTCTCCGGCACTCCAGAACTTCTCTTCCACTTCTGAGGTTTCTGGCACGTAGGCTATACGCTGGCGAAGCGACAGCGGCAACCCGTCCGGATAAAGCTGCCCTAGCCAGCGGATCTCTCCCTCGTCGGGAAATGTCAGCTGCAGAAGCATGTGCAGCAGTGTGCTTTTGCCGGACCCATTCTGGCCCACCAGTGCGGTAATATAGCCTTGCGGGAGATTCAGATTAAGCGGTCCTATCGTCTTGCCCCGCCGTCGCTTCTTGCTCACATTACGCAGCTCTATGGCCTGCTGTACCATTGAAAGCCCCCACCTTTCATTCCTGTGATCCATATTTGTGCTGCACAATTTCCCGAAACAGCTCCATCAGCTCCGCTTCAGAGCATTGTACGGACAAGCCGACATCCACTGCACTTTCCAGCGCCTTGCGGATGGCCTCCTTCTTGTATCCCTCCATCGCCCCTTCACCCACATGGGAGACAAACGTACCTGTACCCTGTCTGGTACGCAGCAGACCCTCGGCCTCCAGATCTTGATAGACACGGCGCACAGTGATTACGCTGCATTTCAGGTCACCGGCAAATTCCCGGATCGACGGCAGAAGTGTACCCTCGGTGATGGTTCCGCTGATAATCAGCGATTTGAGCTGGGTTTCGATCTGGTGGTACAGCGGCTCAGCGCTATTCTCGTTAATTTGTATCGGTATCCACATGATTCACACCCGCTTTCCACGCTCCGGCCACCCGGAGATCCTCCCTATCCTTCAGTCCCCTTATACGAGATCACGGCTCTTCAGCCGATAGATGGTCCATTTGGAAAACAGCTGCACGGATACGGTTCCCAGCAACAGCGTTGACCACATCAACGGGGAGGCCAAGCCCCATTCCTTCGCATTATGTAAGCTGTAGAGGAACAGATTCCCTCCGAACTCCCAGACCAGCAGGGCCGCACCCATGCACAGCAACACGATGAGCAGGAGAAGACAGAAATATATTTTACCGCTAACCAGCAATTCAATGAAAGTGTACAGCCCCGACATCACAAGTGCGAACCCCGTCCAAATTAATGCAAAGGAGAGATAAGCAGGGATAGTCAGCTCGCTTCGAATCTGTCCGCTCATGGCATAAATAAGGCCGAAGAGGAGCACCCCGTTCAGAGAAAGGGAGAAGAGGGTATGCAGCTTTCTCTTACACAGAATCACAGCCACCGGAACCGGGAGACTGCGCATATAAGCGAGCATCCGGGTATACGAATCCTCACTTAAATACTTCATCGTACGCCTGGAGAAAGTGACGCCAAGCATCGGCGTCATTGACAGCAGCAGGATATCTGCCAGCACCTTCCCGTCCCCCGACTCCAGTACATCATCCAGAATCATTCCGCTAAATATGGAAATATAGCCCATAAAAACAATGGCGAAGGCCAGTGCCCACAACAGCTTCAGTTTATCGGCCCGAAAGTCCCCCCGGACAATAATCAAGGCATCTCTTATCGTTGTCATCAACTTTAACCTCACTTTATGTTCAGTAACATGGTGTGCATCAATTATCATCTGAGTGTGCTTCCTGTGTGCTTACTGTGTATATCTATATACACAGTATATGTCCTTCATTTTCCAGTGTCAACCCAAAGTTATAAACTGTCTGCTTCCGAATTTGAACAAGATTTGCTACCTTCCGTTCATAAAGGCGGTGAACCACATCAAAAAGGCCTGTACCCTGCATTCCTATGAAGGATGCAGCGGTACAGGCCGATTCTTACTTCAATTAAAACCCCAAATGGCATCCCATACAGGCTTCGTATGTCCGCCAGGATAAAATATGTACAGCAGCACATATACCGCTACTCCTGTAATGGCTGTAATGAACCAGATCACTGCGGTCACTCTGCCCCATTTCCGGTGCTTGGCATACTGAGCCTTGAAGCCGAGAGTAAGCGTGGTAATTCCAAATACGGCTGCCACCGTTGCCAGCACAATATGAAAAATCAGAAAAATGTGGTACAACAGCGACAGACTATTCGGACCACCCCACGAAGTATTGCCTACAAACACCGTTCTTGACATATATACGATGAAAAACAGTACAGCAGCGACAGCGGCGGCAATCATCGTCTTCTTGTGCGCTTCGCGTTTACCTTTAATAATTTGTCTCCAGCCAATAGCTACCAGCACCGCACTGATCACGATGAAAGATGTGCTGATCGTCGGAAACACTGTAAAAATATCCATGATTATCCTCCTCGGTGCTCTACCTGCTATACCCGGGTCAAAACATGCTCTTCCAGCTCGGAAGAGGGCGCGGAGACTTCCGCATCGTCTTGCCCGTTCTCTTTTTTATACCAATGATAGAACACATAAGCAAGCATCGAGGCAAAAATAAATTCCTGAATGAACTTCATGGCGATCCCGCCCACCTGCTGATCCACCTTAGGCGACAGCCAGCCGAAGAAGGCCGGACCGCCAAAAGCCTGCAGCAGCGCTGCTGGACTCCCGGACACACAGTACCCCATCGCCCGCGCCCAGGTCTGCGGATCACTATAAGTGGCATATAACGGCGCTCCCGCAAATATGATCAGTCCGCAAGCCGGGGTCAGCAGTACCATGTTCAGAAAGATAAACCCGATCTGGCCCAGTCCGCTTAAGCTCCGCAGCTCCGGCAGCGGATTGATCAGATTCCACCACATGAGTGCGGAGGTCAGGAAGAGTACCGCATAGTAAATCCGGTGCACCGTAAAATGCAGCATGACATAATCATGAATCACGGGGATATGATAGAGCGAAAATAGTCCGTTGAACAGCAGCGCCGCCAACACGGGCTGAGCCAGAAAGGATAACCGCCGCAGCGGAAGAGGAACTGCCTTCAGCAGAGCTCTCCAGGCCCAATCCGGAATGCCCAGCATGATCAACGGTACCGCCACCAGATAAGAGAAAGCCATGCTCACCATGTGAAAAGAGAACAAAATATGCCCCAGCAGGCTGAGCGGTCCACCCTGGGCCAGATACAGCGCCAACATACCAAAGATGAACGAGAGCCGCCGCCATAGCGGAACTGTAGATGAACCCGGAAAGCGCCCGGCAAGCGGACCTATCCCTACAAAGTAGCCGGCTGACAAAAGCAGCATGACCGCAAGAAACAGCGGATTCCACAGCTCGGCAAAGCTGAAAAAGGATAATCCCGGCATGTTTCAGGCCTCCTCGTACAGGATATTTGATGGGACAAAGGTTGGAAGCGCAGTTGATGCGCTGACCGGATGAAAGGCCTGAGACTCACTGAGCCTGATTCGGTCACTACCCTAGAGGGCGGAACCTCAGGCGGTACGCTACCCGGTGTGGTGAGGACCGAGGCGGTACGCCTACCTTCCCCACGTCTGCGTTTGCAAAGTGGAATGTGTACAACTAATCCGAATGCAAACCCGTTGTTGACACTGCTAAGTGGAATTTGGACAACTAATTCGGTTAAAACCATACTCCTTCGCAGTTTTCAGCCAAATTAAGTTTACTTTCTCCCACTAATAGTCGGTTTCACCCCTAAACGGGAGAATTAACTCTACTTTTTCCAACTAAACCCAATTCCAGCCCCAGTAACGAGAATTATGTTTATTTCATCTCGCTCCCGCTAACTCCTTTTACCACCAGCAAATTAGTTACTGAAGTAACCCTCGCCGCTCTAACCTCCTCACTGAGCCTCCATACTCACCCTTAGTTCTCATTCAGCAGCGTCCGCTCTTCTTATAGCAAAAAAGGCGGCATCGCCGCCCTGTCTCATTAATCCCACCATACCCAGTACAGCGCCATCACGATGCAGGTTCCGGCAATAAAAAAGCCGCCCAGCATGAATATAATCGGCAGCAAGTGCCCTTTATCCTTGAGATGCATCCAAAAGCCCATCTGCAGGATGACCTGAAACACAGCCATCACCAGCAGCAGGATCACAGCAAATGTGGCGTTGACCCCCCCGGCGGCAACAGCCGCAAAGGCGATCAGCGTCAGGACAACAGAGAGGACAAACACCACGATATGCCGCTGCGGCCCTTCCTGCCGGTGACGGTGCTTCACTGCACCATCCGAAGGGGAATGCTGTTCTGTCGCCATGGTTACCCCACCTTTCCGAGCAGGTATACGACGGTAAAGATAAAGACCCACACCACATCTATGAAATGCCAGTACATGGCGGACACATAAATTTTGGGTGCGGTTATGACGGTAAGCCCTTTGCGCGCCAGTTGTCCGATCAACACGGAAATCCAGAGGATGCCAAAAGCCACGTGGGCACCATGGAAACCAACCAGAGTATAAAATGCGGAGCTGAAGGCGCTTGTCGTCATGCCGAACTTTTCATGCCTTATATATTCGCTGAATTCGTAGATTTCCAGGCCTAGGAAGCCAAGTCCCAGAAAGACTGTAATCAGCAGCCAATTGCGCAGCAGCGCCGGCTTATTGCGGTGCATGGCCTGGATGGCAAACACACTGGTCAGACTGCTCACCAGCAGAAGGAAGGTTGCAGCCGCCACCAGCGGCAGGTGGAACAGTTCATTCGCCGACGGACCCTCATTAGTCTGATTGCGCAGAGCCAGGAATGTGGCAAACAATGTGCCGAACAGCACCGACTCTCCGCCTAGGAACAGCCAGAAGGCCAGCACCTTATTCCTTCCTTCCAGGGTTGCCTTTTCCGGTTCGTGCGGAAGCGTGCCTGCCGCCTCAGCATGTGCTGTTGTCATGTCCGCTCACCTTCCTTCCAGCTCTTCAGGCTCGATATGCCAGCCGTGATCATCATAGAGCGACCGTACCAGCATCGATCCAAAGGTGATCAGCAGCCCTATGGCCGTAACCAGATAGTTATTGAACATAAAGCTCATGAACGCATTCCCGAAGTCATCCCGGCTGAACATGAAGCCAAATCCGGCAATAAAGATGCCGACCGACATCAGGAACGGCAGGATCGTCGCCGATGGCATATGAATTGGACCGACCGGCTCAGCAGGCGTCATAGCGGTATGACCGGAGGTTTTTTCCTTCCAGAAGGCATCCAGGCCCCGCACCAGCGGCGTCTGTTTGAAATTGTATTCCGGCGGCGGCGAGGAAATCGTCCACTCCAGCGTGCGGCCGTCTCCCCAGGGATCGTCTGCCGCGTCTGCCGGTTTTCTGGAAGTGAGGAAGATATTCGTGAGGAAAATAAGCATTCCCACACCCATCAGTCCCGCGCCTATCGTACTGACCAGATTAAGCAGGTCAAACTGCTGATTCGGCAAATACGTGAATACCCGGCGCTGCATCCCCATAAGTCCCAGGAAATGCTGCACGAAGAAGGTGAGATGGAATCCAATAATGAAGGTCCAGAAAGTCCATTTGCCTAAGCGTTCGCTCAGCATCCGGCCGAACATCTTCGGCCACCAATAGTGCAGTCCTGCGAACAGTCCGGATACCAGACCGCCAACAATGACGTAATGGAAATGTGCAACGACAAAGTACGTATCATGGAACTGGAAATCCGCAGGCGCAGAGGCCAGCATGACCCCGGTTACGCCGCCCATCGTGAAGGTGGGAATGAAACCGACTGCGAACAGATTAGGACTCGTAAAACGAACTTGCCCGCCCCACATCGTAAACAGCCAGTTGAAGATCTTGATCCCGGTCGGCACGGCAATCAGCATCGTCGATACCGAGAACAGCGCGTTCGCTACCGGACCAAGGCCTGTCGTGAACATGTGATGCGCCCAGACCATGAAGCCCAGAAAGGCGATCAGAATCGTGGCAAAAACCATGGAGCTGTAACCGAACAGCCGCTTCCGGGCAAAAGTCGGGATAACCTCCGAAATGATGCCGAATGCAGGAAGAATCAGAATATACACTTCGGGATGACCGAAGATCCAGAAGATATGCTGCCAGAGCACCGGGTTGCCGCCTGACGAGGTTTCGAAGAAATTGGCTCCGAGAATCCGGTCGAACGTAAGCAGCACTAGCCCTACTGTAATAGCCGGGAAAGCAAACAGGATAATCGCGGACGTGATGAAGCTGGCCCAGACGAACATCGGCATCCGCATGAAGGACATCCCCGGTGCGCGCATCGTAATGATGGTTGCCAGAAAGTTAATGCCGCCAATCAGGGTCCCGAGACCGGCAATCTGCAGCCCGATAGTGTAGAAATCAACCCCATGCGTTCCACTGTACTGGATAGTGGATAATGGGGTGTACGCGGTCCATCCCGCATCAGGCGCACCGCCCATGATCCAGCTGAGATTGAGCAGGATGCCGCCAAACAGGAAGGTCCAGAAGCCCAGCGAATTCAGAAAAGGAAAGGCCACATCGCGGGCCCCGATCTGCAGCGGAATCACCGCGTTCATCAGCGCAAAAATCACTGGCATGACGCCCAGGAAAATCATGGTTGTACCATGCATCGTGATCAGTTCATTGAACGTCTGGGCATCCAGAAATGTATTCATCGGCTTGATGAGCTGGATACGGATCAGAATGGCCTCAAGCCCGCCGATGCCAAAAAACAAGCCTCCAGCCCACAGGTAAAGAATCGCTATCTTTTTATGATCGACGGTAGTAATCCAGTCCATCAGTCCGGTATGACGCTTTACGCTGTGGCCATGCCTCAAAGGTGGTGATGGATTCAGGGACTGCGCTGCTTGAGCCAAGGTTCGTACCCCCTTTTCAGATATGCTGCTTCCATTGCAGGTTGTAAGCTCTAGTCCAGCGTATAGCCGGCCAAATACTCCGCAATTCCGTCGATCTCTTCATCACTCAGTCCCATATCCTTCTTAGGGTCAGGCATCTTGTTGCCAGGCTTAACGCCCTTGGTATCATGCAGCCAGGTCTTGAGATTCTCCAGCACCGGAGCGCCATCCGCCCCTGTATCATCATTCAGCAAGATTCCGGCCACCGACTCCCGGGAGCCAATCCCGGTCAGGTTCGGGGCACTCGACATGTCAGGCATTTCCCCTACCGCATGGCAGGTCAGACACTGGGACTTGAACGTTTTGGCAAGCGCCGGGTCCTCCGGCAGCACCGCTGGAGCTTTCATGGAATTCACCCATTTTTCAAACGCCGCTTCGCTGACTGATTTCACCTTAAACTCCATGAAGCCATGGGAAGGACCGCACAGCTCTGCACATTTGCCCCGGTAAACGCCTTCATTTGGTGCACTGAAGCTGAAACGGTTTGTTGATCCTTCGGGGTTGGTGTCCATTTTGCCAGAGAGGGAGGGTACCCAGAAGGAATGTAATACATCCTTCGTGCTAAGCTCAAAAGCGATATCTTTCCCGGCGGGAATCACCAGATCCTGTGCTGTGGTTATTCCGTAATCGGTATACTCGAATTCCCACCAGTACTGGTGCCCTGTCACTTTAACCTTTATCGCATCTTTGTCGTTTGCATGATCATTCCCGGCGGCAAACACCGCTTTCACCGTAGGGACGGCCAGCACAACTACGAGAATCAATGGAATGACCGTCCAGAGCACTTCGAGCTTGAAGTTGCCCTCGACCTGCTCAGGCATTTCGCTCTGATCCGGTTTGCGGCGGAAACGGATCAGCACATAGGCTGCTATAGAGAAGACGATCAGCAGTACTACGATCATGATGGTGATCGACAGCTTCATCAGATCGAACGAGCTTTCCGCCGCCGGTCCCTGCGGTCGAAGCACCGACAGGTCCTCCCGCCCACATCCGGCAAGAATGAGTCCAAGCGCTGCGGTCATGGGAAGAAGCCGCTTTCCAGCCTGCCACGTTTTCATCATTGATCTACCCCGCTTTTCCCGATATCGTAGATTAGAGTATTATCCTGTCAATTATAACAATCACTATTAATATAAGTTTGAAGGGGTGTTTTGTCAATCGTTCACAACAAATTCACATATTGCATTGTCCAGCAGGAAGTATTGTCCTAATTGACTTTAATAGCGCTTTCAAAAGTACCTTCATATCTGCTATAATGAATAAAGCGCATACATAACTAATTATGTCTATTAATTCATTTGACTATTTTAAAAGATTTGTTATGCGCAATTTAAATGGGCATACAAAAAAAACCGTTTCCTGCGGCAGCAAGCGGCCCGGGCACGGTTTATGAGAATCCTCATGGATGTAATGACTCAGATTGATGTCTTTCAAGAAGCAGCATGCTTAGTACAACTGTCTGTTGTTCAAGAGACGGATGAGTTCATTCTCACCAGCTCATGCTCCACGACCATGGTCAGCTCTTCTTCATAGCCTCCCGTAATCCGATACTTACGGACGTACTCCTTCACAAATTTCTTGGGATCTTTGGGCCGGAAAATTCGTGTCATTTCCCGCAGACTTTCCTTGACTTCGTTATGACCTTTACTTGCCATGATCAGTTCCCTCCCAAAACATTGAAAATGAATGCTCCGATAGTAGAGAATGCATGATGAAAAGTTCGCCGTAACCTTGAATGCAAGTTCAGAAACCATACACATACGTGGCTTGCATTATCCGCCAATACCATCCTTCCAATAAAGGAATTCCGTCTCGCCGGTGAAGCAGGTTCGTCGTGATTTGGGCTGAGAATAAGGATATCCCGATAAATCGGACCCCTTAGACACTTTAGTTACCCGAAGAGCCACTTGCTGAATCACTCCTTTCGGGCCTTATCGTTATATTGTATCATATTCCAGTCCAAGTTCCACCTTTCCATGTAAAATGTGCGAAAGGATTTTTTTATGAATTTTACCTTCCGATGCAGGTTAGGGTTGTGAACACTCCGTGAACAGAAGGGACTCTCAGTGAGGGCTGCACAGGTGCTGATGTTGATATAATGCCCAGTCCTGGCAAAAATATCAGCCGTATGTATGCGCTTTGTTCACTGCCCATTACCAGAGTGCTTACTAATTACATCGGTTTTTAGGGGCAATCGGATTAACTTTGCGGCGTTAGCAGCCACATACTTTATACGAACCTCTCATAGGCTTGTAAGGAAGCAGGAATAGGCAATCTGCCTTCTTCCATCACACCCAAGGAGAGTGAGCCCTTGTCCCCTATCAAATCCTCCACCGGATTACCGGATCATATCGCTGCTGCCCTCTGTTACTTTTTCCCGTTCATTGGCGGGATTGTATTTCTCGCTCTTGAAAAACGCAGCCGCTTCGTGCTGTTCCATGCACTACAGTCGCTGATCGCCTTCGGCGTGCTGATGATTATCCATGTGCTGTGCGGATTCATTCCGCTGCTGGGTCCATTCTTCGCCGCCCTCATCTCACTGTGCTCGTTCGCCGTGTGGCTGCTGATGATCTACCACGCACTGGGTGGAAGGTGGTATAGGCTGCCCTGGGTAGGGGATATCGCAGAAAATCAGCTCCGCAAGCTATAACGGCACCCCGGTTCCTTACCTGGGTGCCAGCGGGTCTTTGCTGATCCTTGCTAAAAAGATTCCCTTTTGCTCCGCTCCTCCGTACAATGGAATCAGGACATACAGGAATCTGCAGGCTGGAGGAACATTCATGTATTTATTGATCATAAATCCCCGCTCCGGGGGAGGGGCAGGTGAGCGGACCTGGCATGCCGTGGAAGCCATGCTCCAGGCTCGCGGAACCGCTTACGAAGCACTGTTCACGCAAAGCGCGGACAGCGCCGAGTCCCAGGTTCTGCATGCGCTCGCGCACCGCGAGGACTGGCGCGCCGCCATCGTGATCGGCGGCGACGGCACGATCCACAGCGTGCTGGGCGCGCTGCGGCGCAGAGGCGTGGCGCTGGCGGTAATCCCCGCCGGCTCCGGCAACGATACGGCCCGGGGCTTCGGCATCCCGCTGGCCACGGAGGCCGCGCTGGATGCCGCGCTGCAGGACCGCTGCCTGACAGCGGATGTGCTGTCAGGCGAGGACGGCCTGACGCTGACCGCCGTGGCCAGCGGCTTTGACGCCCAGGTGGCCGTCAATGTGAACAACAGCCGCTACAAGCGGCTATGCAACGCCATCAGGGCTGGACAGCTGGCCTACCTCATCGGCATTCTGCATACGCTGATGACCTTCAAGCCCTGCCGCGTGAGCGTGACCTGCGACGGGAAAGAGGAGGCCTTCGAGACAGCTTGGCTTGTCTCGATCTGCAACCTGCCCAGCTACGGCGGCGGGCTCCTGATCTGCCCGCAGGCGAAGGCCGATGACGGCCTGCTCGACGTCTGCGTCGTGCACGGGGTCAGCCGCGGGCAACTGCTGCGGCTGTTCCCAACGGTCGTGAAGGGCAAGCATACCACGCTGCCCTTCGTGACCATGCTGCGCGGACACAGCGTAGCCGTCCGCTTCGCTGAGCCGCGCCAGGCCATCGGCGACGGCGAGAGCCTGGGCACAGCGCCGCTGGCGGTGCGCTGTGAGCCGGGCGCGCTGCGCGTGCTCTCGCCGCTAGCCGCTGCGCTGAGCGCTGACGGAGTAGCCCGCTCCTGCACCGCGAGCGGCTAGGCGGGTACGTTGTACGGCGAGATCCCGGCCGAACCTGCCGCAACAATCGCCGCTTCCCTCTCTTAACAAAGAAACGAACCCTTCTCCACTGCAAAGTGGCGATAGGGTTCGTTTTGATTTTATGGCTATGCATACAGTATTCCACGGGTCCGAAGCCCCCGCACAGGGACATCCTGATCTGCCGATGGACGGTTTATCCACCGGAACCTCAGTCAGAGAGCTCCGCGTCCTCCTCCACAAAGGTGATGATGCCATCATCCAGCGAAGCAATGCGCACGAGCGATTCCACGCGGTAGCCGGCTTCCTTAAGCAGCCTGTTCCCGGGCTGAAACGCTTTTTCGATCACAATGCCGATTCCCGCCACCGTCCCGCCTGCCTGCTCAACGATCCGTGCCAGCCCGAAGGCTGCCTCGCCGTTGGCCAGGAAATCATCTACGATCAGTACCCGCTCGCCGGGAGCAATGAACTTTTTGGAAACCGTAATTTCAT
Source organism: Paenibacillus sp. P32E (assembly GCF_001909085.1). Classification (NCBI taxonomy): domain Bacteria; kingdom Bacillati; phylum Bacillota; class Bacilli; order Caryophanales; family Paenibacillaceae; genus Paenibacillus; species Paenibacillus sp. P32E. Next base: position 224,782 of record NZ_LVYY01000024.1, on the reverse strand, counting down.
TGCTTTCTTTTTTCGTGAACGAATATACTTTTTCTACGAATATATCTTCCGTCAGGGTCAGGGACTTCTGCTTGCGGGCAAAAATCAGTGGAACCTCAAGCTCCAGCGCGGTCATGATGCCTGGCGCAATCCCGGAGGATTCGATGGTCAGCACCTTCGTCACTTCTTCCCCCGCGAAACGGCGGGTAAACTCACGGCCAACCTCACGCATCAGAAACGGGTCCATCTGGTGATTCAGAAAAGAATCCACCTTGAGCACGCCCTGTCCGAGAACAATTCCTTCACTTATAACCTTTTGTCTCAACAACTTCATCTGTGCCCCTCCTTCTCCCATCCCATGGACCCATGTTCCTTACTCGCACCTTACTTACAGACCGTTAGGCTTCTGTGGCAGCAGGTTACCGACGATCGACTTCAGATTATGATCCTCTTTACCGTCTGTCTTTCCATTATCAAAGCTAGTGATGCGAATCTCCGAGTAGGTTTCCCCGGGATTTACAGGCTTAAAGATCAGCTTCTCACGGTCATCCAGCCGTACATCAAACTTCATATCCTTGAACATATCAACCAGCTCTTTCTCTCCAGGAATCTGTCCCTCGTCCAGAAACAGCAGACCGCGCAGCGGCTTCACACCTTCGGTATGATTCACCTCAAAATGGACGATACACTCCATGCTTTTCACCTCCCTAAGCTAATATCGGCTCCGCAGCGCTCACTAATCGGGAGAATCTTCGGACCGCATCTCCCCTGCAACCTGCTCTCCGGTTCTCTCCACTTCTTCCCCAGACGGGTCATGCAGCACATATTTACCGAAAATCCGGCTGTAGCGCTCACCGTAACGCCTGGTCAGTTCAGTTCCCATGTCTTCTTCCAGTTCAAAAAGCACCATTTCCTGTGTAAAGTGGTTCAGCAAGAGCTCCACCAGCACTGGATGCTCCGTGACCACCGCCTGTGCGGTTCCATCTTCATAACGCATGCCCAGCATACACCAGTTCCTATCGATGACAAAAGAAAACTTGCGCCCCCCGCTTCTAGCCAGCTTACCGCCAAGTGGCGGCCAGGCCGGATAGGGTGCGGGAACGGAATTGCCGCCGTCAAAAGCCCACAGCAGCTTCACTCCGCGCAGTTCCGCCTGCTCCAGCTCGCTGCGCAGCAGCGAAGCCTCCTCGCGCCATACGTCAACCACGATCTCCTGCCGGGCGAGATTCAGCTGGCGGATCAGCGCCCCCATTACGTTGCGGTCACCCTCGACATTATAAAAGGACGGGCTTACCGGCCCGCCGCGGGGCATTTCACTTTCCATATAAGCCAGCGATGCCTGTACCCGGCCGGAAATCATTGTCGCCAGCTCCTCCGGGTCCAGCACGCTGTAACGCGCCGGTTCCCCTTCACCGCATCTTACATATCCTTGCTGAGTCAGGCGCTGCAGCGCCGCATATACGTTGGATCTGGATACTCCGAGCTGTTTGGCGACCTCGTAGCCCGAAGCCTGGCCTTTGGTGGCCAGCTCGATCATGATTTTGGACTCCATCTCCGTGAAGCCCAAATTGCGCAGATGCAGCAGCAACTGTTCCATCTATGTGTCCCCCTAAGCTGTCTCTGACTCTGTCTATAGTTGCTCTGAACCGCAGCGCGGGCACCACATGGAGCCCTTGGGCAGATCAGCCCGGCAGATCTGGCATTTCACGATGTCGCGCACACCGCTGCCCTCACTGACAGCCGCTTCCTCCGGTTCACTGGCCTTCCAGTCCCGGATCCGCCGGTCCAGCTCAAGCTGCCGCTCGCGTTCACGCTCCAGTTCATCGGCCTCGCGGCGGCTGCGCTCCTCATGCTGGGCATTTCCGGCATAATTCTCCAAAGGCAATTCTTCCTCTTCAGGAAGCACCTCGGTGTACACGGCACGATTCTCATGTCTCATCGCGAGTTCTTTTTCGGCTTCGGTTAATTCGTCCTCGCCGTAGTATTCATCCTCTTCCTCTTCGTGTTCATGAACGGTATGTACGCTCACTGCCGCCGCTTCTTTTCTCGGGGAGATGCCCTCCAGCTTGCGTCCGCAGTGCGGGCAGAAATTAGCATCCAGAGCGACCACACGCCCGCAGGCGCAGAGACGTTCATTCTTCAGCTCGGCAATACGTGCGCGCAGCTCGTCAATCTGCTCCTGAAACTTGAAGCAGCCCCGTGAGAGTTCCACCATTTTGCCTTCCGCCACCGACATATCCCTTAAACGGAAGCCATCGTAGAAAAGCTTTCCCATTTTCATAAATTCCATTTCCATCTCACGCTCAATATCCGATATTTGACCATTCAGTTTGCCAATTTCCACCGAGCTTTGCGCTTTTTCGCTCACCCGGCTGGCACCGTCCTTGATCCGTTGCAAAAAATTCATTGTAAGTTCCTCCTTCTCCAGAGTGAGAACCGGGCTGATCGCAGCCTCGTATAGTGTAGTTAACCCTTTACGCTCCTTGCAGAAGCGGAATTGTGCTTCTATCATACCAAATGTCCCGGCCAGATTCATTATTTGTCATTCTGTGTATAATACTACGTGAAAACGGCTTCTCCGTCCTACAAAGGACAGTACCTGTTTTAGCGAGAAACATCGAATGATGGAGGGATTACACTTGCATGGCGATGACAAGAAACGCTATTTCGTGTCCGTAAGTCATGGCCTCATTCAGGATGTGCGCAATGACTCGGGTGAGTATGAGGTCCTGCTTACCGCTGAAGAGCTGACAGGGCTTCAGGATATCCTCAAGGATTTGGCTAGGGAGGACGAGTATGCCTTCCGGCGTGCGTTTGTGCCCTACAAGTCCGCAGACCACGATGAGGCCATTAACCAGTTCGACGATCAGACCCTCCGGGTATTTCAGTATCTCCACCGCCATGGCACCCCGGAGACCCGTCAGACAATCGAACAGCTGAATGTTCTGCCGAAGCTTGCCAACACCGGCTACGAGGACACAGGCTATGATGGGGGCTCGCCTACCAACAAATAACTACGCGCCTGCCCGAAACTTTATGTGTGCTAATACGCGGCGGACGTCAAAATGTTTCTGCAAAACTGGCCGCGAGCTGCTTTTCTTCCATTTCAGGACCCGGACTCCCCGGCATTCATCCAGAGGGACCGGGTCTTATTTTTTTGCTTCCAGGGCTCTACATGGGTTAAAATATAATTATGAACCAGTCACAAATCATGAATACCGGGAGAGTCTCAGTGGAAGAAAACGATAGTACACAGGTTACGCTGAATCAGTTGCAGGTACATGTCAAGGATTTGCAGAAGTGGCAAATGAGCGAAGACTTCGCCAAGCAGATGGAAAGCTTCAAAGCGCTGCCGGCGCTCTACCGCCATGCACTGAATGAGCTTGAGAATAAGATTGATATCATCAAGACGGAATGGCAGGTGCGCGACGGTTTCAGTCCGATTGAGCATGTCAAGTGCCGGATCAAGGAGCCCAAGAGCATTCTGCAGAAGATGGAACGCAAAGGGCATGAATTCACACTGGACAATATGGAGCAGCACATTCATGATATCGCAGGCATGCGGATCGTCTGCGCCTTTGTAAAGGATATCTACCGTCTGGTCGACCATCTGTGTGCACGCGAAGACATGCGGGTGCTGGAGATCAAGGATTATATTGCCCACCCCAAACCCAACGGCTATCAAAGTCTGCATCTCATTGTAGCCATGCCGCTGGTGCTGCTGGAGGGAACCCGCTGGGTGAAGGCCGAAATTCAGCTGCGCACGCTTGCAATGGATTTCTGGGCCAGCATGGAGCATATTCTATATTATAAATTCGACAAGCAGCTCCCTCCCCATGTCGCAGAGGAATTGAAGGAAGCGGCACGCGCCGCCGATGAACTGGACCAGAAAATGCTCCGCCTCCGCCGGGAGATTCTGGAGCTGGCGGAAGGTCCCTCCACGAAATAAGACCCCTGAACAAAATTAGGACTTATATCATCTAAAAAGGCAGCATATGAACAGCGGGTAACCTGTTCATATGCTGCCTTTCGTATAATTCCGCTTCATGGTCACATCTTACTTAGACCGGCAGCCCGGCGGGCAGCCGCCTCGGCTACTTCCCGCATGATCAGCGCCAGCCCTTCGGTCGCCCTGGGGGTCTGTGGAAGAAGGGACTTCCAATCCTCTGTTGGCACAGCTACCACCGGAGACACCGGAAACGGCCGGGCTGCGATCTCGTGAAACAGCGGCCCCGGCTGGTGAAGCGAGCCTTCGGCGGCAGCCTCTGCCATCCATTCTCCTGAGGCGACCGCAGGACCCTTGCGCTCCAGCCGGGCAAGCTCCGCAGCTAGTGCACCTGAAGCGTCCGGCACAGCTTCTCCTTCTTCTTCGGTGCCGGCTTCGGCCCACAGGCCAAATACGCCTGCCAGCAGCTCTTCCTTTCCCAGGCCGCGCAACGACAGAGCCAGCAGCGGCTCCTCCGTCAGCCGCTGCGTCAGCAGGGTCTGCAGCCGGGCCTTGTCTGCGGCGTCGAGCTCTTGCCCGAAGACCGCAGAGGCAAGCTCCTCCTCTGCAGGCAGCAGGCCAAGCCCGGCAAGCCTTACGCTCAACTCTCCCTGCAGAAGTCCATACAGCTCTCCCGGATGCGCAGCGAGCTCGCGCAGAACCGTTCTTTTCCGTTCAGCCGTCCATGGCGGAACTTCCAAAGAAAGAACCGCTGCGGCTTCCGGCTCCTGTACGGCTGATGCTGCTTTTCGCACACCCTGCAGTTCCGGCGTTGACCCGGACCCCTGAAGACTTCTTGCTTTTACCCTACCGGGCTGGATGTCCAGCCGAAGCTCAAGCCCTCCGCTCATTGCTGATTCCTCCTTTATTTCGTCCGTATCCGCTACATCCAGTCCTGCCCTTGCAGCTCAATGAGCTCTTTCAGTTCATGATTCGACATCTCGGTCAGCCAGTTTTCGCCGGAGCCGACGACCTGCTCTGAGAGATTCTTTTTACGTTCGATCAGCTCATCAATTCTCTCTTCAAGGGTTCCCTGGCAGATCAGCTTATGCACCTGCACATTTTTGTGCTGCCCGATCCGAAAAGCCCGGTCGGTCGCCTGATTCTCGACTGCCGGATTCCACCAGCGGTCATAATGCAGCACGTGGTTGGCCCGGGTCAGATTCAGCCCGACACCACCGGCTTTGAGCGAGAGAACGAAGAAGGCAGGGCCTTCCCCCTCTTGAAAAGCATGCACCATCTCATCGCGTTCCCGCTTAGGGACCCCGCCATGCAGAAAGAGCGGTGCTTTGCCATACCGTCTGGCCAGCCTGCTGACCAACAGCTCGCCCATCGCCACATATTGGGTAAAGATGAGTGCCGATTCTCCAAGCTCAGCGATACTGTCCAGCACCTCGAACATGACGTCCATTTTGCCCGAAGCCTCACTGCGTTGTCCCCGCCCCTCATCCTTGCGGAACAGCTGCGGATGATCACAAATCTGCTTCAGCTTGGTCAGAGAGGACAGCACCAGACCCCGGCGGGCCATACCCGAGCGCTCTCCGATTACGCCCAGCATTTCATTGACTACTCCCTGATACAACGCTGCCTGAGTTTCTGTGAGCGCACAGTACTGCTTCAGCTCCAGCTTCTCCGGCAGATCCTTGGAGATATCCGGATCACTCTTCAGACGCCGCAGCAGGAAAGGCGACACGAGGCGGTGCAGCTCGCGCAGCCGCTCTCCTCCTTCTCCGGAAACATAACGCTGGCGGAACGAATGGTACGTTCCCAGGTATCCCGGATTCAGGAAGTGAAAGATAGACCATAGCTCGCCCAGTCTGTTCTCTACGGGAGTACCCGTCATAGCAATGCGGTGAGGCGCCGACAGCTTCATCACGCTCTGTGCCTGCTTGGTACGATGATTCTTGATGTATTGCGCCTCGTCCAGGACCACCGTTGACCACCTTACACCTGCCAGATCCTCACTGTCCCGTCCGGCGAGATGATACGTGGTCAAGACGATTTCGTGACTGGCCGCAAGCTGGGCGAAGCCTTCGCCGCGAATCCGGCGCCCCCCATGATGAATGTGCACCCGTAGTGAAGGCGCGAAACGCTGCAGTTCCCGCTGCCAATTCCCCAGCAGGGAAGTCGGACATAGAATAAGCACAGGCTCGTGTTTTTGTTCCGGCTCCGCAGTGAGCGCGCGATCCAGCAAACAGGTAATCACCTGGACCGTCTTTCCCAGTCCCATGTCATCCGCCAGACAGACCCCGAAGCCTAACCCGCTCAGCGAGGCCAGCCACTGAAACCCGCGTTCCTGGTATGGTCTGAGCGTTCCGTGTAAATCGGGAGGGACTGGACGCAGCGGGAGATGCCGCAGCATGTCGCCCTGCATAAGCGAAGCCAGCAGACCGGTGGTTTCCATTCCGGTCACCGACATCCCCTTCCACAGCCGTTCCTCGCCTGCTTCGGCTTCCAGACGCATCCAGTCTGCTGCCGACATTTCTCCGCTTTCATTACGCTTCATATATCTGAGCACCTGGCGGAGCTCCTTCGGATCAATCTCAATCCATTCCCCGCGGAACCGCACAAAAGGTACGCCAGCCTCCACCAATGCGTTCAGTTCGTCCTCAGTGACATCCGAATCCCCCAGCGAAGCTTCTATGCGGAAGGAAATCAGCTGTTCCATGCCCAGTGCAGCCTGGGCGGGGCCGTCGATTCCGCCAGCCGGCGGCTGCATCTTCATCTTCATTCCGATCCGCCGCCGGCCCTCACGGCTCCAGCGGGACGGCATTTGCACAGTAATGCCCCGCTCACGCAGCGGCTGTACACTTTCCTTCAGGAACAAATAGAGCTGTTCCGGCGTTAGCTTCACACTGTCCGGAGCAGGTACGGTCAGCGCCCGCTGAATGTCCGGTGACAGCTTGCCTGCCCGGCCCAGTGCGGACAGCAGCTGCTGCTGAATATTGCGGTACCGCTTGCCCCAGAGCATGAATTCGCGTTCACGGCTGCTCCAGATTGCCGCGGCTGGTAGCCAGAATTCCCCCTCTTCCCGGCTCTCCACCCAGAAGGACAACCGCCAATCCTCGTTCTCGTCCGCGGGCGGCTCCAGACGCAGCCCCAGGCTGAGCTGTCCGCTGCGTGCTTCTTCTGTCTCCGCATGCGGCACTTCGTTGCCGGCGGTTCCGTTCACTGCAGCCAGAAGCTCCGTCACTTCGGCTTGTGTTCCCTGTACCGGAATATCGCGGCTGCCCGTAAGCAGACTGTTCCACCACAGCTCTGTCAAAGGGGAGTAGCCGCGCCGGTAGTTCGCCTTGTACGGTGCAAGCTTCACTTCGTTCTGTGCAACAACCCGCTTGATCTCCGCAGTCATTACCGACTGCAGGAAGGAATAGAGCACATATGCACCGGCATCTTCACGGGAAGACAGGTCGCCTTCCTCTGCCACATGCGTTCCGAGCGCCAGCACCGGCATAGATGCCGCCATTTGCAGGAACAGCTCCCTGTCTGCCTCCTGCCGGAAGGCCGGAGACCAGGCAGCCGACGCCGCCTGTTCTCCTCCGCGGCGGCGGGAGCCTAACGGCCGGGGCGGCAGCGCCCCCGGCACAATACCGCCTGTGCCCATCAGCTCCAGCGCGAAGCGGGCGGCGGCAGCCCAATAGCGCAGCTCCCCGCCCGGCTCCAGGCCCTGGCTGCGGCATAGCTGCTCGTCCCAGCCGAGCAGCAGCTCGAAGGCATCCTTCGGCGCGAGGGCCAACCCCTCAAGCGTCCGCCCCGGCAAGCCGCGCCGCGTGGTTCTCCCTTCCGCAGAGGCGGCAACCGGATATTTCACCTCCGTGAGCCTCAGTGCAGCACCCGCAAAAGGACGCCATCCGCTCCGAAGCTCCAGCCGTTTGACCACACGCGTCCATGCGTCTACCTTGGGCTCCGAGGTTTCGCCGGAGAAGCAGAAAAATACGTCCCCTAACCATATTGCATACAGATGCTTAATCATTGATGATCTCCATTCTTTTTGAGCAAACAGAAAGAGCCAGTCTGCCCCCCATCAGGAAGACTGAATCCTTCTCCGCAAGAAATATAGTTACAGGTAACCGGAGAGTCTGAATGAACGGCCCCCGGATTGCCAAATGTTTTTTTCTTCATCCCTTCATCTTATACGAAAAAGGAGATATTTAAAAACCTTTCTGCACTTTTTTCTGCAGATTTATCTGCTTTTTGCGGATTTACCCACTTATCATGGTAGCCAATCCCTCTTCATCCGCTCAATCCATGCCAAAAAACCGCTAAATAGCGGTTGATTTAGCGGTTCCCCTCGTTTGTCCGAACATGGTTGCAACCTGCCCGTTCCTGCTCGCAGAGTAACCCTATGCTTCCTCTAGTCATTCCGGATCACGTTGAACCAAGCGGCAAAACCAAGTGGAATAAGTAAACCTAATTATTCCCCCTACCACTCCCCACAATCGCTAGTGGGAAAAAGTAGACCTAATCTGACCGATTCGCACCCTCTCAGATGAATTCACTTAGATTAAGTTTACTAATTCCCACTAATACCTTTTACAAAGCGCCTTTGAGCCCATTTAAGTTCACTAATTCCACTTCACTACCCGCTGCCCCCTGACTCTCTCCCCCCTTATCTCCAACGAAGGAAATCCAGGCTTTCCCAAGAAGTAAGAAGCCCACCCTTGAAGGTGGCCCAATGGCCTGGACCTGCATATTTTATATCCTAAAGGTCCGACTATCAGCAAGTCTTTTCCTGCCCTCGCAGTCTTTCCTATCAGCAGTCCTCCCGATTCCTTCTTATCAGCCTCTCTACTCCTTCGCTGCCTGAATACGCAGCTCCCCGCCATCCGGATCATCGTTCACCTGGATTAGAAGCGCGCCATTTCCGCCGTTGCGTGCCCAGCCCGTCCGGCCCTCCTCCAGCTGTTCCAGACTGATTTCGGCAAGCCCGTCTACAGAAGCTGCAGTGAATTCCGGATAGCATAGCGCAAAGCGCAGCATTTTCCTTCGCGGCGCATACTCGCGGACCGTATAGGTCCAGCCCAGGCGCAGTTCACCGTCTTCTCCCTTCGCATGGACGCTGATCTCCGAATAGAGCCCTTCCTTATAGCTGAAGCTATGTCCGTCGTCCTCATAGAGGGAAAAGGAGGCCAGGAACCCATCCCGCGCCCGGGCACCATACAGATGAAAGATCATCGTCTCGGCCGTATTCTCCAGCGCATACTGCTTAAGCGGTCCTTCGGCCACAAAGGTCCCTGCCTTGATGTACATCGGCATAATCCGCAGCGGGGCAGCAGCCAAAATATGCCGCCCGCCCTCGGTAACCTCTCCGTCCCAATAGTCGATCCACAGCCCCTCCGGCAGATAGACGGAGCGGTGGTCCGTGTCCGGCCGGTACACTGGAGCAATCACCACATTCTCCCCAAGCAGGAACTGGTCACACAGATTCGTCACATGCGGATCACGCGGGTATTCCAGAATCAGCGGGCGGATCACGGGCAGGCCCGTCATTTCAGCTTCACGGAAAAGATTATAGATATGCGGCATCCAGCGGTAGCGCAGTCCGATGAACTCCCGCAGAATCGCCTCCACCTCTTCCCCGAATGACCAGGGCTCCTGGCGCAGCGTGCCGATGGAAGAGTGATTGCGGCAATACGGGAAAAAGACCCCCATCTGCGTCCAGCGCACCAGTAGCTGGGCAGAGGTATGGTGGGCAAACCCTCCGATGTCCGGCCCCGAGAAAGCGAGACCGGACAGCCCCATATTGAGTACCATCGGCATGGCCATCGCCATATGCTCCCAGAAGCTGCGGTTATCCCCGGTCCACACAGCGGCATAGCGCTGAATTCCCGCATACCCGGCCCGTGTCAGTACAAAAGGGCGTTCGCCGCCCATATGCTCCGCCAGTCCTTCATACGTAGCCTTAGACATCATCATTCCGTACAGATTGTGGTATTCCTCGTGCGTGACCGGACGGCCATTGTTGAAATGCATCACATCAAGGTCCATGGTCTTCGACTCATTGAACACCGCAGGCTCGTTCATATCATTCCAGATGCCCTGAATGCCCAGGTCGGTATAGTATTTGTGCAGATCGCCCCACCACTCGGCAGTGCGGACATCACTGAAATCGGGAAACGCGCTGATCCCTGGCCAGACCTCGCCGAAGAAGATGTCACCCTCCAGGAAACGGCAAAAATGTTTTTCCAGCACCCCTTGCTTATATATTTCATAGTTGGGGTCTTTTTTGACACCGGGATCTACAATCGGCACAATCCGCACCCCCAGCTCGCCCAGCTCGGCAATCATCTTCTCAGGTTCGGGGAAATTGACCGGATCGAAGGTGAACACCCGGTATTCATCCATATAGTGGATATCGAGATAAATGACATCGCATGGAATGTTCTTTTCGCGGAAGGTCCGGGCAAGCTGAAGCACCTCCTGCTGATTCATATAGCTGTAGCGTGACTGGTGATAGCCAATGGCCCATTTGGGCGGCAATGCAATCCGGCCGGTCAGTGAGGTGTATCTTTTGACCACATCCTTTATTTCGGGGCCATTAATGAAATAGACATCATAGGCGCCCGTAGAGCACCCGATGGTAAACGCCACCCCGTGAGAGCGCATGTCAAAATCGCTCCGGCCCGTATTGTCCAGGAAAAGGCCATAAGACAGCTCGCCATGCACATGAATGAGCAGCGGAATGGACTCATATAGAGCTTCAATTTCCGGCAAATGGGGGGCAAACACATCGGTGTTCCAGTTGGTGTAGCGTTCCCCGCGTTTGTCGAGAAAGCTTGCCTTCTCCCCCAGCCCGTAAAAGTGAGAGTCCGGCTGCATATCATATTCTGCGTGGCTCGCGCCGCGCGGATTCCAGCTCGTCAGATTCTGCTGCATAACAATCTCTCCGTCCATGTTCTCCACACGCAGCAGCAGGGACGTTTTCTCAACGATCAGCTTGATTGCACTGGTCGTAAAGGTCAGCTGATCGTTATTCTCCTCCACAGGGAACAAGTGCGGGATACAGCTCTCGGCCAGCACCGCCGGAGTCGTCGTCAGATCAGGCACCTTGTCCCGAAACACTTTCATCCGGAATATTTCGTCATTCAAAAAGACAAAAACAATACCTCCGCGTTCTCCCTGGACAATATATATATTCTCGGAGCGTTCCCAGGACACCAAGCTTCCAGGTGTATTCCAGGTCTCCTTCATAACCAGCGGACCCATTTTCTCGGGACGAATCGCTTCACTGCTCTCCATGCTTGCTTTCCCCCTTCGGCTGTTGCGGCTTTTACTTTAATACATATTACCCAGCGTTACCGGACTGCTATCCGCAAACTTTATGACCCCCTGGTCATTTTTTTACCAAAAATGGTCTTATCAGCTGTGAATGCGGGTATATTCTATGTAGACGCCAGCTTCAGCACAAAATAATCAGGGTTAGGGAGTGAATGAAAATGAGTCGAAACAATTCTTATAAATGGTGGAATCTGCTGTTCTTCCTTGGTGTACTCGTCGTAAATACCCTATCGGTGACCCTCCCGCTTGGCGGGAACAGCACCAGTGAAATTTCGGACAGGTATCATACCTTGCTCACACCTGCCGGCTATGCCTTTTCTATCTGGTCATTGATCTATCTGCTGCTCGCCGGCTTCATCGTCTATCCATTCCGGCAGGGTACCAGCTCCCGGGATTCCGTACGGCCGATCAGCATCTGGTTTGTGCTTAGCTGCATCTTTAATATGGGCTGGCTGTTCCTCTGGCAATATCTCTATATTGAACTGTCCCTCGCGGTTATGTTGCTGATGCTGATTACACTGATTGTCATCTACCGCAAAACCCGCAGCATCACGAGCCCCACTCCAGGGGAACAATGGCTGGTCAAGCTGCCGTTCAGCCTCTATCTGGGCTGGATCTCCGTTGCCACTATTGTCAATGTCAGCGTCGTCCTGGAAAAGAACCAGTGGGATGGCTTCGGGTTAAGTGATCCCACCTGGGCCGTAATAATGCTCAGTATCGGCACTTTGCTCGCTGTTATTGTCAGTTTCCCTTACCGGGACAGGATCTATCCGCTGGTCTTCGTGTGGGCCTTCATGGCCATTGCCCTGGAGCATAAAGATACCGGCAGTGTGTTTATTACGGGGCTAGTCGCTGCCGGCTTACTGCTGCTCTACAGCACTTGGCTGCTGCTGACACCACGCCGGAGTAAATTTTGAGGTCATTCTTATCTGTTCAAAAAAAATCCCTGAGTGCTTCCAAGGTACGGAAACACTCAGGGACTCTCATAACCCTTAGGCTTATTTCTTCCGGGCTACCGCTTCAATCTCTACAAGTCCATCCTTTGGCAGACGTGCAACTTCAACAGCGCTGCGTGCCGGATATGGCTCCGTGAAGAATGTGCTGTACACTTCGTTTACAGCCGCAAAATCATTCATGTCCTTTAGGTACACGGTCGTCTTCACTACATGCTCAAGGGATGCACCAGCCTCTTCGAGGATCGCCTTCACATTGCTTAGCGATTGACGGGCCTGCTCCTCTACACCTTCTGCCAGAGCTCCTGTTTCCGGGTTCAGACCCAGTTGACCCGAAGTGTATACCCAGTTCCCGGCCACGATCGCCTGACTGTAAGGGCCGATTGCGCCTGGGGCTTTTGCGGTTGCTACCTGTTTTTTGCTCATGTTCTCCTCCTGTTTGCTGTACAAGACAGTGATCTCTCTATGTACGTATGATTTATGTCCCATTGTACGTCCTGAGCCAAGCTTATTGCAAACCTCAGGCCTCCACTTTTCCAATTACATGAATGACTTCGTTGGTATAGACATGAACACCGCGCGTATCGGCAAGGGCGATGTTCCTCATTGCTCTAGCCACCTTCGCTGCGGGTATTGCCCGGTACTTGGCTGCATGTCCGACCATGGCGAAGTCCAGTGCCTTCATCACAACGGCGGCTGCCCGTTCACCGGGCCTGGATTCCTCACGTTCTCCCAGCAGCAGGGAAGGGCGGAACAGATGGAGTCCCTGAAAACCGGCAGCAATCAGCCCCTCCTCCACTTTCCCTTTGGTGCGGGAATAGAAATTGCGCGATTTGACGCTTGCCCCCATCGATGAAACCGCCAGAAACTGCTTCACGCCGCTTGCTTTGGCCAGTGACGCAGCAGCAAGCGGATATTCCAGATCCACTCGTTCGAACTGCTCCTGCGAGCCAGCTGTCTTGATGGTTGTTCCGAGACAGCAGAAGACAGCAGAAGCACCGGCAAACTGTTCCTTGTACTGTGCGAGCTGCTCCCAGTCGATGATAACCTGCTTCAGTCCGGGATGCTGAAGCTTCATCGGATGGCGCACCAGCACACGCACTTCCTCCCAACCCCCATTCAGCAGATCTTCCGTAAGCGCACGGCCTACAAGACCCGTAGCCCCCAGCACTACTGCAATTTTCGTCATTGAATGGTCTCCTTTCATCCGAAATAAGAGGAAGACCTGGCCATCCTCTGCAGTTAGTCTTTCAGAATACGCCGGCCCAGCAGCAGTGCGAGAAGAAGCATCAGCGTCCCTACGATAATCTGCATCCCGTATACCTGCATCCATTGCGGCCATTCTTGTATCCACTCATAAATCCGCCCTCCGATAAGCGGTCCAAAAAACGCAGCGAGTCCAGTCAGAGCCGCATACATCGCCATATACATTGGCCGCTCTTTCTTTGGTGTATCGCCAATGATGAAGTTAAAGGCCAGTTGGTTGAAGCCTCCTACTCCCACACCGAACACAATATGGGCGGCGAACAGCACCAGCAGCATCGGCATTACAGACAGCAGCCCCCAGAGCAACGAGGATATGGCAATGATCGGCAATGTCCAGAGCAGCAGCCGCTTATTGCTGTACTTGGCGTTCAGATTCCCCCACACATAGAAGCTTGCCATCATAAAGATCGTCTGTGAGACGTTCAGCAGGGACAAGGTCTCATAATTGATATTCAGCAGCTGCAGCATGACATAGGAATAGAGCGGCACTGTCAGGTTCTGCAGCAGCAGCCACGCGGACAGGAACAGCGTAGATTTCATGAACAACGTGTCATGCAGCGGTTTCTTGAGCATCGGCAGAAAGTCCTTCTCTTCCGATTTCTCAAACGGTACGTCCGGATAGAAAAAGAACACAATGATATTAGAGATGGAAAAAATCCAGACCACAATATACAGAATCAGAAACCCGTGCCCTCCCGGATAACGGTCTAGTACAATGCCTCCGCCATACATCACAAGACTTCCCAGGGCATTCAGAAACGTATTGCGGATTCCAAAGTAACGGCCCCTCACCCGTGCGGGAACAAGGTCACTGATCACAGAACTCCACAAAACACCACCGGCTGTATTGGCAATGAATGCAATCGTATATAATACGATAAATGCGGTGACCCAGTGCTCTTGCGGAAAAATAAACGGAACGAGCCCCGTGGAGCCCCAGAGCAGCCTATGTAAGCCGATAAAGGTTACCATGGCCCATTTGCGGCTCGGCAGCTTTTGAATCAGAAAAGCCACACCTATCTGCGCTACATTAACCAGTGTAGTAAGTGCAATCACAAAACCTATCTGGCTGGAGCTGGCTCCTAGATATAACAGAAAGCCTGTCAGAAACTGCCCTTGGAGCAGCACCTGAAATATCGTTGATGGTATCCCCTCAAACGTTGCGATCTGCAGATTCTTACGATGTACTGAGGCTTTGCGGAGAACTTTTGGACGTGAACCGCCAAGCCTGTTTCTCATGATGTTCATGGGGGTGATAACACTCCTTTGATGCGGCTTTTGCTTCATTCTACTCCGCATCAAGCTCCTGTCAATACGCCAAAATCACAAATAAAGTTGGACTTCCAAGCACCTTCTTGCCCGGACCATCACAGTGGCAAATATAGGGAAAAGAGGCTGCCTTGTTCCTCCTTGCTGGATAGTGTAATGTAGCCGCCCAGGAGCTTAGCCAGATCATTGCTGATGGACAGACCGAGGCCCGTCCCTCCATACTTGCGGCTGATGCTGCTGTCCGCCTGCTGAAAGGCCTCAAAGATTACCGTATGCTTGTCGGCGGCGATTCCAATTCCGCTGTCTTGTACATCAAAGACCACCCAGCGCTTCAGGGCTTGCCCTTCTGACCGCTCTATCATTCGAACATTCAGCGATACAAAGCCGTTCAAAGTGAACTTAAACGCATTGGATAACAGATTACGGAGAATCTGCTGCACCCGCTGGGGATCGGAATGAATTACCGCGGGGACGTCCTCGCTAAGGTTAATATTGAATTCCAGTCCTTTTTTTCTGGCCACCACAGTAAACTGAAGCGCGAGCAATTCCGGAATCTCGCTGACATTCAACTCCTCGTTAACCACATCCAGCTTGCCCGCCTCTACCTTGGAGAGATCCAGAATATCATTAATCAGCGCCAGCAGATCTCCGCCGGACCGGTGAATGATTGAGCCATATTCGGTGATCTCCTCCGGGGTGAGCTGTTGATCATTTTCTTCAATAATCTGCGATAAATTAATGATGCTGTTGAGAGGTGTTCGCAGTTCATGGGACATATTAGCCAAAAACTCCGATTTGAATTGGGAGGCCAGCATCAGCTGCTTGGCCCTTTCCTCCAGCACGATCTTATTCTTGTGCAGCTCTTCCGCCTGTGCGGAGAGCAGTTTGTTCGCCCTTACTACCTGGCCCGTGCGCTGCAGATCAAGCTGGAAATCACGGATGATCAGCGAAAACAGCATACTGAGAACAATCCCGGCAGGCAGTGTGATAGGCATAATTTCCGTTATGTACACCCGATCCGGTATCACTCCAAAAACAATGATATTCACCGCATTCATCAGATTCACAACCAGAATGATAAGGAGACCCTTACCCACAATCGTAACCGTGGTGCGGCGCACCCAGTAGCTGAGCCCGGCACAGACGAAGCCCAGAATCGATAAATTCAGCACGCCTGCTACCGCCGCCTCGTTCATCCCGAAGATGAGACGGGTCAAGCCTATGCCAACACCGATGATAATTAGAATAAAGGGCTGGGGAAATGCAAGCGTAGAAATAATCAGCGGCACAAACCTCAAATCAAAGATGGCGTTCTCATGCAGTCTGTAGCCAAACAATATCGTGATCCAACCGGCAAAGATGGAAAGCACGACCCAGCTTGCCTTTTTGACAGTCTCTGGAGCATGAGAAATAGTATGCTTATATATTAAATTCGCCAGATAAGCGACAGTAATCAGCAGAGCTGTGTTCATAAAAAAAATCTTCAAGTATTCCATAGCACCACTCCTTCAACGCTTACAAATATGTAATTCTTATCAATCATAGTACCATAATAGTAGGATCAACACATGAAATTACAGTCCCATTAATACCTGCGAACCAGGCCCAAATCCTTCTCCGATATATGCCTTTCTGCATAAGAAGAGCGCAAATCAGATACGATTTGCGCTCTTCTTATGCTGCGGAAACCAGGGCCTTATAGAACTCCAGCGGCTT
The DNA here is from genome assembly GCF_001909085.1 of Paenibacillus sp. P32E. Classification (NCBI taxonomy): domain Bacteria; kingdom Bacillati; phylum Bacillota; class Bacilli; order Caryophanales; family Paenibacillaceae; genus Paenibacillus; species Paenibacillus sp. P32E. The sequence continues at coordinate 208,336 of NZ_LVYY01000024.1, read as the reverse complement.
TTCAAGCTCTGGCCTCCGCTCTGCTCATGCAATATGATTACAGGCTCCTCTTTCAGGTCACATTCCTCAGGTGTCCATGTCTCAACATCCGGAAGCATATAGTACCGGGGATGAAAGCTGCAGAACATCTCTCCCTGCTGTGTAAGTACCCGATCAGCGTTGATCTCGATAATTCTGCCGGTTACGACATGGGATTTATACATAGACATCGCCTCTCCTGTTTATGTGATTATCCTGTTTTGAGGGTGTGTTATATTAGTGGCGGATGGATTGCTCCCAGCTGCGGTATTCCGCTTCCGCATCATCTTTGGTATGGCCATAACGTTCCTGAAGTTTGCCTACCAGCTTATCCTTCTCACCGTCGATAACATCAAGATCATCATCTGTAAGTTGTCCCCATTGTTTCTTGGCCTCACCTTTAAGCTGCATCCACTTTCCCTTGATTACATTACTATCCATTACATGCTCATCTCCTTAGGTGCCTTTTTAGTATGACCAGAGGCTCATGTCTTACAAAATCATTACCCCTGATCCTTAAAAATGAATCTAATCCCGGCCGCAGAAAAGAACAGCAACCCCCGTCGGTTTCTGTCACATAATAGTCCTTTAAACTAGTATCTTAGTATTTTAAAATTTGATATAATTCAACTGTCAATAAAAAACTTTATCTTTAAGTGATTATTTTCACATGTATTATGTCCTGCTTATGCTAGAATGCCATCGAAGATGAAACGAGATAATTAAATTTTTTTCTATTATACGCCGATATATGTCATAAGGCTGCTACAAAAAGGGTCTTTGGACGGATTCAAAAGTGATAAATGTCATTTATAAAGTGATTTTTATCACTTCCAATTACTATTAAAATGTTTTACATTTTAATATATATATTTTAAACTATTTCTTTGGAGGTCATACTAAAATGAAAAAAGCTTCTGTAATTTTGTCGAGCGCTCTTGTACTTGGTACTTTGCTCGCAGGCTGTGGTAACAACAACAATAGTAACAACGCGGCAGCTACTAATGCCCCTGTCGAGTCCGCTGCACCTGCTGCATCCGACGCCGGCACTGCAACTGCTGAAACAGGTAAGTATCAAGATGGAACATATTACGGAACAGCACCAGCTGACAAAGAAACAGGCTGGCAATCATTCGTTCTGCTGACTGTTGAAGGCGGAAAAATCACCAAAGCAGATTGGGATGCTTTCAATACTAAAAAAGCTGGCGATCTGAAGAAAAAAGTTTCTGAAGATGGTAAATACGGACTGGTATCCAAAGGCGGCGGCCAAGCTGAATGGCATGAGCAAGCGGCTAAAGCTGAAGCCTTTTTGATTGAAAAACAAGATCCTGCAGCAGTAGTTGTAAATGCTGAAGGCAAAACCGATGCCATTTCCGGCGTTTCCGTTGGAGTAAGTGACTTTGTTACCGCATCTCAAGCTGCCCTGGCTGCAGGTCCTGCACAACTTGGACCATACAAAGACGGTGGCTACACTGCTGAAGGCGAAATGGATGCTAAATCCGGCTGGAAATCCACTGTTGCAATTACGGTTGCAGGCGGAAATATCGTAGCTGCTAATTTCAGCGGCGTGAACGCTGCAGGCGATGACAAGAAACAGTTTTCCATTGATGGCAAATACGGCATGAAAGCCGGCGGCGCTTCTGCTGAATGGCACGAAGAAATTGCTCTTGCCGAAAAATACTTCCTTGAAAACAAAGGTGCTGCTCCTAAACTGGATGCAGAAGGCAAAACTGATGCAATTTCCGGTGTTTCCATCCACGTTGGCGAATACTTTACACTTGCAGAAAAAGCACTTGAAGGCGCGAAATAACATTCGCTTCCCTTTTGCAGCTAATCAGATGAATGAGGTGAGTTTCTCTTGAAAAAAATAGTCATTTTGGGCGGCGGCTACGGCGGCGTACTCACGGCTAAGAAACTGGCAAAGAAGTATAAGAACAACAAAGATGTAGAAATTAAGCTGATCGACCGCAATCCTTATCACACTCTCTTGACTGAGCTGCATGAGGTGTCCGCGAACCGTGCGCCTGAGGATTCAATCAAAATTGATTTGAAGAAAATTTTTGCCGGTCTGAAAGTGGATGTTGTTCTGGATGAGATCAGCAATATTGACTTCAAGAGCAAGAAGCTGAAATCCGACAAAGCGACCTATGCTTATGATTACCTGGTAATCGGAACAGGCAGCAAACCTACATTCTTCGGAATTCCCGGAGCTGAAGAGAACACCTTCTCCTTCTGGTCGTACGATGATGCGGTTGCGCTCAAACGCCAGATTCGCGATATGTACACCAAAGCCGCCAAGGAGAAAAATCCTGCTGTCCGCCGTGCAATGCTGACCTTCGTCATCATCGGTGCTGGCTTCACGGGTGTCGAACTGGTTGGGGAAATGGCTGAGCAACGCGAAGAGCTGTGCAAGGAGTTCTTCATTGATCCATCCGAAGTACGTCTAATCGTTGCCGATATGGCTCCGAAGATTCTGCCTATCCTCCCGGATAAGCTGATTCAGAAGGCTGAAGCCCGTCTGCGCAAGCTGAACGTCGAAATCGTTACCGGTGCCAAGATCACTGAAGTGGGCAACGGCAGTGTAGCCCTCGGCGAGAAAAACATCGTGGATTCCCAGACAATTGTCTGGACTGCCGGTGTAGAAGGTTCCGAAATCGTTGGCGGCCTTGAAGTACAACAGCAAGGGCGTAAACGCATCGTTACCAACGAGCACTTGGAAAGTGTTGACCATAAGAATGTCTACGTAGTAGGGGATAACATCTTCTTCATTCCTGAAGGCGAAACCCGTCCGGTTCCGCAGATGGTTGAAAATGCTGAACAAGCCGCTCCGGTCATTGCGAACAATATCGCAGCAGACATCAGCGGTACCGCCAAAAAAGCCTACAAACCAGGCTTCCATGGCACCATGGTCTCCATCGGCAGCCGCTACGGTGTTGCCAACGTAGGTCTTCCAGGCAAGTTCTTCATGCTTACCGGATTCATGGCAATGCTGTCCAAGCATTTCATCAATATGTTCTATCTGTCTCAAGTCGTAGGCTTTAACAAAGTATGGACCTACATGATGCATGAATTCTTCCATGTAGAGAACCGCAAGAGCTTCGTGGGCGGCTACTTCTCCAAACGTTCCCCGAATTTCTGGCTGGTTCCGCTCCGTATGCTGCTTGGGGGCATGTGGTTATATGAAGGGATAGACAAGCTCAGAAAGATCTGGGAAGATCCGAATAAGATTTTCCTGATTCCTGCTCCTGCACATCTTACGGATGCTGCCTCCTCGGCCAGCGTTGCCGTCGATGCCGTCAAGGATACAGTGGATGCCCAATCCGCAGCTTCCGCAGTAACAACTGCCAAGGAAGCGGTTGAAGCTTTATGGGTTCCAGGATGGATTTATGATATCACCCATTGGTTCATGAACTTGATGTTCTATAACAGTGGCGGAACAGATTATACAGCCCTGGCTAAGTGGTTCCAAATCGGCATGGTTTGTGCCGAAATCGTCTTCGGTGTTATGCTTATCGTTGGTTTGTTTACAGCTATCTCTTCCATAGCGACCATAGGTATGGCCGTTATGATTTGGTCTACCAAGATGGCTTCAACAGAAATGCTCTGGTACGTTGGAGCAGCTATCGCGTGCATTGGCGGATCGGGTAGCGTCTTCGGTCTGGACTACTATGTCCTGCCTTGGCTCAAGAAGCAGTGGAAACGAATCCCGCTTGTACGGCGATGGTATCTGTTTACAGACTGATGTGAATACCCGTTGTTTAATGCTTCTGTCACCGTTTAATAAATAATAACAGTAACTTATGTGTATTTTGTGTTGCTGCAGCTGAATATGATGATCTTAAGAGTAATGTGTCCGTAGGACACATTACTCTCCTTATTTATCAAGGTACTAGCATAATCCATCACAGATTTGTTTGGTTTTAACAAAGGGTTTTGTAGGGATAATCAAGGCTATGGTTTCTTCCGGCAAAACCGACAAGAAGGAGAGAATCTTGTGAACAGAAAACTCATTGAAGACAGCTTCCGGTTGCTTCAGACTGAAATGTCACCGATCGCCGGAATTCAACTGCATCTCTCTCCGTCAGAATGTGAGCAACTGCTCTCGGCACTGGAACGCCATGATCTGGAATATGACCGCAAAGTCCATTTGCTAGGTATTTATATCATTCTAATTGTGGCGGCTAAACGCCATATGGAATGTGCCCCACATCATCCTGACCTGACCCGCAACATTTTGGATGGAGATTATTTGTATAGCTTTTATCTGCAATTCGCAGTGAAATGCCGTGAACTGGACCTGGTTGCTTACCTGGCTCCTTCGATTAAAAAATTGCAAATCGCGCGGTCAAATGGAGACTTCGCAGAACAAAATCCGGCGGCGGGCATTGAAGAGTTCCTGATCCAGGAGCGAAGGCAGCACAGCCGCACCAGCAAAGCCATTTGACAGGTGGGAACCGTAAAGATGAAGCTGCATGAAGCCTTAAATATAGACCTGAACGAAATTAACCATGAAATTCAGAATATTGTAGCCCGTGATAAAGACGTACCCAAAAAGTCACAGCTGGCACAAAGCATTCTGGAGCTGACCGGCTCCGGCGGCAAACGGCTCCGGCCGCTGATGGTCATCGTCGGCGGCCGTTTTGGACGCAAGCCTTCGGGCCGCAGAACGCTTCAATTGTCTGCTGCCGCTGAATTTATTCACGCCGCCTCATTAATTCATGATGATATTATTGACGATGCTGAGCTGCGCAGGGGCGCTCCTGCCCTGCACACCAAGACCGGAGTACTATCTGCGGTGCATATCGGGAATTATATGTCCGCCCGGGTGATCGAGCTGCTCAGCAAATACACCGGTGACAAAAACCGGTATGTTCATGATTTGTCAGCCGTGGCTACCGCTCAGTTATGTCTGGGAGAATACCAGCAGATGGAGCATGCCTACGATTACAATCTTACTTTTGAAGAGTACCTGGAGAAATCCCGTAACAAAACCGCCCTGCTGATGGCAACCTGCTTGCGGGTCGGCGCGCTGTCTACGGAGAGCACAGAGGAAGTCGCGAACCTGCTTTACAACTTTGGCGAAGCGCTGGGTATGTCTTTTCAGATCCAGGATGACCTGCTTGACTTCACCCAGTCTGCCGATGTGCTTGGCAAGCCGGCCGGTAGCGACCTGCGCCATGGCCAGGTTACACTTCCAGTACTGTTTGCCCTGCAAGACCCCGAGCTGGCTCCGGTGATTCGCACCATCGGCCCCTCCTCATCGGATGAGGAGGTAGCTCGTGTACTGGCCCTGATAGTCCACAGTGACGCCCTGGCCCGCACGGAAGAGGTCAGCCAGAACTATCTGATGCAAGCCGCTGGAATCATCCAGCAGTTCTCCAGCTACCCGGCGCATGCCGATCTGGAGACGCTGCTGCAGTATTTTACCGGCCGGGATCGTTAAGGCTGCTCCGAGCCAGTGTGCAGGTGCATGTAACATAGACAACTGACCTGCTAAGCGGCTCATGCCAACCCGAACACCGAAGTAACTGTAAGCATACTCCTCTCGGGGCTGTCAGAGGCGGAAGGACTGGAAGACAGATTATGGATGGACTGGAAAATAAATGAACAGATATACTAACTGACTGATACTACTTGGTGAGCAGCCTGTTCATCTAGTAGGTGTTTAGTCTGACGCGTCCAGCCAAAGTGGAAAAAGTATATCTAAATCAGCCGAAATTCTACCAAACAGACGAATTATTGGAATTAGGTATACAAATTCCAACTAAACTTCGTTGTGGTGACGCTTCAGGCGAATTAGGTATACAAATTCCACTTAGCAATAACTCCTGCAGAGAATTACTCTCTCAGTTCAATTAGGTATTCACTGAATAAGCTGTAATCAAATACGATAACACAAAAGAAGGTCCCGATTGTTGAGGCCTTCTTTTGTATTGATCTATTTCTCTCGCTTGTTGGACCTTCTTCATATCTATCTCTCCCCCCCCACTTGTGCATCTGTGGGTGAATGCGAGACGATAGATACTTATTTCGCCCTTGCCTTTGTCTTGCCTTTGCCTTTGTTTTCGCTAAACAAGCGAACGCAGCGAAGCGCCCGTGAGTAAGTTTAGCTCTATGTCCTGCGCCTGGGGTTGGGGTTGTCCTTGAACGATGGCCCCGGCGGGACAGAGTTCAAGGGTTGCTCCGCCCTACCGAGCAAGGAAAGCCGCGTAAGCCAGCTTTCCGCGCCGATGTGCCCTGCCCACCCCATGCTGGGCAGGCTAGCGTGGGGTGGGCCAAGGCAAGGTTAGGACTTCGCTGCGGGGAAGTTTGGAACTGTAGGAGCGATAGCGTCCGCCTTTGTCTCCAGATGTTATCGCTAATAGCGATCTAATCCAAAACATCTGGAGACAACAGCGGCCGGAAGTCCAAACATTCCCCGGAGCGGAGCCTCTCCTAACCGCGCCCCCCGCCAAACCCCTAACTCACATAAAAATAATCAATCAGCGTACACAGCAATATCACCATACTGATTACCTGATTCAAATTATACGAAGCCACCTTCATCAGCCGCCGGTTATGCGGCTTAATAATGCGGTGCTCGGTCATCAGCAGCATTGTAGCAATGCCGATACCGACCAGGTACATCCAGCCCAGATCGCGCCAGAGGTACAAGAACAGCAGCAGCATAATCATAATGAAATGCAGGCCTTTGGAAATGCGCAGTGCATTCTCCAGTCCGAAGAAGCTGGGAATCGACCACAGACCGTTCCGGCGGTCAAAATCGATATCCTGGGTGCCGTAGATGATATCAAACCCGGCGATCCAGAGCATAACGATTGTGCCGATCACGAACGGGGTAAAGGCGATATTTCCCGTCACTGCAAACCAGGCGCCAATCGGCGCCGAGGCAATCACAAAGCCCAAATACAAATGGCTTAAGAACGTGAAGCGTTTGGTATACGAATAGGATGAGATCAGAACGATAGCCACCGGCGACAGCAGCAGACAGAGCAGATTCAGCATGCCGGAGGCCACAATGAACAAGGCATAGTTGATGATAATGAAGAAAATAACTTCCTTCTCCGCAAGCAGCCGCTGCGGCAGATGACGGTGCGCTGTGCGCGGATTTTTGCCGTCAAAGGTTCGGTCAACCAGACGGTTAAAGGCGTTAGCACCATTCCGCGCACCGATTAGAGCAATAAGTCCCCACAGCATCATGTGGCCGGATGGCCAACCCCCTGCAGCCCAGACCATCGAAATGATGGCGAAGGGCAGCGAAAACAGAGTATGGGAAAACATCACCAGCTCGCTGAACATTTTCAGCTTGAGCGCAGAGGTTTTGACAGCATTTAAGATGGCCATATCATTCTTCCTTTTCTGTAGAAACTTGCTGCAGCACTTCATTCAAAGCAGTCAGCATGCCTTCAATATCCTCAGCGGTAATCACCAGGGGAGGCTGGAAGGCCAGCACGTTGCGGCCTATGCCATTTTTGCCGATTAAATATCCGCGGTCCTTCATCGCTTCCAGCACATCGTCGGTCAGCGCAGCCGAACCAGCAGCATCCGGACCCGCCAGTTCCGCACCCAGCATCAGACCGGTTCCCCGTACGTCAACGATCATTCCCGGATAACGTTCCTGAAGGGACTCCAGGCCCCCCTTGAGTCGAGCCCCCAATTCGGCTGCGCGCTCCGGCAGCTGTTCGTCGCGGATATAGTCGAGTACCGCCAGTGCCGTAGCCGCCGACACCGGATTCCCCCCGAAGGTTGAAGCGGAGGGCCGGTTCAAGGATGCCGCAATGTCATCTGTGGTCGCAAAGGCCGCTACCGGAACTCCGTTGCCCAGCGCTTTGGCCATACTGATAATATCCGGCACAACGCCAAAATGCTCCATAGCGAACATAGCTCCCGTACGGCCGTAGCCCGTCTGAATCTCATCGTCGATCAGCAGCACGCCGTACGCCTCCAGCAGCGCTTTGACCTCGCGGAAATAAGTGAGGGCCGGCATAATCATGCCCCCATTCCCCTGAATCGGCTCAACGATCATCGCAGCGATCGTGTGGCCTTTTTCCTTCAGCACCCGCTCCAGGCTTTTCAGAGAAACGGCTGCAGCCTCCTCCAGCGTAAGCTCCGGGTGATACGGCCGCTCAATAAACGTTACATCTTCATCCAGGTATGGATCCGTTCTCCACATTTGCAGCCCGGTTACACTCATCGTCAGATTGGTCCGCCCGTGCAGCCCGCTCTCCAGAGCAATGAAGCCTTTGCGGCCGGTATGCATTCTGGCTAGCAGAAGTGCCCCCTCATTGGCCTCCGAGCCGCTGTTGACGAAGAAGCTGCGGCGCAGATTCCCCGGAAGCACCTCTTCCAATCGCTCTGCCAAATCCACATTCGGCTGCGTAAGATACACTGTCGAGGTGTGCTGGAGCTGCTGAAGCTGCGCAATCGTACGTCCTGTAATTACAGGGTTGCAGTGGCCGCAGGCGACAACCGATACCCCGGCAAAAAAGTCCGTATACGGCTTGCCGTTCTCATCATAGACAAACTGCATGCTTCCACGCACGAGCTGCGGCGCATCCCGGTAAAAGTGTGCGGTGCAGGGATAGAAATATTGCTTTCTTTTGGCGGCAACCGCTGTTCTTCCAATGGCTGTCTCTTGTTGCTTCATGAAGGGTTCCTCTCTTTCAGGCGCCCGTCCGGGCGGTACAGTAGGGATTATGAATCTGTAAAACTTCTTTGTGAAAAAAATTACTTAACAATCATACGTTTACCGTTATTATACGCTCCATGGCGATATTTTAAAATTTAAATAATTCAATTAAACTGCAGGGCACCGAGCGTATAACCAGCATACACAGGCGTAAGTCCGCCCAGTAGATCCTCTTGCGAATGTGTTCCGCGAAGGGCAGCCTGGTAGGCAGCAATGATTGTCCGCAGCTCTTCCGTACTGTATGTGGCGCCCTCGATCCGGAAGCTGGCAATACCAAGTCCGCGCATTTCGTTCAGCATTGGCAGGTAGCAAAGTTCTTTGGAGAAGAGCAGATGGCAGCGCCCAAATTGGTCACGGTAGACTGGATTTTCACCCTTATCGGTTTTGAGAACCAGTACATCATTACGGACATAGAGATTATCTTCTTCAGCAATAGGCTCCATAACCTCGGTATTCTCATATAGATCATGTTCCATGTACATCAGCGCCGGTGTGCCGTGAACAACAACCTCCAGCGGCAGATCACAACGCGAGGTGAAGGCGGCAAAATGCTCCATCGTCATTTCCGGTGATACGGTCAGCTTTTCCAGCCCCAGTCCGGCGTACAGCCCTGCAGAAAGATGATTGTAGATATTCAGATTGGCATCACCGATCAACGGGTACCCGTATGCTCTGTAGCGCCGAATGGCCCCAAGATTGGTAATCATCAGTCCATCAATAGGCAGTCGCTCTCCGTTCAGCAAATGATCATACTGGTTAAAATGAAGCTCGTTCATCATCCGCGGCATGCCAAGGTACAACCGGGTATTCCCTTTAATGGCCCCAAGCTCCTTAATATCCTGCTTCGTAAACGGCCGGTCCGGCTCAAATACATCTCCAGGCAGATACAGGCTCTCTACACCCATTTCGATGACCAGACGGGCCTGCTCCATATTATTCACACGTACAGCTAGTTCCGGTACAGCTTTTGAACCCTTTCCTGCCTCGGCCAGACGTTCGCGCAGCTCCTGCACCCGGGTTTCGGACAGCTCACGTTCGGCAGTTGGCGTACTGAATACCTTACCCGTGCTGTAGAATTTGCCTGTACCTTCGTACCGGCGGTTAATGTTCGACAGACCTGGTTTGCCAAAAGCGTAAGCGGTGGAGAAATCGCGTTTGCGGTTTTTGTATAGCTCTTTGGAGTCCACAGTCCGGTCAAAGCCAATCGGATCTTCAATATACCGGTCAATAGCCTCACTGTAGCTGTTCGCCAGGGAGACCATGAATTCCTTATCGCGCATCCGGCCTTCAATTTTGAAAGAGGTAATTCCTGATTCGATCAGCTCCGGAAGATGCTCATACATGAACATATCCTTGACGGCCAGCGGATATTCTGCCGGGAATACATATCCGTCCCGCTTAATCCGGTAATCCCAGCGGCAAGGCTTCATACATTTGCCACGGTTGCTGCTCATCCCGAATACCTGGGAGCTGAAATAGCAGTTCGCCCCGTGAACAGAGCACATATCACCATGAACAAAGTATTCCAGCTCCATGCCGCTCTGCTGCCCCAGCAGCTTAGCCGTCTGCAGGTCCATTTCCCGCGAGGTAACCACCCGGCTTACTCCAAGATCACGCAGCGCGTAGATCATCTCCAGATTGTGCACATTCATCATGACCGAAGCATGGATAGGAACGGTAAGCGCCATCTCGCGGATGAGCTCCAGCACTGCCATATCCTGAACAATCAGCGCATCCGGACGGACCTCGTCAAGAAACCGCAGATAGGCTCTCGCTTCCTCCACATCATCTTCGCTGAAAAGATTGTTTACGGTGATATATACTTTTTTATCTAAACTGTGGGCGATGTCCAGGGCTTCAATAATTTCTTCATGCGATAGATTATAGCCTTTGCGCATCATTCTCATATTGAGTACAGGACCGCCAAAATACACCGCATCACAGCCCGACTCGACCACTGCCTTGAAAATATCAAATGTTCCCGCAGGTGCGAGCAATTCAATTTCTTTTCCGTTAAAAAATCTTGCCATTACCTATTCCTCCTAAAATATCACAATAATGCCACTGCAACTCCCATGATAATAAACATAGCAACAAAAACAGTATCGGCAGCGCCCCACCTCAAACGGTGATACCGGCTGCGCGGAGCATCCATGCGGAAGCCTCTGGCTTCCATGGAATAGACCAGATCCTGTGCCCGCCGGAAGGCGCTGGAGATCACCGGCACAAGCAGCGACACTAGCATCCGCGCTTTCTCTTTCAAAGGCAGCTCCTGCAGATCAGCTCCGCGGGAGGCCTGGGCCTTCATAATAATCTGCGATTCATCCAGAATCGTAGGAATAAACCGCAGCGCAATGCTGATCATCAGCGTAATCCGGTCCGGCGACAGTCCTAATTTCTTGAAGGGTGCCAGGATCCCCTCTAGTCCCTGATTGAGCTTGCCAGGCGTTGTGGTAAAGGTAAGGAGCGCCGTGAACGTGATCAGAAACAGCATGCGGATGACAGAAAAAGCAGCCAGGCGCAGCCCCCCCTCATGCAGCGAGAACGAGCCGGCGGACCAGAGCACATCTCCCTCTTTGACGGACAGAAGCTGTACGATGAAGATGAACAGCATCAAATAACGCAAGGGCTTGGCCGCCTTGATGAAATACTTCAGCGGAATACGCGTCGAAGCCATGATCGTAATCGAAAATACAGCCAGCAGCGCCATCGACAGCCAGGAATCCGACAGCAGAATTACAGCTACATACAGCAGCATCCCGGTAAGCTTGGAACGCGCATCCAGCTTGTGCACCCACGAGCCGGTCTCAATGCTTCGTCCCAGCAGCAGCCGCTCATTCATGGGCATCCCCCATTCCAGCCGAGTTCCCTGATCTGACGGTCCCCGGCAATGAAGCGATCAGCTCGGCAAGGCTCTCAGCGGTAAGGCGGGGCCTCTCACCCGCAAGGCCGAACTGGCCAGCAATGGCGTGCCAGTAACGGAGCGAATGCGGCACACCCAGACCGCAGCGCGTAAGGATGTCCGGATCGGCAGCAAGCTCTCCACCGCTGCCCTGAAATGCAATTTTCCCGTCCTTTAACAGAATCCAGCGGTCGGCAACCGGCAGCAGTTCATCCATCCGGTGGGTTACGATAATAACCGTCCGGCCCTGTTCGCGGCAGAGACGCTCCAATTGCGCGATCAACTCCGCCCGGCTGACCGGGTCCAGTGTGGCGGTTGGCTCGTCCAGCACGACTATTTCCGGGTCCATGGCCAGTACGGAGGCGATGGCCGCCTTGCGCATCTGTCCTCCGCTTAAGCGGAATGGATTGCGCGAGAGCAAGGCGAGGTCCAGCCCCATTTCGAGCATGGCTTTGCGTGCGCGCTCCTTGGCCTCCTCCGGACTCATGCCAAAGTTGAGCGGTCCGAAGATCAGGTCCTTTTCCACCGTATCTTCGAACATCTGCTGCTCCGGAAATTGAAAGACCAGTCCGACCCGGCGGCGCAGCGGCAGCAGCTTCGGTGATTTCTCACCGGCCCGTATAGTCACATCCAGCACTTTTACCGTCCCCTGCGTTGGTTTAAGGATGCCATTAAAGAGCTGCAGCAGCGTAGACTTGCCCGAACCCGTTGCACCCGCAATCCCGGTAAGCGAGCCTTTGGGAATACCAAGGGTAATATCATGCAGCGCCGTCTGCTTCCACAAGCTTTTCTCGGCGTAAGTAAAGCTTACTTGCTCTAGTTGTATGGCCATAGTGTATCTATTAGCTCCTTTTCGCTGGCGGGCACATCCACCCTGATTCCCCGGCTTTGCAATTCCCGGGCAAGACGCCAAGGATACGGCTCCAGCAGATGGCATTTCTCCAGAAGCTCTGCATTTCCGAACAGCGCCTGCGGGGTCGTATCAGCGGCAAGACCACCGCCATGCAGGGCCAGTACCCGGTCCGAGGCCAGGATCTCGTCCGCATCATGCGTGATCATCAGGATGGTGTACTGCCCATCTGATCTCATCCCTTGAAGAATGCGCAGCAGCTCATCACGGCTCGCCTCATCCAACATGGAAGAGGCCTCGTCAAAGATGACGATGCCTGGCTTCATAGCTAGGATGGATGCAATGGCGACACGCTGCTTCTGTCCACCCGACAGCTCGCCCGGATGCTTGGCCAGCAGATCCTCAATCCCCAGCTTCAAGGTATAGGTTCTCAGGCGTTCCTCCATCTCCGCGTAGGGCAAACACAGCCCCTCCAGCCCAAACAATATATCTTCCTCCACCGTAGCCCCGATGAATTGATTGTCGGGATTCTGGAACACCATACCGATGCATTGGCGGATGGCGCTAATCGTTTCTTCACCCAGCTGATGGCCGCATATGGTGATCTCTCCGCCGCTTTTGGGCAGTAGGGCGTTCATCAGCTTAACCAGTGTGGACTTGCCGCAGCCGTTCGGTCCTACTATACTCACCCACTGGCCCTGTGGAATGGATACGCTGATATTGTGGAAAATAGGATGCTCCGGATCATAGCCAAAAGATACTCCGTCCAGCTGGATCACAGCCGGCACCCCGCCTGCATTCTCCACGTCTTGATATGCTTTATTCATGTTAGTCATCCCTCCGCTGATGGGTCCGCTTTAGCCCAAAAACTCTTCAAACAGCGATATTTTGGACAGCGACGCTATTAGATAACGTACGGCGAAGCCAACTGCGATCCCCGTCACAATCCCGGTAATAAGCAGCACCGGCAAGTAATAGAAAATACTCATAGATTTGAATACAATGGCTGCCGCGAACAGCTGCCCCGTATTATGGGCCAGTCCACCCGCTATACTAATACCGATCACACTCAACTTCCCGCCTCCCCACTTCACCAGCAGGAACATCACCACAAAGCTGAGCAGCGATCCGAACAGACTGAAGAGAAGACTCGAAAAGGTGCCCAGCAGGAATGCAGTAAGCAATGTCTTCAGAATGACCAGCACAAAGGCGTCACGGCCCCTTAAAAAGAAAATACAGGTCAAAATCATGATATTGGCGAAGCCGAGCTTGGCGCCAGGCATGAGTCCGACCCCAACCAGAGGGATCTGGGCCTCCACTAAACTTAGTACTACAGCGACCGCTGCGAAAATAGCCACAATCACCGTACGCTTTAATGCTGTTGTCGATTCACTACTGGACATAGGCATCTATATCATCCTCCCCCGACACACCGCCTGCAATTTCTACTAACACCCGGTGCGGCAGGCACACGATGGTCTGCTTCGGACGGGTAATATGGCCAAAGCCCAGGCATACCTTATCGGGACAGTCCGCATCGTACATTTCAATCCCATAGTCATACACCTTCAGAATGTTATAGCCGCGCTCTGTGCGGATATCAATGGTTTGTTCTTCTTTTGTAAGCTTCACTGTCTTATACAGCTTGCCATCCACCGTTATATTAGCTACCAGGTTGTTTCCGGGTCCCGCCTTGTCGCTATCGTTCGAGAGCCATCTCGGCACGATAAAAGCAAGCGCGGCAATGAGCACGATGGAAATCAGCAGCACATCTGCGCGTTTCATAATGATCTCCCTTATTTTTTAGTTAAAATCCAGACTTATTAATTATAACGGTCTGTTTGCAATCCTTCAATGAATGTACTCGGGTTTTGTCGGTTTTAGGGAGCAGTTCACAAAATAGGCACGCAAGCAGAAGCGGATACCGATCATAAATGGATGGCATCCGCTTCAATAAGAAATATTAGGTTATCCCGCCCGGCCTGGATAATCTGTTTTATCCAATTTCTCCGTTTTTCCGAAATAAGCCAGAAACAAACCGGCAAATTCAGGATCCCACTGGGTACCTCTTCCCTGTTCCAGAATAGCCAATGCCCGCTCATGATTTATCCCTTTGCGGTAGGGCCTGTCAGAGGTCATGGCATCATAAGCATCAGCCACGGCTATAATCCGGCCATGCAGCGGAATAGCTGTTCCGGCCAAGCCGTCCGGATATCCCTTGCCGTCATAACGTTCATGATGCGAGCGAACCCCGCCCAGGTAAGGCGCCATCTTTTCCACAGGCTCAATCTGTCGCAGAATATTCTCTCCAAGCACGGGATGGCTCTTGATCTGGTCAAATTCCTCATCGGTCAGAGCCTCCTCCTTAAAGAGCACGCTGTCCCGTACACCGATTTTGCCGATATCATGCAGCAGGGCAGACTTGCGCAAATTATCCAGCTTCTGCCCGGTGAGCCCCGCGAGCTGGCCAATAATTACCGAATATTCCGCCACCCGCAGCGAGTGCCCGGCAGTGTACGGATCCCGGGCATCCAGCGCTACGGCAAGGGTGGTGAAATAGCTGTCGAGCAATTGCCTGCTCTGACGCTCCCGGGCCTGCAGACCTCGGACCATCATATTAAAGCCGGCCACAAGCTTCGAGAATTCATCGGAGTATTCATCCTGCATCTGCAGCAGCTGCCCGTCTTTGATATGGTTCATCGCTTGGTATAACTCGTTAATGGGATGCTGCACACTTCGGGTTAGAAGCCAAGCCGCTATGGAAGAAAAAAGGGTACCGATCATCAGCATAAGCCCCGCCCACTCCCAATAGTTCTGCATGCCCTCCACTAATCCGCTCCCCAGCGTTTCCATCCTGATCTGGGTTGCCATAATAAATAGAATGAGCGGGAAAGTACCGATCAGCATACAAGTGACGAGAAATTTGGGGCGGATAGGCACAAACACATGGCCTTCCAGAGAAAAATCAACCATATATAAGGTCAATGCCCGGTTTCTGAATTCTTTAATCAGCGGAATGATCGCCGAGGCGGTCAGAAAAAACTCAATCAACGCATGCATACTTGCCACCAGAATGGCCCCGGCGACTGCAAGCACTAGATAGAAGTAGGGTAAGCTGATTAATCCGGTGCGGATCAACCATAAGGTCAGGAGCGACGCTGGCAGAGACAGTCCGAGGAAATGCGGACCCAATATCCGCTGTACCGCAAGCTTCGGCAGCCGGTGAGTATGCAGATAAGCTTCTTCCAGCATATCCAGTGACGGTTTCCGCTCTCTAAGTGCCCTCCGGATGGGCCGCATTTGTCTGAGGAAGACGTTGATCTCCGTCACAGCCATAATGACGAACGAGATCAGCAATACGTAGAGCAGCCGCAAATACTCAGTTTGGCTTATTTCAAGTGAGGAGAGAAGGATCAGACTTCCCACCGCAAGCACGGCAACCACGGAGCCGAATATGTAGTTACGAATCTGCTTTTTCAAAAAAACTCCGTATAAATTCATCGGGTCCCCCGTTTCCAGCCTTCCTTTAAGCTCAAAGATTTGCATTTCTTGGCATTCCATGATATTATTATAGAATATTTGTTTGCAGTATACATTATCCCCATCAAGAAGATGTCAAGCCGATTCGTTGCCCATTTATCTATTATCGGCATTTTGGACACAAAATCTTACGTTTTCTTGCAGTACTCTTCCTTTTTATGAGATTAAATTCGAACATAGTTTTCCGATTCGCACTGGCGCGGCCGCGGAGCCGCAAGGACAAAAGAGAGGTAGGGCTTTTGTCGTTTTGGAAGGATTATTCTCGCCACACGGCTGCTGGAAATAACAAGGATCAAGACACCCGTTCTTCTCACGGACGGCGGGGGATTAAATATACGCAGAAGACATGGCTTCACTGCTTTCTTGTACATAGGATGCAGTTCCATGTGTGGAACATATTAGCGCCCGATAACCGCAGTTTGCGGATATCGGGCGCGTCTACGTTTCCGGGGCTTTTTTTCAAGGTTAATGGACGTAACGGGTCACAAAATCGGCTACTTTTGTTACATACGCTGCCTTGTCTGTGTCATACGCCAGGCCGTGTCCCGCACCATGGACTACAAGCTTGTCCTTGGGACTTCTGCATGCCCGATAGAGTTCATCCATCATATGGAAGGGCACGAACTTATCGGCATCGCCATGTATGAACAGTATCGGCACCCGGGCTTTGCGGACCTGCTTCAGCGCCGAAGCCTCTCCGAAGAAATACCCTGCCTTGATGCGGGTGATGAGGCTCGCCATATGTACAAAAGGAAAGCTCGGCAGATGGTACATCCGCCACAGCTGGTAAGACAGCTGCGCTTTGACAGAGGTATATCCGCAGTCAGCTACGATAACTTTTACCTGCGGCGGAAGCTCTTCTCCTGAAGTCATCATCACGGTTGCCCCGCCCATGGATATCCCGTGCAGCACAATCTGTGCCTCCGGCCCGTCCTCCGCTAGGATGTACCCGATCCACTTCAGATAATCCCGGCGCTCCGGCCAGCCGAATCCGATATAATCCCCCTTGCTGTCGCCATGTCCACGGGCATCGGGAATCAGCACATTATAGCCCATGGTCTCATAATAAATTTTGGCGCATGCTCCCATATCCTTGCCTTTACCGGAATATCCGTGAGCTATAATAGCGGTCCGCCCTGCGGCACGCTCTGATGGCAGATAATAACCTCGCAGCGTCAGCCCGTCATCTGATGTAATTTCAATATTTCTGAAGGTGTGACGGGATACCCACTCCGCCCCTTCCCCCCAGGATGCCCCGGCAACCGGCGGGTCTACCTTAAGGTCAGGAGTCTTGGCCAGAAACTCCTTCGGCGCCCGCTTGATCGCAACTCCATAAAAAAAGAATCCTACATAAGTCACACCACCAGCAATAATCAGCAAGGCGGCAATTATAATTACACTCCACATGTTTGTCACCTTTCTTCGATAAAATGGAATCCTGCTTCAGTGTGGCCTTAGCGCTACCCGATTTTCAGCATAGTATAACATGGCTCGGGACCAACTGGAAATGTAGCTGAATTTTGGCAAAATCCATAAAATGACCAAACAAAAGAACAGGACACCTCCATGGTGAAGGGGCCCTGTTCTTTTCACTTGTTATACTGCTGTAGTTATCTTTTTAACCCGCTAAAATATAGTATTCCATTATTTATAACAGTTGCATTTACTTTTACCGTTTGCGTTTATTGCTTCTTGCTGTTCTGCTGAGGAGCAAACCCAAGCCTGCTATTCCCAGACCAGCGATGTAATAAGGTGCCGGACTGGATTCCCCGGTCTGCGGCAGCTTGTCGGGTGTATCCACACTTCCCAAAGGAATCTCATCATCTAGTATCACTTCATCCCCAGACTTCGGTGTTACTGTTGCTGACGGAGCAGGGGCAGGAGCTGGTGTAGGCTGGAGTGATGCTGTCGGCTGAGATGGAGCGAGCGTTGCCACCGGCCCCAAAGGTAATGGATCATCATTGATTACCGTATCATCTACAATCGTACCGATTATCGTTGTTGGCGTTGGTGTTGGCACAGTTACCGGCACGAAAATGACAGTAGTGTTTGACGTTGGTGTCGGTGTTACTACGCTTGTAGGTGTAGGCGACGGGGTCACCACCGGTGTTGGTGATGTTGACGCGCTTGGTGTTGGTGACGTCGACGCGCTCGGCGTTGGTGACGTCGATGTGCTTGGTATTGGTGACGTCGACGTGCTCGGCGTTGGCGACGTCGATGCGCTTGGTGTTGGTGACGCGCTTGGTGGCGCTGTCGGCGTTGGCGTTGCCGATGCACTTGGTGTTGGTGACGCGCTTGGTGTTGGTGACGCGCTTGGTGGCGCTGTCGGCGTTGCCGATGCACTTGGTGTTGGTGACGTCGACGCGCTCGGCGTTGGTGACGCGCTTGGTGTTGGTGACGTCGACGCGCTCGGCGTTGGTGATGTTGATGCGCTCGGCGTTGGTGACGTCGATGTGCTCGGCGTTGGTGACGCGCTTGGTGGCGCTGTCGGCGTTGGCGTTGCCGATGCACTCGGCGTTGGTGATGTCGATGCGCTTGGTGTTGGCGACGCGCTTGGCGGCGCTGTCGGCGTTGGCGTTGCCGATGCGCTTGGTGTTGGTGACGTCGACGCGCTCGGCGTTGGCGTTGCCGATGCACTCGGCGTTGGTGATGTCGATGCGCTCGGTGTTGGTGACGCGCTTGGTGGCGCTGTCGGCGTTGGCGACGTCGATGCGCTCGGCGTTGGCGACGTCGATGCGCTTGGTGTTGGTGACGTCGATGCGCTTGGCGTTGGTGACGTCGATGCGCTTGGCGTTGGCGATGTCGATGCGCTTGGTGTTGGTGACGTCGATGCGCTCGGTGTTGGTGATGTCGATGCGCTCGGCGTTGGCGATGTCGATGCGCTTGGTGTTGGTGATGTCGATGCGCTTGGTGTTGGTGACGTCGATGCGCTTGGTGTTGGTGTTGGCTTTATAGGTGGTTCCGACCCGTCATATGGATAGTGGTGCATCTGCACATAACCACTGAAAGCTTTTGCGATTAGAGTGCCGTGAAGTTCTGCATGATCATAAAAGACGCTGGCATGAGGAGCCAGTATGGTGCCTTCAATGGTTGTATTCCCAATATTCAAAGAAGCAGCTTCATAGAAATTGAACAGTACCTTACGGGGTTTGCCTCCCCAGAATTGAAAATTAGGAATCTTCACTGAGCTTCCGCTCACATTAATAACCACGGTGGCATCACCAGTTATATTGAACTGCAAGCCATTGGCATCAGCTAAATCTGCAGCGGCTAGATGAATGACATTATAGGAATCCGGAGCGTTAATGGTGATCTTCCCGTATTCTTTTACAAAAGGCTGTGTCTGCGGCAAAGCGGCTAGTTCATCCGAACGTTGTATCAAAAACTGTTCCTCGGCTGCAAAATCAATCGGGGTTCCCTTCCGGGGAGTTTCCTTAAGGTCTGCACGTGTGTTGGTTATACTGCCGCCATATACTGCTGCGCCATATATTGTACCGTCTGTTAGACTGAGATTCTTGCCTGCAACCAGCACATCCCCGCCAGGCGCATCCTTGGATACACCGTATCCTTGCAAAGTAATATTCCCTTCAGCCGCAAGCCTTCCATGAATCTGATCATAAGATTGCGTGAAATCCCCAAATATAAATGCGTTAAAATTGCCGGCAACGCCCAAAACAGGTGTAGGGGTATACGGCATATTGGCCGCTGCGCTAACGTTCCATCCCCAGGTAATCGTACTGCCCAATACCAACACCCCTGCCAGTAGCAGAGCTGCTGCCTTCTGTGTTCTTTTTTTCAATCGCATGCACCTCCTAGTAACTTATTCTATGATTTCGCCAAAAACATATAACAACAAAAAAACCGCCACGAAGGGTTAGCTTCACGGCGGCCGGACGATCATAGCCCCTGCTTGCGGGCATTAGATTCCTGACTTTGCGTCCTGTCCTTTCGAACAGTTTGCGTTTATACATGATGGTGTGTAATTTGGCGATTCTTATGTAGTCTATGACAATTGTTACTTTTGAACTAGTTCCATTTTATCCCTCAGATACCCCTATTGTCAATCTATTCCTTTAGTATTTTCCCAAGTGCTTGGCATACACAGATTATGGACAACCCCTTTATACATAAGGGATTATAGCTTTCACACACCATAGCTTCACTCTGGGATACGAATAGCATCAGATCTAAGAGTTACTCTTAAACGTCCCAAACCTGTATTTTATCCGTAATTTAAAATATTAAAAAATAGTATTTTTGAACTATACGAGTACTATTCTGCATACTTGCAATATAACAAAAGAACTGCCACGGAAACAACCGTAAGCAGTTCTTGATCCACCTCTATGTATGCTATATGCGCTCTCGTAATCAGACAATGCGAATATAGCTGATTGGTATGTTACAGCAGTTGAATCCAGCCAATCATCGACATCCATAACGGAATGCTCAAAAATAGACCAAATACCAAACCACGGCGGAGACTTCCTTCATGACTCATCATCATTCTCCTCTTTGGGGTGCTTTATTTTCTTACGCTTTAATCTTTAATATTTCAATTTTAATATATAATAATTCTTCGGATTTTATTGTGAAAAATATCACATTTATTCCTCTTGTATAAAAATACTTAGGGTCATCCAAACAAAATAAAAAAACGGGCCTCGCCATGGGAGTTGGCAGGACCCTGTAAGCTATCTATAAACACTGGGGAGTGTCTGGTACATTCAATATATATCCTTAACCTGAAAACAAGCTTATAATTACATAAAGATTACATTAAAAGCTTCCAATAGCCCAGGGTTCCGAAAAAAACGACCAGTGCCACGGGAAAGATAATTTTCCGGCTCGCCTTATCCTCGAACGAAAAATACAAACACAGCATACAAAGCCACGCAATAAGGAGACTTCCCATTTCCTATGCATACGCCCTTTCTTATCATCCTGATGATCACGCGGGGTTCACTTGGCTGCACCAACGGCCTTATAAGAAGATTACCCGCGAGTCAGCCGGTTCATACCCAATAATGGCTTGGGCTGCTAAATAAATTTTCCGATTATGCCAAAAGGTTGTACAGCCCCAGCGGGTCACTGCTCTCCCTCCAGCACAGGGTGTTCCCAGAAGCTCAGCCTGCCTTTTGCGGGAATCGGATGGGCAAGCGCCGTTACCTCTTCCAGCTTCCAGGCATAGCGCCCTTGTGAATAATCGCCAAAAGCAAATTCATTGCCACCCGGCCAGCCCGCTCCGGCATCCTCATTCGTCACCTGGTAGCAGTCGGCCAGACGGCTTGTAGCGATAATGGCTCCGAGAGGAAGGTTGTCCGCACTGTATCCATGCCGTGCCAAAGCCGACTGGATCAGCTCCTGCCTGCAGGCGGATTTGTCGATCCCCATCCCGGCATGAATAGCCAGTTCACCACGGTATGCCGTTTTCCAGGAACGGGTCTCGAACTGCTTTTCCTTAAGAGCAATTAAGGTCGCCCAAGGCTGCCGGACCGTGAGACATTTCATCTTGTGCCTATTCCCCTCTCCAGAAGAGCAAAAAACGCAGCCTCCCGAACATCCGGAAAGCCGCGCCGCCTATTGTTTATCGGGATGCCGGCGAAGGGGCATGAAGCCCCTGCCTGCGCATTGTGTGTGCTTTCTACTACTGTATTGTATGACTCTATGAGGTTCTATGCAACTTTTACTAACTTTATTGGTAAAACAAATAATGGATGAACCCCCGAGCCACCCACGCATATGGATTAATAATTACTCTGAATATGGAAAGGACGAGCGAAAGAGGTTCACTTATACCTATATCCACTCCGCCCCAGCCGGGTTGAGAAGAGGGCTTGGAATCATCAAGTCCATACTTTTCTATCAGCTTTTCTTGGATGCCGCTGTCTGCAGTTATCGTTCCACTATCCGCCGCATGGGCAGCTCCAGGCTGTAGAAGCATTACGAAGACCACAAGCAGACTTGTAAAAATTAGTATGTATTTACGCCACATATACCGTTTCCCCGTTTCCGTTCTATTTTTTCGAAGGCTTCTCCATTATTGAGATCTCACCTGATGAATAATCCAGAAAATATGCTGTTTGTGATTTTAAGTTGTAGTACAAAAATTTCGTGGCACCATTTTTAGGCCAGTCCTGTTTTTTTAAAAGTATAGCTCCTTCTTGAGAAAACAAGGACCATGTGTGTTCTAGTAAATCCCCTACAAATACTTGACCGTTAATTAATTCTGTTTTCCACCCGGAAATGTCGCCATCCTGTTTAAAAACTTCTTTTATAGAAGCAGTTTCCTTTGTAGTGGATTTATTGATTAAACGAAATACCTTTTGAGAGTCATTGGCTGAGGGACGGATTACATTTCCCGGTATTGCCTGATAGGTATAAGAGGATAATGCTGCAAGGTAATTACCGCTAGTTTTAATTAAAAAATCAGAATTAAAGTCCTTGAGTGAAGTTTCATTCTTTGAATAAAGATTGACCATTTTAACGAAATAATCATCCCTCATTATACCTTGCGCATGGTACTTAATGGCCAAATTAGGATACCCCTCAAATTCCCAATCCATTACTGATACACTTTCATATCCCATATCAACGATCTTTGCGTTGTAGCTCACACTTGGTTTAGTCCACGGGTATTGATACAGGCTAAAGGAATTATTAGATTGAACCATTATTCGTTCGTTTGTTGTGCCTGTAGGAGCTACCCATCTGATTTTATCTCCCGCATTTTCAAGAGCGATCTCAGTCTTGCTAATAAGATTTCCGTTAAAAGAGAATACTGTTTTTGAAATTTTATTTCCGTTCCCCTTTTGAAGCAGCACTATTTTTTGAGGATTTTTTATAACCTTTACATCTAGGATCGTATTTGAACCATCCGAAATATTTGTGGTTATCTTTGTCTGTAAATCAACTATATCTGCTTTATTATTAATATAGTCAACCAGTGTTACTACATTTTCGCTAACATAGACCACATCCGTACGGTCGTTACTTGGCGGTAACTCAGTGGGACGGGCATAGGACTGATCAGCAGATACCATTAATCCTATAGTCATAGCGAAAATAACAAAAATTCTCTTTACCACAGAGAAATCCTCCTATTTACACAATTTAACATCCTCTTACATGACGCTAAAATAAAGAAAAAGTTGCAGAAAAGTAAATTTTTTCTGCAACACAATTATAAATATAGAAGCTCCCCTAAGTGAGTACTACCGTTATGGCTCTCTGGGAGATTAATCGGCCTTTTGTTTTAAATACTCATCTAGATACCTTTGGTGAAAACCATCTGTAGGATGTAAACCTAGAATTTCATATTTCCAGATTGTACGCTGTTGTAGAATACTATGGCTATATATCAACTCATTTTTGGTAGTGGATGTAAAGTAGAAATAAACTATTCTTGAACCAGGTAATATCTCAGCATAGAGATGAATTTCGTCCCACGCATCAGGGATAATCCCTACAAGTTTATTACCTATAAGTTGATATAAATCTTCACTTTTCACAGATGTATTAACTCCAATTTGATTATATATAGTTATAGTAGTGGATTTACCATAAAAAAAAAAAAAAACGCAGCCCCCCGAAATCCCGGAAAACCGCGTCATGATTGAGTTATTAAGGATGCTGGTGAAGGGAATTGAACCCCCGGCCTACGCATTACGAGTGCGTTGCTCTACCCCTGAGCTACACCAGCTTAAAGCTTTTTTTCTGTCAAACAAAATACATTATACCCCGTCTGGGGAAAAACGCAACCCATTCTTTCACAGTGCTGCGCCCGTGATTTATACAGGACCCGCGCTGCGTAGGGGAATCGAGTCCCTCAAAGTTATCCCAGCATTCCCCGTCTGCGGAAGTAATCCAGCGCCAGCCTTGCACTCTCCAGAGAGGACGAAGCAAAGACCTCCTGCTCCACAATATAGTGCCGAATACCGGCGTCATCCGCAGCCTTGAAGACACTCTCGAAGTCCACCTGGCCCTTTCCAAGATCGGTTTCTTCATGGCCCGCGCCAAAATCCTTGATATGGACCAGCGGAACGCGCCCGGCGTAACGGGATACATATTCTGCCGGTACGGCACCGCCTACATGCACCCACCCCAAATCAAACTCAGCCACCATATCTCCAGCCGGAATCCGCTCCAGCCAGATGTCGATCACAGCCTGCCCGTTGAGC
This sequence comes from Paenibacillus sp. P32E, assembly GCF_001909085.1. NCBI lineage: Bacteria > Bacillati > Bacillota > Bacilli > Caryophanales > Paenibacillaceae > Paenibacillus > Paenibacillus sp. P32E. Next base: position 184,157 of record NZ_LVYY01000024.1, on the reverse strand, counting down.
TGCTTGAACTCAAAGTCATGGTTATGATAGCCGTACTTCAGACCCGCCGCCCGCACAAGTTCAGAGGCCTTTTCAAAGAAAGGCACCAGTGCAAGCACATCGTCCAGTGCCGGATGCTGCGGAAGCGGTGCCGAAGGCGTGATGATATACTCCAGCCCCACCTCCCGGGCATATTCAATCTCTCTGGATAACGCCGATTGCATCTTCTCCAGGCTGCTGAAATCCAGTCCGACATGTGCCGAAGGAGCCGCCAGCCCCAGCTCATCCAGCGTTCTGCGCAGTTCGGCAGCCGATACGCCGAAATAACCGGCAAATTCCACCGACTTGTATCCGATCTCCGCCACATTGCGCAGTGTGCCCAGAAAATCCTTTTCGGCCATATCCCGTAGTGTATACATCTGTATCCCGACCTGCTGATTCATTGCCGCCATAGAGGACACGCTCCTTGTCTGCTGTAATTATTCAGAACTATTCCGCCTGCAGCTTGCGCTCCACCGATTCCAGCTTGCTGCGGCTTGTGGAGGGCTTGTCGCGCCGGTCATCAATCTTGAGTGAGGTGGACACCCTTTGCGCTCCGGCAGTAAAAGGGGACTCGTGCAATGCTTCGACGGCCGCCAGAATCCGCGCCAGCGGTCCCTCGATAATTGTGCCCATGGATGTCAGCTCGTAAGTTATACCTTCCACTGTCTCCAGCACGCGCTGCATATCCGCAACATAGCTGCTGAGGCTGGTGCTGCCTGTTCCGATCGGAATTACGGTTACTTCGCCAATAGCCATTCGAAACCCCTCCTACTATAAAATATAAAAAAATCCGGTATATAAGTCTCCAGTTCCCTCTATTGTAGCAACTCCCGCCTCCCCCCACAAATCACCCCTAATATGGGGACAATTTATGAACTAGAATCGGAAAAATTTACACACAAGTTGTGGATTACCTGTGGACGAACTGTGGACGAATGCCGGGATATCTGTGGATGGGCTGTGGATCATCTGTGAGTAAATCGGCTGAATCCGCCCCCAGCGCGGGCTCGCAAAAAAATGTTTACAAACACAAGATATTGGGTTATTTTTATCTAACGACAACAAAATATAGTGGAAACAGGTGCTTTACTCTCTCAAGAGAGTTGAAGCTTAATAGGGAAGCGCGGTGCAAATCCGCTGTGGTCCCGCCACTGTAACCGGATGTTCCGCAGGCTTCCACAAGCCCCTGCGGAACAGTATCTGGAGGCTCACGCCACTGAGGGTATTCCCCCTTGGGAAGGTGCCTCCAAGATTCACCGGAAGCCAGGAGACCTGCCTGTTTCCGGGCACCATCATTTACGCCTGCGAGGAACAGGAGAGGTGTCCGCATGCGGCCTGCACAAGCAGATTTAGCCTTCCCCCAGGATGGGAAGCAAAGGCTGCCGATACCTGAATGCGATAAGCCTTATCGCGCTCAGGTATCGGCTTCTGCGGGAAAGCTTCTTTCCATGGAGACCATCCGTAAATATCCGGTTTCGGTTATTTGCGTTACGCATCCGGGCATTTTCCGCCGTCCTCGGCGGAAGATGCTCTTTTTACTGAGTTAAGGGGTGTCTTATTACAATTAGAACGTTTTTTATATACCGAGAGGAGAGGGCTATACAATGACGCTGCTGGAGAAACGGTACAACGGTGGACAAGCTGCACAGGAGGATCTATTAGAGGAAGTCATCCATTTGGGGCGCGATATTATCGACAGCCGGGATTTGGATCTGCTGCGCGAGAATGCCAATTTGAACGGAGAGAGCTTCTCCGGCAAAATGAGCAAGTTCGGCAGTGAGTATTCCAAGTGGTATGCCCGCAACTTCACAATGCCGCCGCAACTGGTACAGGCTACCCTTGATAACGTAGTGTATGTCCATGATCTGGACCAATACGCGATCGGAACCACCAACTGCATCTTCATCCCGTTTGAACGGCTTCTCCGCGAAGGCTTCAACACCGGCAACGGCAGCGTGCGTCCTCCCAACTCGATCATGACTGCAATGTCGCTCGTAGCAATTATTTTCCAGTCTCAGCAAAATGCCCAATACGGCGGCGTATCCGCCAACAAGCTGGATTATGACCTGGCCCCTTATGTGACCAAGTCCTTTGCCAAGCTGTTCCGCAAGGGACTCGAATATTTCGAAGAAGGACAAGCCGGTGAGCATCTTGGCGAAGTCACTATGAGCCGCAGCGATCTGGCAGAGCTGTATCCGCGGGCCTTCCGCTTTGCATTAAAAGAAACAGAGAGCGAAACGCTGCAGGCAGCAGAGAGCATGATACATAACCTGAATACGATGTCCAGCCGCTCGGGCGGCCAGATTCCTTTTACCAGCATCAACTACGGCACATGCACCTCGCCGGAAGGCCAGCTCGTGATCAGCTCGCTGCTGACCGCAACGATGAACGGACTCGGCAGCGGCGAAACGCCGGTATTTCCGATCCAGATCTTCAAATGCAAGCAGGGCGTGAACCAGCAGCAGGGCGATCCGAACTATCACTTGTTCCTCAAAGCTGCCGAATGCTCTGCCCGCAGACTGTACCCGAACTTCGCCAATCTGGATGCGCCGCTCAACATGCAATATTATGATCCGGCCGACCCGGATACTGAATTTGCAACCATGGGCTGCCGCACTCGGGTGCTGGGCGACCGTTTCGGACGCAACCACTGCTCCGGCAAAGGCAACCTGTCCTTCAATACGCTCAATCTCGTGCGGTTGGGACTGGCTTACGGAACTGCCACAGGACGCCGGCTTGCCGCCGACGAGAAAGGCTTCTATGACGATTTGAACCATTACATGGACATCGCTCTGGATGGGCTGCTCCACCGCTTCCGCATCCAGGCTTCCCAGAAGGCTAAAGCCTCTGACTTCATGATGCGCGAAGGCGTCTGGGAAGGCGGCCAGGACCTGGCTCCCGAGGATTCGGTTGGCGAACTGCTGAAGCACGGCAGTCTGTCGATTGGCTTCATCGGCATGGCCGAGTGCATGAAGGCCATGTACGGTAAGCATCACGGCGAGGACATGGAGATCCATGCCAAGGCGCTCGCTATTGTCCGCCACATGCGGGAATACTGCGACCGTAAGAGCGAGGAACTGAACCTCAACATCACCCTGTTCGCCACACCTGCTGAAGGGCTGTCCGGCAAGTTCACCAAGGTGGACCGTAAAGTACTGGGCTCCATTCCGGGCATCACCGACCGCGAATACTATACGAACTCTTTCCACATCCCGGTCTACCATGAGCTGAGCGCTGCGCAGAAAATCAGCCTGGAAGCACCGTTCCATGAATACTGCAATGCGGGTGCAATCTCTTATGTGGAGCTGAATGGTAATGCTCGCAGCAACCCGGCAGCTTTTGTCAAGATTATCCGTTACGCGCTGGAACAGCAAGTCAGCTATTTCAGCATCAACCATCCGGTGGACCGCTGCTCAAACTGCGGCTACGAAGGCGTGATTGGCACCAATTGCCCTTCCTGCGACGCGCATGAGAACGATGTGCATATCCGCCGTCTGCGCCGGGTAACCGGCTACCTGACCGGCGACTATCAGACCCGCTTCAATGCCGCCAAGCAAGCCGAAGTAAGGGACCGCGTTAAGCACCTATGAACATATGCGGCTACTACCCGGAATCGATCAATGAAGGAGAAGGCATGCGGGCCGTCCTTTTCCTCAGCGGCTGCCGTCACCGCTGCCCGGGCTGCTTCAATCCCAAGACCTGGAACTTCAATTTCGGCGAGCCGTTCACACGGGAGCGCCAACGGGAGATCATTGCCGAAATAGCCGCGAATCCGCTGCTGGACGGACTGACACTGGCAGGCGGCGACCCTTTTTTCTCGGCAGAGGAGGCTGCGGGCTTCATTCTGGAGCTGCGCAGCGTGCTGCCGGAGTATCCCGTCTGGATTTACACCGGCTATACCTATGAAGAGCTTACAGCGACACCCGGCTCACCCGAATGGAACCTGCTGGCCTCGTGCCAGGTCGTGATCGACGGACGTTTTGTGGAAGAACTCAAAGACACTACCCTTCCCTACCGGGGAAGCAGCAACCAGCGCATTATTGATATTCAGGCCAGTCTCGCCGGTACGGAAATCGTACATTGGGAGCCGGCTGCCTTATAAATTCAGTTAACTTTCAAAGAGCAGGCCAAGCCTCGGGGCGGGCCGCTCTCTGCGCTTATATACTTCAATTTGTGATATTGAAAATTAAACCCAAAAATGAAAGGATGGTTAAACTTATGCCACAGCTCGTAGTGAAACCCGATAACCGCCAACTGGCTTTTGATGAAATCCGCATTTCCGTGTACGCCGACCGTATCCTGAACGGCCTGGATCAATTAAGCAAGGAAACTCTGATCCGCGGAGTGCAGTCCAAGCTGCGCCGTGATGAGGTCAGCGGAGAAGAGATCAGCAATGCTTTTACGATGAGTGCCCTTGAACTGGTTACCAAAGAGGAGCCGGACTGGAAGTTCGCTGCTGCGCGTTCACTGCTAACCTCCCTGTACAAAAAAGCTGCCGTCAACCGCCGCTACAAAGCATACCCGGAAGAGCCTTACGGCGAGCTGTACCCGCTGATTACCGATCTCGTGAAGAAGGGCATCTACCGTGAAGAACTGCTGTCCCACTACACCAAGGAGCAGATTGAGGAACTGGGCAGCTGCATCGATTACACGCGCGACCTGCTGTTCGATTACATCGGCCTGCTGACCCTGTCGGACCGTTATCTGGCGCATGACTTTGACGGCCGCGTAATGGAGCTTCCACAGGAGCGTTATATGATTATCGCAATGTTCCTCATGCACACAGAGCCGGTAGAGAAACGGCTGGATCTGGTCAAAGAAGCCTACTGGGCCATGAGCAACATTTACATGACCGCTGCCACACCTACCATGTCCAATGCGGGTAAAAAGGTCGCCGGACAGCTCTCCAGCTGCTTCATCGACACCGTGGACGACTCGCTCGAAGGCATTTTCGACTCCAATACCGATGTGGCCCGCCTAAGTAAAATGGGCGGAGGCATCGGCGTCTACCTCGGCAAGGTGCGGGCCCGCGGGTCCGATATCCGCGGCCACAAGAACACCAGCTCCGGTGTCATTCCATGGATCCGCCAGCTGAACAATACTGCAGTCAGCGTAGACCAGCTTGGCACACGCAAAGGTGCCGTCGCCGTCTACCTTGATGTTTTCCATAAAGATATTCTTGCCTTCCTCGACCTGAAGCTGAACAACGGTGATGAGCGGATGCGTGCGCATGATGTGTTCCATGGCGTCTGCCTGCCGGACCTGTTCATGGAGGCTGTCGAAGCACGAGGCCACTGGAACCTCTTCTGCCCGCATGAAGTGAAGAAGGTGATGGGCTGGAAGGATGGCCGCGGTCGCGCGCTGGGCCTCGAGGATTTCTATGACGAGAAGCTTGGACAAGGTGCTTTCCGTGAAAAGTATGCCGAAGCCACTGCCAATCTGGAGCTGTCCCGCATCACGGTTCCGGCCATCGACATCATGAAGCGGATTATGAAATCGCAGCTGGAAACCGGCACCCCGTATATGTTCTACCGCGATACGGTGAACCGCTCCAATCCCAACCGGCACCAGGGGATGGTCTTCTCCTCCAACCTGTGCACGGAAATCATGCAGAATCAATCGGCAACCGTTATCGAGAGTGAAGAACTGGTTACCAAGGACGGCCAGACCCGGATCGTCATCTCGAAGGTTCCTGGAGACTTCGTAGTCTGCAACCTGAATTCCATCCACCTGGCCCGCGCGATTCCGGCCGGTGTGCTGGAGCGCCTGATACCGATTCAGGTTCGTATGCTCGATAATGTCATCGACATCAACAATATTGAAGTGCTGCAGGCACAGTACACGAACAGCCAATACCGCGCGGTGGGCCTCGGCACCTTCGGCCTGCATCACCTGCTGGCACTGAAGGGCATCCGCTGGGAATCCGACGAAGCCGTGGAATATAACAATCATCTATATGAACACATTAACTATCTGCTCGTGCGCTCCAGTATGGAGCTGGCTCGTGAGAAGGGCCGTTATCCGAAGTTTGCCGGTTCTGATTGGGAAACCGGCGCTTACTTCACCTCGCGCGGCTATACCAGCGGCGAGCAGGAAGGCAAATACGTGACAACAGAGCAGTGGCGCGAGCTGCAGCAGGAAGTGGCTGCCGACGGCGTGCGCAATGCCTGGATGTTCGCGATAGCCCCGAACGGCTCGACCTCGATCATTGCCGGGTCCACCGCCAGCATTGACCCGCTGTACGAGCTGCTCTCCTATGAGGAGAAGACCACCTATAAGATCGCCAACCCGGCACCGGATCTGTCCGAGAAGACGATCTGGTATTACAAAACGGCGTTCCTGATCGACCAGAACTGGTCGATCCGCATGGCCTCTGCCCGTCAGCGCCATGTCGATCAGGGCCAAAGCTTCAACTTGTATGTGACACCTGACATCAAGGCCACCGATTTCCTGAACCTGCATCTGAACGCCTGGAAGGGCGGACTGAAATCGACTTATTATGTGCGGAGCCGTGCCTTAACTATAGAAGAGTGCGAGTCTTGCGCGAGTTAAAGACTAACTTTAATAGGGGGCACTTGGAGTCACGGAGAGGAAGTTTGGAACTGTAGGAGCGTTAGCGTTCGCCTTTGTCTGCGGATTTCCACCGCGAACAGCGGTTTAAATCAAGAAATCTGCAGACAACAGCGGCCGGAAGTCCAAACATTCCTCGTAGTGGCGAATAAAGTGCCGGCTTTTAAAGTGACCAGATAGCCCCGCAAAATACAGGAGGGAAACAATAACATGCAACTGCAAAAGATTTTTAATACCGAAGCCCCGAACCAGTCTACACGGATCATCGACGGGGAATGTTCAGGGATACTGAACTGGAACGATATCCGCATGCCGCACATGTACAAGCTGTACAAGGTGCTGCTGCTGAACCACTGGATCGCCGATGAGATCCCGATGTCGAAGGATGCCCAGCAGTTCCCGCAGCTGGAAGCGGAAGAGCAGCGTGTGTTCAAGATTAACATCGCCCTGCTGGCGGTGCTGGATTCGATGCAAACGATGTTCGTCGGTGATGTAAAACGTTATTTTACCGACTCTTCACTGGAAGCTATTTCGGCGATCATCGGACAGCAGGAGGTTGTGCACAACCAGTCCTACTCTTACGTCCTCTCTTCCATTGTCTCGGACAGCGAGCAGAAGGAGATTTTTGAATACTGGAAACATGATCCGGTGCTGCTGGAACGCAACCAGTTCATCTCCGACATCTATCAGGAGTTCCGGGATGCGCCATCCAAGGAGACTTTTTTCCGGGCGATGGTGGCCGATCTGATTCTGGAGGGGATTTTCTTCTATAGTACCTTTGCCTTCTTCTACAACCTGGCCCGTGACCAGAAAATGATGGCGACCAGCCAGATGATCTCCTATATTCAGCGAGATGAGAATCAGCACTGCTACTTCTTCGCGGAAGTATTCAAGCAGCTGCTGGTGGATTTCCCTGAGCTGAACACCAAAGAAAATATGGATTACGTCTACCGTACCATTGACCGCGCTGTAGAGCTGGAGACCAATTGGGGCCACTACACGCTCACCAACGTACGCGGCATTGATATGAACGAGCTGAGCGACTACATCAAATACACCGCCAACAAGCGCCTGACGCTGATGGGTCTGGACAAAGCCTACACAGGCGTAGACGTCAACTGCATGCCATGGATCAAGCCATTCTCCGACGAAGCGCTGAACGCGACCAAAACCGACTTCTTCGAAGCCAAGTCCCGCAACTACGGCAAGGTTGGCGACGATAACGGGTTCGACGATTTGTAATAGCAGTCCGATTTCGGGATAAAAAGCGTTCCCGCCACATTCTGCTGCACAGAATACAATAGAATGGCCCAAAGCTGGTTCCAATCCGTTGCGATCCTGAGTGGCGAAAAAGCCCCTTACCGCCGAAATTTCGGCAGTAAGGGGCTTTCGCTATTCATCGTACGGCATTTCTGCGCAGGAATGGGAGACACTCGGCTCACATTAAAATGCGCCTACCTGATACGCCGGGCACATCTGGGCTCTGCCTTTTAAAATCCAGCTACTCTGCGGACTTACGCCCCGCCTTATGCGACGTCTCTTCCGCCAGTTCCACAAGTACGCTGTCCAGACGCAGCTTAAGCTCGGCGGCCAGCTCGACGACACCCTGATCGTTACGCACCGCCTGGGAATCTACCGCATATACACCGCCAAGAATATGGCGTGCGCCCAGCACGGACAACACCGGCTTCAGCGCATAATCAATGGTAAGGAGATGTGCCAGACTGCCGCCCATAAAGAGCGGAAGCAGGATTTTGCCGGCCAGGCCTTTTTCTGGAATCAGATCCAGGAAGGTCTTCAGGACGCCCGTATAGGATGCCTTATATACCGGGCTGACGACAATAACTGCATCGGCCTCAGCTACTAGACCGTTGGCTTTGACGATGGCTTCACTCTCGAATTTCGTATGGATCAGATCCTCTGCTGGGAGCTCAGCCACATTGATGCGTTCGACTTCAAATCCCTGTCCCCGTAAATCCGCTTCCGCATATTCAATAACCGCGGTAATCCGCGAGACCAGGGATGGTGTTCCGTTGATGATAACTATTTTGGCCACGTTCCCACCTCTTCCGTTCGTTATCCGTTATACGTTTCTGCCGCTTGTTCCAGTAAAAAACCTTCAAATTAGTAATAATCCTAGCAGAGTACAGGGATTATTGTCAAACGTAAACAGCCTCTTGCACCCGGTAAAATCCTGAGCTATAATAAGCGGCAATACTACATCCCGATCAGGCCAGTGACCGGCATCCAACCGTGAGGCGTCTGCGACCGGAGCAATGTTCTTGCTTCCTAAGTTTACCGGGTTTCGCCCGTTACCGCGAAGACCAAAGAGGGCCTTATCCTGCTGTGATTTCAGAGGATTCGGTCAACCTGGGTGGCACCGCGAGCTAACGCTCCTCGTCCCATGGATGAGGGCGTTTTTTGTATTTTTATAAGACAAAAAGGAGCGAAACGGCATGCTGGACATGAACTGGATCAGGGAGAATGAGGAACTCGTAAGAAACACGGCAACATGGAAAAAGGTAGACTTCCCGCTGGATGATCTGCTGAAGTGGGATGATACGCGGCGGGAGCTGCGGCGGGAAACCGAGCAGCAAAGAGCGGAACGCAATGCGCTGACCAAGGAGGTCGAGCGCCTGCTGCGCCAGGGAGATGCCGGAGCCGGAGAACATGCCAAGGCACAAGTGCGGGAGATTAACACCCGGCTCACGAAGCTTGAGGCGGATCTGGCAGAAGCAGAGCGGCGCTGGGGCGAATTGCTGCTGCTGGCACCAAATCCGGTATCGGAGGATACACCGGTCGGCGCGGATGACAGCGAGAATATGGAGCTGCGGCGGACCGGCAGGCTGCCGGATTTCGGCTTCGCACCGCGCGATCATGTGGAGCTCGGCGAGCTCCATGACATCATCGATATCCCGCGAGGGGTCAAAGCCGGAGGAGCGCGCAGCTATGTGCTTAAGGGAGCGGGACTCTACCTCCACCTAGCCGTGCAGCGGCTGGCACTGGATGTACTGGCAGAGCGGGGCTTCACCGTGATGGACGTCCCGGTCATCGTCCGGCCGGAGGCGCTGGAGCGGACCGGGTTTTTCCCTGGAGGGATGGACCAGACCTACGAGCTGAACGGAGAAAAGCGCTGGCTGGCCGGAACCTCGGAAGTGTCGCTCGTGTCGCTCTACAGCGATGAGATCATCGAGGCCGATACGCCGCTGCGGCTGGCCGGAATGTCGGCCTGCTTCCGCCGGGAGGTCGGTTCGGCGGGGCGTGATGTGCGCGGCCTGTACCGGGTGCACCAGTTCTCGAAGATTGAACAGGTCGTAATCTGCCGCAATGATCCGGCAGAATCGGAGCAGATGCTGCAGGAGATTCTGGGAAATGCCGAGCACATTCTGCAGCTGCTGGAGCTGCCCTACCGCGTAGTGGCTGTCTGCAGCGGCGATATGTCGCTGAAGACACACAAGCAGTATGACATCGAGACCTGGATGCCCAGCCGGAATGCCTATGGGGAGACCCATTCGGCATCCAACCTGCTGGATTTCCAGGCCCGCCGCTCGGGCATCCGCTTCCGTGACGAGAACGGACGCCTGCAGTACTGCCACACCCTGAACAATACCGCAGTCGCCACGCCGCGGATTCTGATCCCGCTGCTGGAGAACCACCAGCAGGAAGATGGTTCAATCTATATCCCGCAGGCGCTGCGCAAGTACATGAACGGGCAGGAAGTTCTTCACAGCTGACACAGAAATGACTTTCCATGTATTCTTGCAGGGAGCTATAAAACTATGAATCCGCTAATTCAGCCGTTGCTTTAGGTTGAACAGGAGGATTTCATAGTTTTTTTGTGCATTATGACAAAATTCCTTGTAAATTGATGTTTTCCATCCATTGTTTACTATATATTTACGATAGACAATCTCTCATTTAACGTACAAATGATAGATTGGGAGAAGGCGAAAATAATATCGTATCTAGAGAGGAGAAGATTGTAACAAATGAATATTTCCTCAAGGCGAAAACAATGGTGGTCGGCAGCGCTCTCATTCGTGCTGATTACCGGTATGGCCCTGCCCGCAGCATCAACAGCTTCAGCGGCAACAGATAATAGTGCTCCTGTGATCTCCCAGGTGTATGGCGGCGGAGGGAACTCCGGAGCCAAGTACAAGAATGACTTCATCGAGTTGTATAATCCTACAGATGCAGATATTGACTTGACCGGCTGGAAGGTGCGATATGCCTCTTCCTCTGGAAGCTTTAGTGAAGCTAAGCCCAATTTGTTCACCACACTTACCGGCAGCATCCCCGCAGGCGGATATTTTCTGATTCAGGAAGCGGCGGGCACCGGAGGCACGGACGATCTTCCGGCGCCAAACATCGTTACGGATAGCAACTCTGCTATAGCTATGGCCGGAGCAAATGGAAAGATTGAGCTGTTGAATGCATCCGGCACCCAGGTTGATATGGTTGGCTATGGCTCTGCTACTACCTTTGAAGGCACGGGGCCGACTCCACCTCTCTCCAACACCACCGCAGCTATCCGCTTGGAATCCACCCTGCTCCCTACCGGCAACCGCGGACTGGATACTAACCAGAATTCTGCCGACTTCACGGTTCAAGCACCGGATCCGCGCACCTCGGGTGTGGACAGCACCAAGGCTCCGGCCGTCACTGCTTCCCTCGCTTCCGGGCAGACGGTGCCCAAAGGCACCCAGCTCTCCCTTAGCACAAGCAGTGTAACCGCAAGCGTATACTACAGCGTCTATGCCAACGGCAGCACCAGTGCCCTGGCCGATTACGCTTTGTACAGCACTCCAATTCTTTTGCAGGACGACACCGTACTCATCAAAGCCTATTCTACAGAAGAAGGCAAAACCGACAGCGGCATCTCCCAATTCAGTTACACCACCAAAGAAGCGGTTAGCGGACTGACGATCCCCAAGATTCAGGGTACTGTCCAATCCTCCACTTATGCGGGGCAGCTGGTGAAAGGTGTACCGGGTATTGTTACTTACACCAGCGGCAGCACCTTCTACATTCAGACTGCAACACCGGACAGTGACCCCCGGACCTCCGAGGCGATCATGGTCTACCTCCCGGGAAACAAGGTAAAAGTAGCCGATTCTGTTCTCGTGGACGGATGGGTGAAGGAATATAAGGAAAGTGGCTATGCTGACGCTACGGACCTGCTGACTACCGAAATTGCGGCGACTCAGGCAACCGTGGTATCTGGAGCCAATCCTCTCCCTGCGGCTACGATTATCGGAACAGGCGGGCGGGCAATTCCCACTGCTATCATTTCTGTGGGATTGACTAAAGAGCTTGATCCTGCCAAATATGCCCTAGACTTCTACGAAAGTCTTGAAGGCATGCGGGTTCAGCTCAACACCCCGAAGATTATCGGGCCTTATGATTTTGAAATTCCGGTCACCGTGAACAACGGTACCAGCACTACAGAAGTCACTTCACCCTCAGGTGGTCTCGTTCTTACAGGGGCGGACTTCAATCCTCAACGTGTTCTGATCGCCGCCAAGCCGAGCCAGCCGGTTAGAACGGGACAGATCTTCAGCGGGAACATTACCGGTATTCTCGGTTATGACTATGGTAATTACAAAGTTCATCCGAATGCCCCGCTGCCGGCAGTAACTGCAGGCACTTCAGTTGAGCGGGAAACAACCTCATTCGAAGCCGGAGCCGATAAGCTGACGGTTGCCTCATTCAATGTGGAGAATTTCTCCAAATTGAGCGGTTCCGACAAAATCAACAATATTGCCAAAGACATCGTTACCAACCTGAACACGCCGGATATTGTCGGCCTTCTGGAGATTCAGGACAATGACGGCTCGGGCAACACCGGAACCGTGGATGCCACCGACAGCTATAATGCGCTGATTGATGCTATCAAGGTAAAGGGCGGCCCAACTTATGCTTTTACTGATATTACCCCGGTTAACAATATGGACGGCGGTGCGCCGGGCGCGAACATCCGGGCCGGATTTATTTACAACACCGCACGCGTCCAGCTTGCTCCGGGCAACAAAGGTGACGCTACAACAGCGGTAGCCTACACCAAGGACGGCGGGCTCAGCCTGAATCCGGGCCGGATTGATCCGACCAACTCCGCATTCGATAATTCCCGTAAACCGCTTGCGGCGGAATTTATGTTCAATAACCAAAAAGTAATGGTCATTGCGAATCACTTCAACTCCAAGACGGGAGACTCCGCATTGTACGGCAGTATCCAGCCACCCGTCAAACCAAGTGAAGCCCAACGGGCGAAAATTGCCACCGTTGTGAACGGCTTCGTATCTGATGTGCTGGCCAAGAACCCTGATGCGAATATCGTGGTGCTTGGCGATCTGAACGACTTCCAGTTCTCGAATACTTTGAAAATTCTGAAAGGCAGCGCATTAACCAACCTGATCGACACGCTGCCGCTGGGAGAGCGTTATTCTTACGTATACCAGGGCAATGCCCAGACGCTGGACCATATGCTGGTCAACAACAAGCTGGCCACAAGATCCACACTGGACATTGTGCACATCAATGCCGACTTCCAGGAGGAAGACGGACGTGTGAGCGACCATGATCCGCTGCTGACGCAAATTGATTTCGGCACCGACCATTTCAACCTGCGGGTACTGCATACCAACGATACCCACGGTCACCTGGAAAATATCACAAGACGCACCTCGGCGATCAGCAGTGAGCGGACAGGCAATTCCGTACTGCTGGATGCAGGCGATGTTTTCTCAGGAACCTTGTATTTCACCCAGTTCAAAGGACAGGCAGACATCCAGTTCATGAACAACATCGGCTATGATGCCATGACGTTCGGCAATCACGAGTTCGATCTGAACAAGGATCAGCCGGAGGTGCTGAAAGATTTCGTCACCGCCGCCAAGTTCCCGTTCACCAGCGCGAATATTGACTTTACCACCAAAGGAAGTGAGCTGGCGGGGCTGTATCACAATGCCATCGGCACACTGGAAACGGACGAGACCAAGAGCACCGCAAAAGACGGCAACATTTATCCTTCTGTCATCAAGGACGTCTACGGTGAAAAGGTCGGCATCTTCGGCCTGACCACTGAGGATACCATTGGACTAGCCTCGCCGGGAGATAAAATCAGCTTCAAGGATCACGTGGAAAGTGCCAAGAATACAGTAGCGATGCTGGAAGCAAAGGGCATTAACAAAATCATCGCCGTCACCCACCTGGGCTACACTGTAGATCAGGAATTGGCAAAAGCTGTTCCGGGCATTGACATCATTGTCGGCGGACACTCGCATACGAAGATCGATAATCCTCCTACGCCAATCGTCAATGTCGGCACCGGTAAAAATGTACTGATCGTACAGACCGGTGAATACAGCCAGTTCCTCGGTGAACTGAATGTGACGTTTGATAAAAAGGGTGACATCCTGACTTACAACGGCAAGCTGCTCGATGTGAATCTGTTCGGCGAAGACGCCACAGCCAAAGCGATGCTTGCTCCATATGATACCAAATTGACTGCTGTACGCAGCACAGTCGTCGGCAACTCTAGCGTTGATCTCTACACGAACCGCACCATCGACGGCAAATCCGTCCGTGTCGTGCGTCAGGAAGAAACTCCGATCGGTAATATGATTGCCGACAGTATTGCCGAAAAGGTCAGAGAGCTGATGCCAAGCTTCGTGTCGGCAAGCGACCTTGCTTCCATTAAGGGCGTTGTCGCTATTCAGAATGGGGGCGGAATCCGCGCAGCCATTGACAAAGGCGACGTTACGATGGGCGAGGTACTGACCACGCTGCCGTTCGGCAACAGTCTGGTCGCTCTCAAAGTGACGGGTGCTGAAATCATTTCCTCTCTGGAAAACTCGGTCAGCGGGCTGAGCTCCGATCAGGGCCGCTTCGCCCAGGTTTCCGGAATGAAATACACTTATGATTCTACGAAGAAACCGGAAATTGTAGATCCTTTGACTAACCAGGTTACCCAGGCCGGAGAGCGCATTGTGTCTGTTGAAATCCGGCAGACGAACGGCTCTTATCTGCCGATTGACCCGAAAGCTTACTATCTGCTGTCCACGAACTCGTTCATGGCAGGCGGCGGTGACTTCTACCGCGCACTGGCCGGGGCCAAGGCCGACGGACGTTATTATGAACTCGGGCTTCCGGATTTCGAAGTTCTTTTATCCTATTTGAAAAATCATAACCCAGTCACCATCGGCACCGAGGGACGGATTACGGATCTGAAGGGTACGACGCCTACGCCAACACCTGCGCCGACTCCGACCAATCCACCGGGAGGCGGCGGAACACCTGCTACACCAACACCAACGCCTAGTGCTACCACGGCGCCGCTGGCTTCACCGCAGGTGACAACGATCACCGCAGCAGATCTGACCAGCAAGCTTACAGCCCTGCCTGCTGGAACCAGTGAGCTGGTTATCCCGCTCACCGCTTCCAGCGGCGGAGCGCAGGCTGTTCTTCCGGGCAGCGTACTTGTTCAGCAGGCAGCTTCGAATCCTGCTACCGTCCTTACGTTCACCATCCCTGGCGGAGCTTCCTACTCGCTTCCGCTCCGTGTACTGAACGGAACTGCACTGACAGCTGAGCTGGGCACCAGCGACTTCACAGTCACTGTATCCCTGCTGCAGGCAAGTGCTTCAACACTAAGCAGTCTTAACCTGGCCGTTACGGCGCAGGGCGGATCACTAAGTCTGGCTGCACCGGTCATCGAATTTACAGTTACAGCGCAGGCTGGAAGCAAAAGCGTTCCGCTGAACAGCTTCGGCAGCACATATGTGAAACGGACGCTTACTGCACCTTCTGTGCTGAACTCCATGAATTCGACTGCAGTATCCTTTGATCCAGCCACCGGCAAGCTGACTTTTGTACCTTCAGTCTTTGCCGGTAAGCCTGACGGAACCACCGAGGTTACGATCAAACGCAACAGCAACAGCTTCTACACAGTTGTGAAATCGAGTAAAACGTTCGGAGATATTACCGGACACTGGGCCAAATCATCCATTGATCTGCTGGCCTCCAAGCTGATCATTACCGGCACGAGCGCTACCACATTCCAGCCTTCGCAGATGGTAAGCCGCGCAGAATTTGCGGCGCTGATTACCCGCTCCCTCGGCCTTGCCACCATGAGCAGCGGAGCCACCTTCAGTGATGTGGGAGCAAATACCTGGTATACGGATGCTGTTAAGACAGCCGCTGCCGCGGGGCTCATTACGGGCTATACCGACGGAAGCTTCAAGCCCAACAGCCCGATTACCCGCCAGGAGATGGCCACCATTCTGTCCAAAGCCATGAAATACACGGGCAAATCACTGAATGCCGATCCTGCAGCACTGGCTAAATTCAGCGATGCCTCCGGACTTCCGGCCTGGTCCCGGGCGGCCGTAGCCGAAATTGCCGCTGAAGGCATCATTCAGGGCAGACCGGACGGCTCGTTCGCACCGCAGGTGCTGGCTACCCGTGCAGAAGCCGCAACGATGCTGGAGAAGACCTTGAAGTCGCTTCAGTTCATCAACTAAAGCTACAAAGAGCCAAGTCCCTGCAAGGAGGGCAGACAGCTCAGTCTAACTGAAAGAGACGGTTCCCTTTAAGCGCTGATGCGCTTCAAGGGGCCGTCTCTTTTTGGCATACAGATTGTTGTCACACCCTCTATTTCAGTGGCACTGTAACCTCGAACTCCGGAATATATTCCTTGTCCATGTTTCCTTTAGGATCAATACTCAGAATCTTGTAAGTTCGAATGGTGATATATTGGGAGGGCTGCTTGAGTGGCTCCAGCATCGTATCTGTGGTCAAAACATTTCCGTCCGTAGCGTTGAATCCCATACTTCCGTTCACCGCCTTCACCAGGTTACCTGAGTCATCGACCATTTCAAAGCCCATAAGAGGCAGCTTTCCTCTGATCTTCTGTCGCTCTGGAACCTCGATCCGAGTCGTGATTAGGCTGGTAATCGGCGTGAGTTCAACCTTATCCAGGGTAAAGATCATTCCGTCATGCTGACGGACAATCGGGTCTGCGATCTGGTTATTCACGGTTTTCTTTTCAACCGGAAGGGTGATCCGGTAAGGCTCCGAAACCCCGTCCACGGTGACCGACAGCAGAAGTTCGAACTGATCGGGTAAAGATCGCCCGCCCCGGCCGCGGATATCAGAGAATTGAATGATCCTTGAACCTTCATCCTTCCCCTTCAAACTAAAAATGCCGGGAGCACTTCCGCCGCCTTGCAGTCCATATGCGAGCAGATCTTCACCATTAATCGACAGCTTGATATCACTCATAAGGTCGCCAAGCTCCCGCTTCAGGAACCTCTCCTCTGTCGTTTGACGCTCAAGTCCAATGGAGACCCGGACTCCGTCGAACAATACCTCAGGCACATTCAGCGTCAGCCCGTCATGGGTATCGCTGCGGTTCGGCGTGAACACCAGCCCTTGATCATCTGCCGTCCTAAGTCCCAGATCACCTGCCAGCTTGAAGATGGAGTTCAGCACCGGAATCTGCCGGATCGAAGCTGCGAGCGTAGGCGGGATAAAGGCCATACCTATAAATGACCCGCACAGCAGCAGGACTGCAGCTACACCAACAGCGGTTCTTCCTCTTCTGGTTCTGCCATTTTTCACAGCAGGAGCTGTCTGGTCCGTTCGATTCCTCGCTGCATAGCGCTGCATAGTCCGGTCCACCAAGTCCACATCTGCCGGGGTATCCCGGATCATTCTCCCTAGATGCTTAAGCTTGTCATCCCCTATTCTTGAACGGTTCTCCAATTTGTGTCCCTCCATTTGCTGTGTGCCGGCCCAGCTTTTTGCGTAGCCGCTCGTATTTCTTGCGCACCGTGGCCGGACTCATCTCCATCACCGCACCGATCTCATTAAAGCTATAATCCTCAAGCGCACGCAACAGCAAAATCTGCCGTTCGCCCATGTTCAACCGCTCCAGCAGCTCATGAACCTGTTCGGTATACCCTAGACTGGCCGGAGCCTCCTCCGTCTGCAGCTGCTGCTTTTTGTACATGGCTAGAAGGCGGAAGCCCTTGCTTCTCCTTTTCATGAGATCCATGCAATGATTCCAGGCAATCCTGTACAGCCAAGCTGTAAAAGATACCTTCTGCACATATCCGCCAATGTTCTCCAGCCCCTTGATAAAGACATCTTGCGCGGCGTCCTCCGCCTCTTGCCGACTGCCGAGCAGATAATAGCAGTACAGATATATGGGTCTTTGAAACTGCCGGATGATCTCCGTGTAAGCCTCCACCTCTCCCTGCTGCACCTGCTCTACAATCGCATGGAGTTCCGTCCCGGTATTCCTGTTGGAGGCTGTCCTATCCACAAGTCCCCCTCCTTTCTGCATGTATAACTGAAAAGCAGTGTGTTTTGTGACAACAGGCTGTAATTTTTTTTGGATGCGTTGTTCGAGATTGTTGATATCAGAATTAAGTTCGTTTATAATAAAACAAATAATAAGTTCTATATTTATAGAACTAATATAAGACGAGTTATGATCCACACAACTCAGCTGCTACTTAATCGTCTATACGGCGGAATTCACAAGGGATCGAGGCACACACATGGATTATACGGTAGAAGTCGATTTTGCCCCAATGTATGAATGCTTTACCAGTCTGACTGCTTTTCTCTACAAGCAGAATCATAACGCTCTGGAGTCCGGAAAGGTCTGGGTCAAGGAGGTTCAGAAGAGGTTCACCGCCGCTCAGTTGCAGAACATGCAGGAATTCTCCAAGGAAAATGCAGATTTCACGCTCACTCCTTATATCTGGAGCTGTCCCGGAGACCGTTCGGTGGACGGCTTTCTGAATTGGTTCGATGGCCTGTCTCCGGGAGAACTGTTCGAGACCGCTGCACGCTTCGGATCCACGGTGTCGTCCAATCTTGCCGGACTACGCAGCCGTACCTCCGATATTCTGAGGGAATGGAATGAACGGTATTTTGGCGGAATTGATCCCGCTATTCTTAAAGGGTTGAGCCGGGAGGCGGAATCCAGACGGGCCGAACTGAGCGGCACCAATGCCATGGAGGTCTACGAACGGGCGACGCAGGGGATGCGGCTGTATCCCGGGGAGAGCCTGAAGCAGATTATTTTGATTCCGCACTACCACGCCCGTCCATTGGTCACTACTTCTTTATATGATGAATTTGTATTTACCAGCTATGCCTATGATGCGCTGCCTCCGGAGGAGGGACGGCCCGCTCCCGCACTGCTGCGGCTGACCCGGGCGCTGTCGGATGAGACACGGCTCTTCATTCTCCGTCTGCTTGCGGGGAAGCAGCTCAGTTTCACGGAAATCGTCCGGCAGGTTGGCCTGTCCAAAAGCACGATTCACTATCATCTCATCGCGCTGCGCTCGGCTGGACTGGTCATTGTCCATTCCACTGGCAAAAGTACGTCCTACAGCCTGCGCCTGGATGCGCTGAATGATCTGCCCAAGCGGATTGCCGATTATTTGGAGTAGTTGGCGGCTAACCAGAAAAAGGAGCGAATCCCCTATGCTGAAACGCAGCTACTACGGTCTGCTGTCTACGATTTCTTTGAGCGCTTTCGGCGATGCCTTTGGCCTGTTGGCGATGGAATGGCTGGTCTATGACCTGACCGGCTCCAAGCTGGCCATGGGCGCGCTGGCGCTAAGCTCCGGCATCCCGGAGCTGCTGCTGCGCCTCCTCGGCTCCCCGCTGGCCGACCGGCTGCACCGCGTGCGCTTCATGGCCTGCCTGGCCGCGATCCGGCTGCTGGCCATCGCCCTTCCGCTGGGCATGGGCCTCGCCGGCCAGCTCCAGCTCTGGCATTTATTCGCCGCAGCCGGACTTAGCGGCGCCTGCGCCGCGCTGTTCATGCCCACGGCGATGGCTGTAATTCCCGGCGTCGCGGACAGCCGGAAGCTCGTGCGCGCCTTCGCCGTCATCGAAGGCTGCAAAGGGGCGGCCGCGCTGCTCGGACCTGCGCTGGCTGGCGCGCTGACCGCCGCCAGCGGGGCGCTCCCGGCACTGGGCATTAATATGCTCTGCTACATTGCCGCTATCGCCACTCTACTCTGCCTGCCGAAGCTGCCCAAGCCAGCCAAGCCAGATGCTGCTTCAGGGGGCTTCTCCCTTTCCTTATACCTGCGTGAAATGGCTGAAGGCTTCACCTTTTACAAGCAGTTCCCGGCCATGTTCACCATCATGCTTATGGCTTCGGTCAGCAATCTGAGCTCCATCGCGGTCTGGACGATGATGGTTCCGTATGTACGCGAGGTCCTCCACCGCGATGCAGCAGCGATGGGCACACTTACCACAGCTTTCGCACTCGGAACACTGGCCGGCCTTGGTGTGATCTCCCTGCTGGGTGAGATTACACAGAGGCGTCTAGTGATGCTTGGCAGTCTCGGCACGATCGGAATCATTACATCCATATGGGGGCTGATTCCCAGCTTTCCGTTTGCGCTTGCTGCCGTATTTGTATCCGGCCTCCTGGCCCCCTTCTTCAGCTCGCTAAGCTCCTCCCTGCATGGACGCCTCGTTCCCGAAAATCTTCAGGGGAGGGTGAATTCCATCCGCTTTCTGATCGGCGGCAGCCTGACGCCTTTTGGCGCTTTTGCCGGCGGGGCCATTGCTGAGGCCTATGGTGTGCCAGCCTTATTCATCGCTGCCGGACTGCTGCCGGCGTTATGTGCCGGAGCCGCCCTTCTGCTCCCCGGCCTGCGGATGCTCGACGGCGACCTGTCCGCGCTTGAAGCCAGACAACGGCAGGGCCGCAGAGGTGGCCCACACCAAACAGGCGATGTCCATAACACTGGAGCATCGCCTGCAGGTTGATTTTTTTCCCAACCAACATTCTATACAAGACTAATGAGGGCTAATCAAATAGTTCATCTTCTACGCTATTCACATAATGGCTTGTATCCCCGTGCAGCAGGATCTCCGCCTGTCCGTCCGTAAAATCGATCCGGCACAGACAGGTCGGATAAATATATGGCAGGTCCCACAGCTTCTCCATGGCTCTCTCTTCAAAATAAGCCATCAATACTTTAATCACTACGGTATGGGTAACAATCAGGATGCGCTGCCCGTCATGTGCCGTCACAATATCCTGCAGCTTCTCCAGCGCCCGCTTCTGTACCCCGGCAAAGGTCTCGCTGCCTTCCACACTGAATTTCTCCGGGTCCTTCCAAAAATGATGATGCTGCTCCGGGTCCCCGGCCTCAATCTCGGCGGAATCTCGTCCTTCCCATAACCCCATACCAATTACTATGAATTCATCGCAAGCGATCAGCGGGATGCTCCGCTCCCCCCGGACGATCTCTGCTGTCCGCAGTGCCCTGGGGCTTGAACTGGAGTAAATCATATCTAGCGGTTCCTGCTGGAGCCCGCGGTTCAGCCACTCTGCCTGCTGTACGCCAAGCGGTGTAAGCGCCGAATCGCGATGCCCCTGCATCCGGTTCTGGACATTCCACTCCGTCTGCCCGTGCCGGGTTAAATATACGGTTGTTGTTTTCAAGAAGATCCTCCCCTTTATGTAAAATGAACTTATTTTCGGCTATACCCGCTTGTGCTCCAGCCATTTCACCGCATAGTCTACGAGCTCGTGCTGCGGGATGAGCTGGGCTGCCGCTGCGGCAACCTTTCCATAAGTAATCTGTCCCGTCTCTTGTCCAAACTCCTCACCAATAGCGGCAAAATCCTCCGAATTCCAGTTATAATCCCTGTACTCCACCCATTGTCTGGCCCCGTTGACCAGCATGGGCGCTCCCGCAGTGACCTCCTGCTTCCCGGCATACTCAGCCCGGTATTCGGCCAGGTGCAGTGAAGTATTATTGTAGCTGTCCACGCCAAGCAGCAGTACGCTTCCCTTCAGATCATAGATCCGGGCCAGAGGCGATTGTTCACCAAAAGCAGCGTCCAGCGCATGCCCATCGAGAATCTCATCCCTGTGCCTGCCCCAGGCAGCAAAAGAATGGACCGGATGGCTGCTGCGCCGAACCCCCTTTTGCTTACGGAAGGTTTCGGGAATTACGCCCATTCCCCGCAGCAGTGTAAGATCCGGGTCATAGGCCGGCATTTGTTCCCGGATGCTCTGCCACCACGCCTCCGGCACCGGCGGATTGCTCCAGCCTGATGGATCGGTCAGATCGGAGGAGTGGGTCGGCATCACCAAAGTCCCCCCTTCTCCAAGCACCTGCTCCAGCGCCAGAATAACGGCAACCGGCCCGCCTGCCACCCATTGTCCCAGCGATTTAAAGGAGGAATGCAGCAGCAGCGTCATCCCTTCACGCACCCCAAGCTTCCGAAAGTCGGATGCCAGTGTCTCCACTGTAATGAGTTCCCCTCGTATTTCTTCCATTCGAACACTCCCCTACAACTCTCATTCGACGGACCCGGGCAGAACTGTGCCATTTTCAGCAGCCCGTATGCTTAGCACAGCAACCCCCCGTATATCCGAAGACAACTTACGTGGCCTTGAAGAAAATTTTCAATCCATCTGCCCATCCTCGTACTGGGTTCCATGATCATTAGTTGGAATTCCTCCTACTAATTATTCTCATAACAACCCCTATCCATGTTTAGTTGGAATTAGTGCACTTGAATTTTCCGTAATCGTTAGAATACATCCAAATATGCCTATAGCTAAAATTCAAGTTCCCTTTTTCCACCTAAATCGAAAAAAGAGCACAAAACCACCTAAATTAGTTAAACAATTTCCAACTAACAAAAAGAGCAGCGCCCCTGCCTCTCCGCCTTCTTACGATTCCTTATCCCCCAGACGCCCGGAATACCGCTCCAGCAGAAGCTTAGCGCGGTATTCGCCTGGCGAGATGCCCTCCAGCTCCTTGAACACACGGGCGAACTGCTTGCTGTTCTCGAAGCCGACGGCTTCGGAGACACCGGCCAGCTTGATGCGGTTCTCAGAGAGCAGCGCCTTGGCATGGCGGATCCGGACTCTTTTGAGATACAGCACAAAGCTCTCTCCGGTATAGGCCTTGAAGGCCTCACTGAAATAAGAATAGTTAAGCGACACATGGTTGCTCACCATCGCCATATTCAGCGGGCGGGCATAATTCGCTTCAATATAGGCGAGTGCCTCCTCCATGTCGGCATGCTCCGTATGGGCAGACTTAATTCCTATGATATAATCGTTCACCGTAATGAGCAAATGTTCCAGTGTCCGGTAATAGTCGTGAAAATGGCGGAAATTATACAGATTGCCCACCGTACGGTACAGCTTGAGCACTTCAACGGAGGCCTCCCCGTGCAGCCGGAATACCTCATCAAGCACCCGTTCGTTCATACTGCGGCCCACCTGTTCCAGATACGCCAGATCCAGATGCTGCAAATGATCCAGTTGAAAAATCGCCCCCAGCAGGCTTCTGATTTCCTTCTCACGGTCCGTGCCGAGCATGTTCAGCAGCTTGCGCAGCTCCTCCTCCGGCGATGGAAAACGCAGCCGTCCTTCGCGCAGATCTGCGTAATCTATGAAGCTGGCCTGCGGTGGCAGGAACGTATACTGCAGCGCGCGGCAAGCTTCTTTGTACGCGGTGCGGAAGTCTGCCGGATTCCGGGTTTCACCGCTGATACCGATGAGCAGACCCGTCAGTTCTCTTGCCTCTGCCTGCCGGGCCAGCTCCAGGAATGCCTCCTTGCCGGCTCCGATCAGGACCAGCTTCCCTTCCCAATCCGTCAGAATTTCAGCAAACGGCCCGGCCAGCGGTCCGCCCATCCGTTCAATCAGTCCCTGAACTTCGTCCGGTTTCATCCGGGCCCCGTCTTTGTAATAGAAATTCAGCACGCCCACTGTAAAAGGAACAGGCAGCTGTTCCAGCTCCTGCTGCTGCTCGGGTGACGGCTCCACAGGCTCCTGCATGAGCAGTCCGCGCAAGCGGGCAGTACGCAGCTCCTGGCGGTAGCCCTCCGTCTCCTGTGCAAGTCTGCGGGAATTGGACTCCTGCTCCAGCCACTCTCTGCTGATCTGCTCCAGAATCCCGAACAGCTCCTCGCGTCTTATCGGCTTCAGCAGGTAGTCCTTGACGCGGTAGCGGATCGCACTTTTGGCATATTCGAAATCATCGTAGCCACTCAGAATCACGACCGCAGGTCCTTCACGGCCAGGCTCCGCCTCAGCGGACAGCCGCTCCAGCAAAGTAATCCCATCCATCACCGGCATGCGGATATCGGTAATAATAATATCCCTGCGCTCCTGCTGATACAGTGCCAGCGCTTCTGCACCGTTCCCCGCGAGCGCGATGCTGTAACAGGACGGGTATTCCCGCTCAATCATGGCCTGCAGACCCTGGCGGATCATCTTTTCATCATCTATAATCAGCAGCTTCTTCATATCTGTCTATCCCCCGTCAAAAGAACTTTAGGCAGCGTCATGAACACCGTCGTCCATTCCCCCGCTTGACTCTTCACTTCCAGCCCGTAGGCTTCCCCGTAGAACAGCTGCAGCCGCTGGTGCACATTCCGCAGTCCTATGCCGCCGCCTCTGTAACCGCCTGCTGCGGACCCGGAAGCAGCCATACCCGGCTCCTCCTTGGCATAAATCGAGGTATGCAGCTCCGTCAACCGCTCCGGAGACAGCCCAAACCCGTTATCGCGGATCGCAATGAGGATTTCCCCGTCCGCCTCTGAAATCTGGATACGGATGGAACGGTCTTGAAGCTCCTCCGCTCCGGCTGACCAGGCATGCTTCACGCTGTTCTCCACGATCGGCTGCAGGGACATCTTCAGCACCTCCAGCTCCAGATAGGAGGGTGCAATCGAAAGCTCCAGCGTGATGGGATGCTCAAACCGGATATTCATCACTTCGATGTAATTCTCGATATGACGGATTTCATCCCGCAGCTTCACATATTCACCGGACCATTTGAAATTGTAGCGCATCATGCCGCCGAGCGAGGTCAGAGCATCGGAGATGCCCCGCTGATTCTCAATCTCTGCCAGCATTTTAATATTTTCCAGCGTATTGTAGAGAAAATGGGCATCGATCTGGTTATGCAGGGTCCGCAGCTCCGCTTCTTTGGAGAGCGCCTCCTTGTTCACGGCCTGGGCAACCAGTGTATTGATTGTATTCATCAGCTTGGAGAAATGATGCGCCAGTTCCCCGACCTCCCCGCCTCCACGGATGCTGATGCCCGTGTACGCCTCCCCTCTGCGCACCCGTTTCATCGTCTCCGTCAAGCGGCGCAGATTCTTCAGAATAAAGGCATTCAGCACGTAGGCAATAGCCGTAACCAGAACAATAAAACCAATATTGAGCCCGATAATCAGATTCCGGGTATGCGAAATATCCTTCATGACATTCTCCATCGACACTACATTCAGCAATGAAGCGCCAATCTGCGTAAGCGGGGTGTGAACCAGCAGAAAGGAGTTACCGTTCTCCTTGTAGTGGACATCCCACTCCCCGGTTTCCGCATACTGCCGCAAGCGTTCGGTAATCGCTATGTTCAGCTTTGGGTTATCCTCCTCAAAAGAGTTGTCCGCCCGCGTAAACAGCTGCAGCCCATCCCCCGTGATGAACATCTGCGACTGGTTGTCGCGCACATCGGTATAGGTTTTCGGCGTGAAGCGGCTGAGCAGCATATCCACCTGAATCATGCCGACATGATGGCCGGCCGGAATACTGATCTCCCTCAGCAAAGAAACCTTGGGCTGTCCCTCCGGTGCCTGGCCTGTATAGCGCTGCATGGGATCCGGATCATTCTTCTGAAAAGACCATAGCTCCTGCCCCTGCAGCTTCAATGCTTGCTGATACCATGGCTCCATGGACACCCGTTCCTCCCGAAAAATAATCGGCCAGATCTCGTGCACCTCCTTGCTCCGCGAATACAGCCGCAGATGCTCAATATTGGGATTATTGAATTGAATCCGGTTCAAATTCACAAAAGTGGTCGTATTGAAATCAATCAGTTCTCCGAGTGAAGGATCGCTCTCATTGAGCAGATAATTCCGGATCACCTTATCGGAATAAGCCATCTGTGCGGCCCGTTCCATGGCTTCGATCTGATTGAGGATATGCGTCTTTTCCATTTGTAGCAAATAGCTGTTTTTGTCCACAGCATCGCGGACATACGTATTATTGATTGCTCTATAGGAATAGAAGGACACCAGCAGGCAGGGACCCAGAATAATAAAAATATAGGCCGCCACCAGCCGGCTTTGCAGCGATCTTCGTCCCCACCAATAGCTGAAGGAGCTCCATAATGCCCCGGTTCGTTTGTGCATGTTCACCTGTATCCTGTACACCTCGCCTCTAAGGCCGCAGATTAGAAGAAAATAACCCAAAAGCCCGCAGTCAGCGGGCAATTGGGCAGTAGTATAGTGAGTTACATTCCAAGCTTTTTCTTATTTTCTTCGTATTTCGTCTGACGGTATGCGTCAAAGGTCGCCTGACCTTCTTTTTCCTTCTTCGCCAGATACTCACTCCAGAGCTTATCGAACTCCGCATCAGAGGAAGCCATCAACAGCTTCGGCAGCGTTTTGCCACGAAGGTTTTTGAGCTTGGTGGCGATAATGCCTTCAGGCGAGTTGCCCGTAGGATCAATCTGCTGGAATTCGGAAGTGTTAACCGCTTTGCCGCGGGTCCAGTCTTCCAGCTGCTTGAACGGTTCAACGGATTTTGGAGCCCATTGGTCCGTAATATTTGTATTTTGCATCATCCAGAAGGTGAAAGAAGATCCGTACTTCTTATCGAAGGCCGCACGGTCCTTATTCATTAAGTCAAAGGCTTCCGGCAGAAATTGGTCTTTACCGTCAATGGTATCATAGCTGACCCCTTTTTCACCCAGGAAAAGATCCTTGTTGCCTTCTTCACTGTTCAGGTAGCTGAGGAATTTAATCGCCCGGGCTTTATCCTTCACATCCTTGGAGATCAGGGTTACTGTCCAGCCCGAGATCCCCGGCCCGTTCAGTGCCGGAGGGTCCATCTTGGTGTTCGCAGGTCCTTCTACAGCGATATAGGTTTGTTCCGGATTCTTCTGATAGATGGTACCGAGCTGAGGAGCAAAGTCGGTACGTTGATAGAGCATGGCGAAATAGCGGCCTTGCGCAATCTTTTCTTCCATTTGAGCGCGCTTGTCAATGAAAATGTCCTTGGACAAAAGTCCGTCCTGGTTGGCCTGGCGGAGCGTCTTCATCCAGCGTACATATTCAGGATCGGTTTCACGGTCATAGACCTTGCCGTCCTTTTCCCACGGGATGTTCAGGAAGTTCTGAATATAACCTTCCAGCGAGTCGTTGCCAGTCTCAGTGAACTCATGCAGACCGAGCGGAATAATCGGCTGGCCGTTAATCTCAGGGTATTTCTCCTTCGCCAGCTTCAGTGCATTCAGGAAGCCCTCCGGTGTGCGCATATCCGGGCTACCGATGGCTTCATAAATATCCTTGCGGACGACAAATGTCTGGTTGGAGACATAGTTTTTGCCGTATTTTTTATAGTCAGCAGGTGAAGAGGAGGAGTTAGGATAGCCGTATACATTGCCGTCCGGTTGTGTGTACCAGCCTAGCTTGTCGGCATCGGATACCTTGAAGAAGTACGGGTCATATTCTTCGGCCAGCTTGTTTAGCGGAAGCACCAGATTGCCCTCGATCATCGTCTTGACCGCATCTTCCCAGAAGCCCAGTGTAATGAAGTCAGGCAGCTTGCCGGAAGCAATCAGGGTGTTGAGCTTCTCATTCTCATTCCCTGCGGGAACAATGAAGTTGATATTTACACCCGTCTTTTTCGTTACATATTTGGAGGTAGGGTCTACGCCCCATTTATTCGGAAACCAGGCGAAATTCAGATACCAGTCGAACGTGATTGGTGAGGTGTCGCTTTTCCAGCCCGGCTCATCCGCCGAGACCGCTGACGCCGCCGGTTCTGCCGGTGCTTTGGTGGCCTCTGCCGCATTTGTAGCAGCCCCCGCGTTATCCTTGCCATTGTTTCCGGCATTATTGCCACTTGAACAGCCTGTTGCCGAGAATGCCAGCATCAGCCCCAAGAGCAGCAGCACCATTGCTTTCGGCTTGCGTTTCATGCCCATGCTTATTTACCCCTTTTCTGAAATTGTAGTAAATTATAAGCTCAACTCCATAACCCATCATGTGCCGGGTGCCGGAGGAGTTACCTTTGTGGCTTGATCGCTTGGGTTGGGTTGGCTTGAAGACAAGCCTTAGCCCTTGATCGAACCGATCATCATGCCCTTTACGAAGTAGCGCTGCAGGAACGGATAGACGAACACAATCGGTAGCGTGGTGACCACCATTGTGGCCAGCTTGATAGACTGGGAAGTCACGCTTTTGGTAACACTGCTGCCCTGCACGGCCACCATCATCTGGCTGGAGCTGGACTGCGCCACCACCCGGAACAGGTAAGTCTGGATCGGCTGCAGGTCCGGATTATTCACATAGATGATCCCGGCAAAATAATCATTCCACTGGTACACACCATGGAAGAGGGCAATCGTGGCGATGACTGGCATGGATACCGGAAGCACGACCCGCAGGAAGATGGACCAGTCGTTGGCACCGTCTATCCGTGCCGCCTCCTCAAGACCCTCGGGAATTTCCCGGAAGAAGGTCATGAAGATAATGAGATCGAAGAAGCTGAACATCACCGGAATGATGTAGACCATGAAGTTATCCAGCAGATGCAGGTCCCGGTTCAGCAGAAAGGTCGGGATGAGACCACCGTTGAAGAACAATGTAATCGTGCCCAGCAGGATATACAATTTGCCGCCAATCAGCCCTTTGCGGGATAACGCGTAGGCTACCATCGCCGTGAAGAACACATGCACCAGCACGCCGAGCACCGTTTTGGCAACCGTAATTCCCATGGCCTGCATAATGCCTGGACTCGCGAACACCGCGTCGAAATTCTTCAGGCTGAACATGCGCGGCCACCAGTAAATCCCGCCCAGCATCGCATCATTTCCATCATTGAAGGCATTGATCAGCACGTACCAGATCGGGTAGAGCGTCAGGAAGCATACACACAGCATAATCAGATTGTTGGCGATATCGAATAGGGCTTCGCCCATCGTCTTGCGTTTGAGAGCAAACATTGGTTAAGTCCTCCTTGTCTAGAACAGCGACGTATCGTTGATTTTTTTGGATACCTGATTGGCAATTAGCAGTAGAATCAGTGCAATGACCGCCTTGATCAGGGTGACCGCCGCAGAGTAGGAGAAGCGGTTGGAGACTATACCTGTATAGTAGATGTAATAGTCGATTACGTTGCTGGCGCTGTCATTGAGCGAATTGCGCAACACCAGAATCTGGTCAAAGTTGGAGTTCAGCACACCGCTGACTGCCAGGATGAAAAGAATGCTGATTGTCGATTTAATCGCCGGCAGCGTGACAAACCACATTTTCTGGAATCGTCCGGCTCCGTCAATCGTCGCTGCTTCATACATTTCCGGAGAGACCCCGGAGATGGCTGCCAGGTAGATGATTGCGGACCAGCCAAGCTCCTTCCAGATGTCGGAGGAAATGATAATCGTCCAGAAATAGCTGGGCTCGGCGAGATAGGTAATCGGCTGATCAATCAGATGCAGCGACAGTAGAATGTTGTTCACAATTCCCACATCCGCAAGCCATGTTGCCAGAATGCCGCCCAGTACCACCCAGGAGAGAAAATGCGGCAGATACGAAATGGTCTGAATCGTTTTTTTGTACCTTAAGGAACGGACCTCGTTCAGAAACAGAGCGAAAATAATCGGAAGCGGGAAACCGATCAGCAGCTTGATCAAACTGATGCCCAGTGTATTCTTGATGACATTGACCAGATCCTCGTCATCCATGAACTCCCGGAAATGCGTCAACCCCACCCAGGGGGCTTCAGCTATGGATTTCACAATGTTGTAATCCTTGAAGGAAATAATCAGCCCGTACATTGGAATGTAGTTGAAAATAATCATCCAGACCACGCCGAGCAGGGCCATTGTCTGTAAATGGCGCTGGACCAGCAATCTCCTCCAAAGCGAGCTTTTTCGACCTGAACCGGTTTCGATTTTTGGCGAAAGAAGCGGCTGCATCGCCTGATTTACTTGGGTGCTTCTTTTGTTATCCATCCTATGGCCTCCAAAATCTATCTGTCTGTATTTATATGAAGCGCTTACAGTTCCATGTGTTTATTGTATCGATTTTCGGATGGGGCTGTAAGGGTCCAGATTTCGTATTTGGGGGCTGATTTTTCGGCTATATGATTTGAAGGTGAAAGCCTGGATTAAGGATCGGGCGCAACTGCGGGGAATGTTTGGACTTCCGGCCGCTGTTATGTTTGGATTTCTTTGATTGAAACCGCTGCTCGCGGTAGAAATCCAGACATAAAGGCGGACGCTAGCGCTCCTCCAGTTCCAAACTTCCCCTCCGCTGCTTCACCCTTAAGCGGGTTTCAAAGTTCAAATGAAATAGAAAATCAGGCGGAGTGAGGGGCAAAGAGAGGCCTGCTCAGCCTTTTCAGCCTCTCTTTGCCTTCACTGTCCACCCTGAGCCTTGGCCATCTCGCCGTTCTAGGATTCAGTGGTGGCTGGTGGCTAAGGCTGCTTCAGTTGCTATGATGGCCTCTTACTTACCAGCCTGCTTAATTGGAAAAAGTAACACTAACCTGAGTGAAACGACTAGCAGATCATCGTATGTTGGAGAAAGGATACTTAATCCGGACAGTTTGAGCGAAAACAGCTGATGCTGCCCGGATTAGGTGGAGGAAATCCAACTAAACGTTGCTGTGCGGCTGATTTAGACTAATTAGTTGTAGAAATTCCACCTAGAATCCGTCCATTGAACAAGGAGCCTTTCTCCTGATGGAGCACTGGCGTCAGTGGTTCCTTATGGTTACTTAGGTTACTTGCGATTCCTGCCGGTTCCTTGTACTAACCATTATTGCTAGCCAGTTACTGAAACTATATAGATTAAACTTAAGAGCCTAACTTGCTGTAATGGCGAAACCCTTGGTCTACAAGGAATCTCACCATTCAGCATGCAATCATTCTTAAACTCAGCTTATATAGTTACTGCTCATACTACTGTATTTCTACCATTTATTACTTCTACTCACTACTTCTACTCATTGCTTCTACTCATTGCTTCTACTCACTACTTCTACTCACTACTTCTACTCACTACTTCTACTCACTACTTCTACTCATTGCTTCTACTCACTACTTCTACTCACTACTTCTACTCACTACTTCTACTCACTACTTCTACTCATTACTTCTACTCAATGTTGTTTCACTTAGTTTACAGCCCGTTTTGCAAGCCTGGGTGGGTCCGTTACTCCAGCACCGCCCGGATTTCGATGATATCGCCCCGGCGCAGCGCCTCGGCCTCCGTACCGCGCAGCAGCGAACCGGAGATCCGGCTCACGGTGCCGTCACGGTAGGTTAGCGCCAGGCTCCGGATGGAAGCCCCTCCCTCACCGAAGGTGTTCAGATGGCGCGGATTGTGATAGGTCACCCGCGTCTTTCCCAGGAAAGTGAAGGATACTTCCGCCTGCTCATCAAACAGCCAGCCCGGAAGCGCCGGGGCAAAAGACAAGGCCAGTTCCCCGTCTACCACCGAGAACATGCGGCTTCCGGCCATCATCGTCCGCCACATGCTCAGGAACTCTGCGGTGGAACCGCTAAGTCTGGCGACGAATCCCCTGCCGTGCGTGCCCGGATCGGGATTGCCGCCCGTGGCAATGAAGGAGGAGTTCTCCAGGGTACTCCGTCCATATACTGCAGGGTCGAGGAAAGGGATGAGCGAGGTTCTCAATTCCCCGTAGAATTCCTCATAGAGCCCCGCCTTTAGCAGCTCCAGCAAATATTTGTAGGACATGTGCAGGAAGTTGGACTCCCGCTCCAGCCAGCCCGGAGTGAACGCCCGCATCCGTCCGATTTCATTGGACTCCTTATCCAAAGAGACCGATGTGCGGTACATCGACGTAACCGGATCATACAGCTCCGTTTGCTTGATCCGGTTATAAATATCCCGGGCCTCGCCCTCATTGTCCAGCGTCTTCAGCCAGCGGGCCGGCCCCTCCAGAAAGTACGGCAGCGGGAAGGCTTCGAACGCTTCCACCACCGCCTTGGGCAGACCATAACCGCTGATTACCGGCTGGCCGGCCTCGTCGGTCACCGCCTGAAACCGCGTAGCCTCAAAGCGGAAATAGGTCGGGGTCAGACCGCCGCCCAGTTCGACTGCAAGATTAATCCCGATATCGATCTTGCGCAAGAATTTGCCCAGCGCCTCAAGAATCACTGCAAGCGTTACCTGCCGCTCTTCCCCGGTGATACCAAAGCGGATACGCTCCCGATAGGACTCACGTGCGGACGATACGGTATTCCAGTATTCAAACTGCGCAAGCTCTCCTGCCAGAACAGCGGTTGTCGCACTGTGCACCTGCTCCAGCAACAGGGACATTTCCGCAGGAAGCTTGGCGGCTAATTCCGAAGTTCCAGTCCCCTGCACATTGCTCTCCAGAACCTCCAGCAAAAAGACGATCATCCGCTTCAGCTCAAACGCCTCGCTCATCCCTGAACCGAATAACCCCGGCAGTCCGTTCATAGCGTCATTCCAGCCCGGCTTGTTGCCCTCCATCTCCACGCCCATGCCATAAGGGTCCAATGTGGCAAATTTGTTCAAGGCCAGCGACAGCATCTTCACGAACAGGCTGGTACGGTAGATGTCTCCATTTCCGCCTTGGGTACGGAGCCAGTGCGTCTCCGAAGCCTTTCGCTTCAGCAGATGCAGCTTCTCCTCATCCTCCAGAAGAGCACCATATTGACGTACTCTGCCATCACTCAGCACATATTTCTCGCTGCGCGGCAGTACATAGGCCGGGCTGTCATAGAACGCATAACTCTCATCTCCGAAGAGCAGCTCCTGTCTGCATTCCGGGAAAATATCCAGATAGCCCTCTACCAGATCGAGGTTGTAGGTCCAGTGATCCGACCAGAATCCTTCTCCGAAGGCGGCCTCAATATTCTGCTGCGATAAGGCCAGTACCCCGCTCAGAAAATCCTGCTCACTCGCCTTTAATGTAACATCATGGTCAGCAATATAATTGATCAGGCGTCCGGGAGTGAAACGGCCCGCGCAGAGCTTCACCAGCTCCTCCTGATGATCGGCAGCCGCCCCATGAATCCATTCCGCAAGCTGCGGCGACTTGCCCGGCAGAATTTCAAAGGTGGTCCCCTGTACACTCAGCGGATTGTAGCCATCCGCCTGAATCAGGCTGTAGAACATTTTGATGTTGAAGCTGCCGACCCGGGGATTGAAGAAGACATCATTGCGCCGGTTCTGGTTCATATCACGGAAATTCCCGTTGCCCTGCGAGTAATACTCCGGTGCCAGCGAGAAAAAGTTGTAGTCACGCTCCATGTCGCCGTGCTTGCGCGAGAACAGGTGCACGACAAAGCCTTCTCCTCCATTGTCGAAAATAAACGGATAGCCGCCGCGCAGGAAATTATCCAGATAGGACTGCCGGCAGTACGCATCAAATATTGGCGAAGCGGTGCGGGTAGCAATATCCGCGGTCAGCTCGCCGGTCAGGCTGGCCGCTTCCCGGGCTTTGGACGTAATGTATTCATCGCGGCAGAGGGCTGCCGCTTTCCGGTTGATTTTATCGATGTCGTTCACATGCCCAATGATGGAATTTAATGTCAGCCTGCTGCCCGGAGTGAGCGTCCGCGCCGTGCCGCTGAAGCCGCAGGGAACCTTGTTGACGGGATACTGGGGCTGTGCCAGCAGTTCTGCAAGCTGCAGACCAGCAAAACGCTCCGGAAAACCTAGGGAAGTATTGCCCCCAAACACCGTCTCAAAGTCCACAACCGATGCCAGCCGCTCTCCTTCTGCTGTGAAGGACAGATAGAAATGCCCGCTTCGGATTTCGCTGACCTGCGCATCATCATTGGTGCTGGAGCGCAGCTTGTAGAACGGAATACCGTTGTCCAGATTATATACTTCCATCCAGCTGCGCAGCAGGTTGCCGATCTCCTTGTACCCGCTGTTTTCTACACCGTACGGCAAAATCTCCGGCAGACCGTCCAGAAGCTCCAGTTCAAGCTCGCCGCCGCTAATATTTTCGATTTCTACGCGCCGGACCAACGCCGCATAGTCGTCATTCGGCAGATTGAAATAGTGGACGGTTGTTTTTAATCCGTAGCCCGTATGGGATTCCTCAATCCTCAGCCCGTTTGGAAGAATCGTCATCTTGCGTTTTGCATCGGAATCAGGCCGTGCCGACTGGAACGGCTCATATATTTCCGGAGTACCCTTTATCTTGATGAATGTACGGAAGCCGGACGAAGCTACGTTCTTGTAAGAAATATTTGCCGGTGAAAACTCCATAATCGGTGAGTTTTTATCGCGTACCCCGAAGCTGGAAATTCCCTGGCCCCGGTTCACATAAAAGGTCCACATCGGAATGCCCTTCAGTCCGGCCAGCCCGGGCAGAAAGCTCGCGAATGGCTTGCCCTCATGAAACTGCTCAATCACAAAGTTGCCGGAATCAAAATAATATTGGCTCATACATTTGCCTCCTTCAAATTAAACTGCAGCGATGAACGCATTATGAAAAAATGAGATGTGTTGCAATGGAGTGCGGCGGCAGCTCGCATGCGGCCAGCTCATCGCCAAGCCCCAGAGTCACGCTGCGCATCTCTTCCCCCTCGTTCATGAGGACAACGGCGAAGCTGCCGTCCGGATTGCGGAATGCAGTAGCCAGAACGCCTTCGGCGGCTGAATCCAGGCCAATGCGCACAGCGCCGGGAACAATGAATTTGCTGAAATGCCCGATGTAATAATACGAGCTGTTGTAATGCACCTCATCGGAAGTGGTATCGGCAATCACCGGAGCATCGCAGAGATTGCCCACATGATTTGGCCCTCCGGTCTCGTCGAGCACCAGATTCCAGTCCAGGTAACCTTCGGTCCAGGCATTCAGGTCACCAATCATATTCCGTCCATAGCGTTCACCCGTGAACCATTCGCCCAGACGCACACCACCCTCCTGGCAGCCTTCTGTGAACAGCAGATGCTTATCCGGGAAAAGCTCGTGCACCTTGGCCACCTTATCGAATTCCTCGCCGCCGTACCAGTGAATGCCTGTACCCCATACATACCGGGCAGCTTCCGGGTCGGACAACACGGTAGAGGCGCGTTCGACCATGATATCGCGGTTGTGGTCCCAGATAACGATGTTCACATCTGCCAATCCCGCCTCATGCATCACAGGGCCCAGATGGTTTTTGACAAAATCCCGTTCCTCTTCCGCACTGTATATACAGGAATCCCAGGTCTGTACGGCTGCCGGCTCATTCTGCACGGAGACAGCCCAGACCGGAATGCCTTCCTTGCGGTAGGCCTCAATGAATTTGGTATAATACCGCGCCCAGACTGCTGCGTACTCCGGCTTCAGCGAACCGCCGTTGTTCATCTCCCCATTGGTCTTCATCCAGGCCGGGGGGCTCCAGGGGGAAGCCAGCATCGTGAAGGGGCCGCCTCGCACCTCCATCGCATCTTTGATCAGCGGAAGCACCCACTTGTGGTCATGGGAAATATCAAAAGTCGCAAGCTCCGTATCTCCCTCCTGCACATAGGTATAATTTCCGAGCGCAAAATCGCAGCTGTGGATATGCACACGCCCCATGCTGTAGTTCAATCCTTCTTCAGGATGAAAATACTTCCGGATGACCTCCGCCCGCTTCCCGGGGCTCATCCGGGACAAGGTATAGGCCGCCGCCTCCGTGAAAGCGCCGCCAAAACCAAGCATTTGCTGAAACTCCTGCTCCGGCTGCAATTGCACATCTGCGTGCTCTTTGGTTGTGCGGGCTCTGAATACGATCGCCTCTCTGGGACTTAAGCGTTCTCCCGTATCCCTGGCAGTTACCACTGTGCGTGCCTTTGTCATTTCATCCAGCTCCTTTTTTATGCTTATATGATAATCGAAACCGGTTTCGATTATTTCGAAAAAAAATGCGCACCCGGCGGAGCCTCTTTATTCCCCGCCCGGCGGCGCGCAGGAGTCCCGCACCACTACCTCTACAGGAAGCATCAGTGCTTCCTTCTCTTGTCCTTTACCGTCGATGGAAGCGAGCAGAATCTCCGCCGCCCGGGTCCCGAGCTTTTCCGTATCCTGCCGGATGGTCGTCAGTGCAGGCGATACATAGGCAGCAAGCTCGATATCATCATACCCGATGACTGAAATATCTGAGGGTACAGAGAAGCCCTTATCTTTGGCTGCCATCACCGCGCCCAGTGCCAGCAGGTCACCTGAAGCAAACACAGCTGTCGGCCGCTCCACTAGCTCAAGCAGCTTCAGCATTGCAGCATAACCGCTTTCCCTTGAAAAAAAAGCTCCCTCAGCGATGTAGCCGTCCCGCACCTCAAGCCCTTGCAGTTCCATGGCCGCTATGTATCCCAACTCGCGCTGGCTTCCCGGAAAAGAGTTCCCGCCTCCGGAAATATGAGCAATCCGCCGGTGACCCAAAGACGCCAGGTAATTCACTGCGAGCTGCGCTCCTGCCATATTATCCGAGCACACCGTATGCGACTGCGCCGTATCATAGTCCAGAATAACCGTAGGAATATCACTTTCGAGCAGTTCCAGAAAATAAGGGTCGTCATAGTCGGATAGGAAGACCACAACCCCATCCACCCCGCGAATCCGGCAATTCTCCAAATATCCGCTTTGCTTGCCGCCAACATCCTTGGAAATAAACATCAGCGCATAGCCTTTGGCTACCGCAACCTGCTTGAAACTCTCAATGACCGCACTGAAAAATGGATGGCGGATCCCCGCACCGGTCTCCTCCACAAACAGCACACCGATAGTCCATGACTTCTTGGTGGTCAAGGTACGGGCATGCGAGTTGGGCAAATACCCCATTTCCTGAGCCGCCCGCAGAATGTCCTGGCGGGTCTTCTCCCGCACATCGGAATAATTATTGAACGCCTTGGACACTGTGGTTGGCGAGTAGCCGGTTTTTTTGGCAATATCATAAATCGTTGTCAATCCGGTTCACTCCCGCCGGCCCCAAATGAAAGCCCTTTTATATTCACTGCCATTCTAACGCCTTTGGGCGCCGCCGTCCAGCAGAAATTAGGAGATCTGCACCTTACCCTGCCTGCTGTGTGATTCACCACACTTTGCGTTATACTAAAGCTACCATAAAAAAGAAGGGGAATGGACAGGCAGTTATGACGGCCTTCCACACATACCTATGACCGATACCCAGCAGCCATTAACCAAACAATGCGCCTACTGTCAGCAGTATAAACCTCTAACTGAATTCCGCAGGCGCACAGGCAAGCGCTCCAAGGGCCAGTCCCGCCGCGGTGCCTGCCGGGAGTGCCGCAAGGAACTTCTGGCGCATAAACCCAAGCCCGCTGTTCGGGGAAAAGTAGCCGCAGTGACTGCAGCCACCGTGATCTCCGATTCCGGATTGACCGATACGCTCGTGCTTACGCGATATCCGCTCCCCCCGGCCCCGGCTGCTTCAGCTTCCAAGTCCGCTGTGCCTGGAGCCCATAAGGCTTCCCCGCCAGAACGCTCCAAGGAAGGCCAAGCAGCCCCTCCGGCACACGGGATCAAGGGCAAAGCGCGGCCACGCGGGGCCGACCCCCGTCGTAAGGCTCCACAGATTAGAGGACCGAAGCCAGATCCTCAGGATGCATCTGCACTCATCCCGTCATCCAAAGGCATGATTCTCATGAGGGGCCACAGCGACAAGGGCCGGCGCTGGCATCAGGAAATCGACCTGGAGCTTGCCGTAACACTCGTCAGAGAGCATGCCGCTGTAGTGGTAAACCGCCGCACAATCCGCAGAATATACAGTAATAAGGATTTCCGCGTATTTATTCTGACCAGGGACAATTATACCTGCCATTTCTGCGGCTTGTACGGAGATACCATTGATCATTTGCTGCCGCGTGCCAAAGGAGGCCACACTACGCCGGATAACTGCGTCTGCGCCTGCAATCTGTGCAACCAGACCAAAGCCGACCAGTACGTGGAGGAATTCATGGGGCGCTAAAAAAAGCGCTCCCGGCTCAGGAATATGCTGTTCATGAGAACGGCAGCCAAGGGCCGGGAGCGCTACTGTAGTTTACGTAATATGTTTGACCCGTCCGACTTGACCGTCAGCCAGCCGTACCTTGATACCGTGCGGATGGCGGGGCGAGTTGGTTAATATATCTTTGACTACGCCATGCGTAAGTTTGCCGGTAGCCTGATCCTGCTTCAGCACAATATCCACCTCAAGCCCGGCACGGATATCCGCTCTAACTTGTCCGTTCATGATGCACTCCCCTTTCTTAAGTTATAATGGAGTTACTATATTTCAGATTAAGGATAAGGATGAGACAACAATGGCCTTCGGTATTAATAGAGCAGAATTGACCCGCTGGAAACAGGCGGTCTCCGCAGGAGAGATCGCCTTCCTGACCCATTATTGGCTGGACCCGCGATTTCCGGGGATGACCACAGTAACCAAAGTCGGCTGCAGCAATCTGGACCGCCTGCACAGCTGGTGCGAGCAGCATGGGCTGCCGTCCCGGTACATTCATAACCGCAAACCTTTCCCGCATTTCGATCTTATGGGACCGAAGCAGCCGGAAATTCTCCGGCAGGAGGGGCAATGGGAGCAGCTCGAAAGGTTCCATATGCTCTGATCCACAGATGAGCACATATGCTTCTATGTCTATACTACAAGCTGCGGATTATTTCTTATTCTTCAGATCCTTCATAATCTTCCGCCCGGTTGGGGTCTGGGCCAGTCCGCCCCCAGCCGTCTCCCGGTGCTTCTCCGGCATGGCAGAGCCAACCTCAAGCATGACCTTGATGACCTCGTCGGATGGAATCACGCTGCGCACCCCGGCCAATGCCATATCGGCGGCGGCCAGCGCCGTAACGGCTCCGAAGCCGTTGCGCACGATGCAGGGAATCTCCACAAGTCCGCCAACAGGGTCACAGATCAGCCCCAGTGTATTTTTGAGCGCGAGGCCAACGGCATGCACGGCTTGCGCCGGGGTTCCTCCGCGCAGTTCAGTGAGTGCTCCCGCTGCCATTCCGATAGCCGAGCCAACCTCGGCCTGGCAACCGCCCTCCGCACCGGAGACAAACGAATTATTGGCAATCACATACCCTATGGCTCCGGCGGCGAACAGACCGGATACCATATAGTCATCATCCCAGCCGAAACGCTCCTGGCAGCTCAGAAAGACGCCGGGAATAATTCCGCAGGAGCCGGCTGTCGGTGTGGCGATAATGCGTCCCATGGACGCATTGACCTCCGATACAGCCAGCGCATAGGCCATAGCCTGACCGGCAGGTCCGCCAAGACAAGGCTCATCCGCTGCGTTGTAGGCGGCGACCCGCTGGGCGTCCAGACCGGTCAGCCCGCTGCGCGAAGTGGTATCCTCAGTCATGCCGCGGTGGACGGCTTCTTTCATCACGCCATAATACTGGCTCATGGTAGCAAATTCCTGTTCCCTGGACCGTCCGGATTCTTCGCTCTGCTCCTCCAGCATCAAGGCGCCGATACCCATTCCCCGTTCTTCGCATAATACAGCCAGCTGGCTTAAGGTTTGAAAATTCATCGTGTGTTGTCCTTCCCTTTCTGTTCTTGCAGAGTTTCATTCAGATCCACCACTTTGACGGATTGGACGGCAGGCAGAGCACTCAGCTCATGCAGCAGCTCCGGCGTCGCAGCTTCATCCAGCTCCAGCACCGTCAGAGCCGCACCGCTGCGGTTTTTCCGGTCCAGCGACATATGCCCGATATTGAACTGGCCCCTGCGCATGACATCCGTAACACTGGCGAGCACCCCCAGGTAATCCATATGATGAATCAGCACCGTGGGATACATTCCTGTAAGCTTCACTCCGAATCCGTCTATATCAACAATTTCGATATTTCCGCCGCCGATGGATATCCCCGTCAGCGTTAATTCCGTTCCCGTCTGAGCACCCGTCAAACGCAGCCGTACTGTATTGGGATGAGGGAAGAGCCCCGTTCCCTGACCGAAGGAAATAGCCATCCCCGCCTCTTCTGCGAGCTCGATGGAATCGGGCAGACGGGAGTCGTCCGTAGCGAAATCCAGCAGCCCCCCGGCAATCGCCCGGTCTGTTCCATGCCCTTGATACGTCGCAGCAAAAGAGCCGAAAAACGTCACCTCGGCCTCAGACGCCGGCTCACCCAGCACCTGCCGGGCAGCCCTGCCGATCCTCGCCGCGCCTGCTGTATGCGAACTGGAAGGCCCGACCATGGCCGGACCGATAATTGAGAATACATCTTTGAACCGCATTGTTCAGATCTCCACCTATCAAAATTCGACAATATACTTCACTTCTATATTATACTGCAGCCGCGTAAAAGCTACACCATGACATTATCTGTTACGTGAAGAGTATTCCGGGAGAACAGGAGAATACCCTCCCGTTCCTGCCACCCGATCCCAGCCCAGAAGCTGCGGCCGGGGCTGTTACCCTCGATCACCATCAGATGACATTTATCGACACCCTCCTGCAGCAGTTTGTCCAGACAACGCGAAACCATTCCAAGGCCGATTCCCCTGCCGCGGCTGTCTCCGCTGACCGCGACATGATACATATATCCCCTGCGTCCGTCATGTCCGCACAACGCCGTACCCGCAAGCGTGCCGTCTTCGTACTCGCAGACCTGGCTCATTCCGGGGTTACGCTCCAGATAGCGGAGAATTTCTTCCCGGGAATCCGCAGCGCTTAGGTTCATTCCCGGCGTATTCTCCCATAACTGATATGCGGCTTCATAATCACCGGCAATCATAGGTCTGTAGTTCATTCTCTGTCCCCATTTCCATTTGTATTTCGTATGTATGAATAAGCACCTTGGCATATCACGGCGAGCTCTTCCAGAGTCAGTCTGCCAAGAGACAGCATAGCCGCACGCTTTTCTGGGCGCATGCATAAAAATATACAGGAAACCAGAACGCACCTGAGGAGTGTCGCTAATGAATCCTGTTTACCCCTATTACGGGGAACGTACGGTCTGCCGTGTGCAGCCTATAAGCTTTCCCCCGCAGCACCAGGACCGCCAGCCGGGCCTGGAGAGTCTGATGCAGCCCCGGCCCATCAGCGAGAACAAGGAGAGCCGCGGCAGCGGGAAGCTGAGCGGCAAAGTGGCACTCATCACAGGCGGAGACAGCGGGATCGGTAAAGCCGCTGCGATCGCTTTTGCCAAAGAAGGGGCCGACGTCGCCATTGCCTACTTATACGAAGCTTCGGATGCGGAAGCCACACAGCGGCGTATTGAAGAGCTGGGGCAACGCTGCCTGAGGATTCAGACGGATTTACGGTATAAAGCAAACTGTACTCAGGCGGTGGAACATACCGTGCAGACCTTCGGCAAAATGGACATCCTGGTCAACAATCATGGTGTGCAGTATCCGCAGCAGAGCCTGCTGGATATCTCGGAAGCACAGCTCTACGAGACGTACCGCACGAATATTTTCCCGTTCTTTTTCCTGACACAGGCTGCACTTCCGCATATGGAACGCGGGGCAACAATCATCAATACAGCTTCTATTACGGCTTATCAGGGAAAAAAAGACCTTATCGATTATTCATCTACCAAAGGCGCGATTGTCTCGTTCACCCGCTCGCTCGCCCTGTCGCTGGCCGATCAGGGGATCCGTGTGAACAGCGTGGCTCCCGGACCCGTATGGACCCCGTTGATTCCTTCCAGCTTTTCCGCTGAAGAGACCAGCGTTTTTGGTAGCGACACCCCATTCAAGCGGGCTGCCCAGCCCTATGAGCTGGCTGGAGCCTATGTCTATTTAGCGGGTCCCGATTCTTCTTATGTCACCGGAACCTGTATTCATGTTAACGGAGGGGACATGGTTACAAGCTAACAGCCGCCGGTGGGATGGATGATCCCGGCAGCCGTGTTCACTTCCCTGAAAGGATGTTAAATAAATGAACAAGATAAAGGATTACAATCTTCCGTCCGTCCGTCTAAGCGCAGGGATGTACGCATTAACTAAACTGTCTGCCGCCGGTTTGACATTTATGCTGGTCTCCCTCGTGATGCTGGGATTCCCGCATACCGATGGCATCCCGGAAGGCTGGCCAACCTCAGTACCTTACGCCATCTATGCCTACGGACTGCCGGCTGCGCTGGTCGCGGATGCGTTGCTGCGCGTGTTCCGCTCCACTTCGCTCGTCCCGGCTCTCCTCCTGTACGCGGCCGCCGGCTATGGCGCAGGCCTGTGGATCGCCTCGGAACAGGGAGGGGATGCGGTAACCTGCGGCATCGGTGGAATTTTTGCTCTGCTGCTGTTCCGGCTTGCACAGCTGGCCGGAGAGCGGCAGCCGCTCCTGCTTCCGGTATTTGCCCTGTTTGTCCCGCTGCTCTGCCTGGTGCTGTTCTAAGCTGCGCTTAGGGGGAATGTCCCCCCGCTTGGCTGCATTTGCGCATCGCGAATGCACAGTGAGTTGGGATGTGTTGTGAACACCCCAGCACCGTTAGAGCCTTGCAAACGTATAACACCGCCCTGCCCTCCGGGCTCAGAGCGCCTCGATGATATCCCCGGCGGTCAGCGCCGCCGGATCATGGCGCATGCGGGCAGCTCTCTCACCCGCCAGCCCGTGCAGATAGACCCCAAAGGCCGCTGCCTGCGCGGCATTCAGCCCCTGTGCGAGTAATCCGGCAATGATGCCGGTCAGCACATCGCCCGCACCGCCGGTTCCCATTCCCGGATGGCCCGTGATATTCACATAAGCCTCACCTTCAGGTGTTGCGATGACTGTATGGGCTCCTTTGAGCACGAGGGTAACCCCGTGCTCCCGGGCATAAGTAAGCGCCAGACCGATCCGGTCCCGCTGCACCTCAGCCGTGGATAGCCGGGCCAGCCGGGCCATTTCCCCCGGATGAGGTGTCAGGATCACCGGATGGCGGCGGCTTGCCCAGGAGCCGTACTCACTGCCCGCCAGAATGTTCAGTGCATCGGCATCGATGACGAGAGGGGCTTCGATGCCTTCCCACAGCGCACGCAGCCATTCCCCGTCACCTTCAAACCGGCCAAGCCCCGGTCCTACGGCAGTAACATCTCTTCCGCTGCTGAGCCGCAGCACTTCGGCGGCAGTCCCGGCGCTCCAGGCTCCGTTCTCTCCCCCGGCCGCTGCCAGCATCAGCTCCGGGGCCGCTCCGATGACATAGGGAAGCAACATCGTTGGCAGCGCCCAGGTCACCAGGCCGCAGCCGGCGCGCAGCGCAGCGCGGGAAGCGAGCAGGCCAGCGCCGTTCATGCTTAAGGTTCCTGCCGCCACCAGGACATGCCCGTAGGTGCCCTTGTGGCCCTCCGGCGAACGGCGGCGCGACACGTCGACCTGCAGACGTGTCCTTAGCACCTCCGGCGTCAGCAGGCT
Organism: Paenibacillus sp. P32E; assembly: GCF_001909085.1. Taxonomy (NCBI): domain Bacteria; kingdom Bacillati; phylum Bacillota; class Bacilli; order Caryophanales; family Paenibacillaceae; genus Paenibacillus; species Paenibacillus sp. P32E. The sequence continues at coordinate 141,206 of NZ_LVYY01000024.1, read as the reverse complement.
GGCCGGGATGCCGCTCTCCCGGGCCAAGGCAGCCGGGATGCCGATGGAGCGGACCACCACCTGCCCGGCGCTCGTTGCGCCGGGATACTGCAGCAGCCCGCGCTTCAGGAACGCGAGGCAGACCGTCACTGCCGCATGAATGCAAGGCTCATGCGCCCGGCCTGTGTCCGCATCCAGCCCGCTCGGGATGTCTGCGGACACAATCGGTTTGCCGCTGCCGTTCGCAGCGGCAATCAGCTCCGCATAGGCACCGCGCGGGGCTCCCGCGCTGCCGGTGCCGAGCAGCGCATCCAGGATGCCGCTGCATGCGGCAAAGTCCACCCGGTCCCGGCCGTAGACTACGGCGGGCAGGCCCATGGCTGCAGCAGCATTCTGCTGCAGCGCGGCTTCGCCGGCCAGCGACTCCGGCGCGGCCGCATACACCAGCGTGACGGCGATACCCGCCTCACGCAGATGCCTGGCGGCGGCGAGGCCATCGCCGCCGTTATTGCCTTTGCCGACCAGCACGAGCCAGTGCTCGGCGCCGGCATGCTCCAAGGTCAGCGCGGCATCGCCGCTGACCGAGAACCCCGGCGGCTGGACCCCTGGGCCGCCGCTTCCCAGTGCCCCGGCGTCACCCCGTCCGCCTGGACCATATGCTCCGCCGTTCCGGCTCCTGCCCGCAGCGCCGGCATCTCCCCGCTCCAGCTCGCGCGTACCCGCAGCTTCGCTTGCTCCGCCTGCCTGATTCCAAGCAGCAGGGGTACCGCCTCCGCCGGCTTGGTACCGGCAGAACCGGATGATCTCCTCCGCAATGGCCCTGCCGGCATTTTCCATCAGCGCGATTGCAGGAATACCCAGCCGCTCAATGGTCTGCCGGTCCAGCTCCCGCATTTCCTCTGCAGTTACCACATACATAGCCCAGCCCCCTTTTTAATTGCTTTGTTTACAACATAAAATTCTTATCTTTCAAAAAAAGCCCTCCGGTCACGGAAGGCCACCTATTCATATGGTGCAGCGGGTTCTGCACGGTTAGCCTGTACCCGGCTCAATACCCAACCGTAAACCGGTTGCGGCTGAAATTCCCCTCTTCCAGTTCGTCAACAACAGCTACGGCAAAATCCTCCACGCTGATACTGCTGTCCCCGTTCTCATCCACCACCAGCCGGTCCAGGCCGATACGGAACTGTCCCGTCCGGCGGCCCGGGCGGATCGTGGCCGGCGGGCTGATGTACGTATAGTCGAGCGCAGAGCCGCTATAGATTTCATAGGCATGTCCATGCGCTTCCGCAAGCGGACGGAACTTCTCCGGGAATCCCGGCGAATCCATGAGCCATTCACCCGACTCCGTCTTCAGACTTCCAGCTCCGCCAACCACAAGCAGCCGCTGAAGACCGGCAGCCTGCAGACCCTCCAGCAGACTCTCAGCCGCACGCACCAGGTCATTCTCCCGCCCGGCAGCGGGGCCAAAGGCGCTGATCACCTCTTCATGTCCGCGCACTGCCTCCGCTACCGTCGCCGGGTCCAGAATATCGGCGGTGGCCACATGCAGACGCTCATGCTCCAGCTCTAAAGAGGCCGGATTCCGGACTACGGCGGTGACCTCATGTTTTCTTTTTAACGCTTCTTGCACAATAGCTCTGCCAATCGTTCCTGTTGCCCCAAAAACTACAACATCCATATCCTGAATGCCTCCCTTTCTCCTGCTGTATCTCCAAACGGTTACCCTATATTAGCGCCGCAGGAACATTCCCTGCGAATCAGGCATGATGAACAGTACCTGCAAATCCTGGCTGCTATTCTGTTACCAATATATATGACCTCACCACTGCCAAGCAAGAACGCCCATCCCATGCACAAGGAGTTGAAACATTATCCGTGGTGCGACGTACAATGACTCAGAGAACCTGTTCTTATAAGCGTACTTGCAAGCTGCGAATATTCTAAGCCCATGCTCGTGGGTAACTTTGGAATAAGATCATATTATGATGTGGAAAGGTTTGGTGAAGTAATCATGACTCCAATAGGAAAACTGTTCAAGTGGGGCACCTTTGCTTATGAGGCTTTTCTGGCACTGCCGTTGATCGGGGGCGCTTTTGTTGTCGCTAATGCCTGGGTGCCGCTGGGTGTTGCCTTTTTGCTGCATGCCGTAGCCGTAGTCCTGCTGTTGAAAGAGCGTGGCCCTTTTATCGGGAATGTAATCGGGGTGATCACCTCGGTTGTCGGTTTAATTCCTTTGGTCGGATGGATTATGCACGTTATTACTGCAATCATTCTGCTTATTGAGGGTATCTTCGCGCCACGGCGCACCCCACGCTACTAAGGGCGGAGGCATAGAAATCACAGAAGAAGGAGTACAACCTACCTCCATTGATAAAAGGTCTACACGAGGCATATTGCAGTCCAGGTCACTTATGAGGATCTGGATTCTTTTGCCTGGCTTGAATGTATTCCAATTCCGGCGGTTTCCTCTCAGGAGCAGAGGCTGAGTAGAAATGTTTCTCCTCCCCACCTTCAAGCGAGCTATAGGCTTTCCGTTTTTTATGCGCAGCATCAAAAGACTGGACCAAAGTCGGGCGGATTTTCAGACTTGGGGTTAGTGCTCATACAAGAATATCCAGTTATACTGAAAAAAGATCGGTAAAGGGGAGAGAATAATACAATGAAAAAACAAAGCTTTATGAAATCCTGGAGTCTGCTTATGAAGTCTCTTCCAAAAGGAATCCTAGCATTTGTAATTGCAGTTACGGGAATATGCGTAAGTTTGCCTCTGATCATATTATGGATTGGGTTACCCTTGCTGGCAGCAACACTTGCTGCGTGCCGCAGAATGATGGTACAAGAAGAACTAGTGGTGGATCACTGGATTCGCGGAGATCATCAACAGCCTGAACATACAGGCGGTCCAGCACCTCTGCGCACGGATGGCCCAAGGTCGTTATTCACACTTCTTAGTCAAGGAACAACATACCGGGGACTTATCTATAGCGTAGCACAGCTTCCCATAGGGATTCTCGGTTTTACATTGGCTATCGTCCTGCCGGCTACAGCCTTTGGGATTTTACTGTCTCCATTAGCCTATCTGGTGAGTGACAGACTGTTCTCCTTTGATCTTTTCGCATCCGATACCACTCCGCTTCTCTTTCTGTACGACTTGTCATCGTTCGAGCGCTCCTGGATAGCCGCTGGCATTGGATTAGTGTTAACCTTATTACTGCCGTTGATCTTTCGGAAACTTGGGCAGTTATACGCCGCATGGGTGCACACGGTATCCAGCACATAATACGTCTCCCTTTTTCAGAGAGAGCAAAGAGGTGGACAGCAAGAAAAAACGAAGATCTTTCTGAAAAAATCAGAATGGACCTTCGCTTTTTATTGATAGGTGCCTCTTGATAAGCCTTGCTTCTATCCTCGCCCCGCAGAACGGGAATCGGTCCGCCGGCTTCCGGCCTCTCCACTATAACGTGCATTTGCAGTACTGTAGCATAAGCTTCTTTGAATCAGCTTCGACAAAACTGGCTTCGAAAGCCTCCTCACCGCGAAGTCTTGCGGACCCAGCGCTGCAGAGTGTTGATTACGAGCAGCATCAGAAAAGAGATCAGTAGAAGCAGCAGTGCTACTGCTGTTGCCCCCGCATAATCGAATTGCTCCAGCTTGGACATGATGAGCAGCGGCGCAATCTCCGTGCGCATCGGCATATTTCTTCCACTTCTAATTCTCAGGAATACGCATATTCTGTATCTCTTGTACACCAGGCATAAACCCAAGGTTAAAATACACAGATTCCGCATCATTACCTTCCATAACATACAATCTCAGCAGAGGATATTTATCTTTCAGAATCGTTAAGGCCCTTTGTAACATGCGGGTAGCCAGACCTTTTCCTCTATGGGCAGGTGTAACCCCAATACTATATACCGCCGCTACGTTATCCTGCAGGCATAGGCGGCAATTTGCAATAAGCTGACCTGAATTCTTATCAAATACCAGGGTGGAGGCCTGAACTAATATTTCATTAGCATAATTAGGATCTTCATGGGGGATAAAATCCTCTAAAGAGGACTTTTTCCGCCTGACCGCTTCAAAACCTCCCCTAAAGCTATCAAAATCACAATGGGCAATCTCATTTTCGAGAATGAACCTCTTAGTCCCTTGACCATTTTCCAGAATTTCCGGACTCTCAATTCTTAAATCGTCATCCCAAACCACTTCAAAATGATCAGTAGGACGCTGCATCCACCGGCATCTGAACTCATCCGGCCAAAAGCCTGACCTCGCAAATAACTGAACCTGATCCGGAAGAACCTCATATGTCCTGATAGGCTCAGTCCGATCTGACCAATGTGTCAACAGTTCCTTGAGTTGCTTCAATACCTCAAAGGAGTCGTTAAACGGAGGGATAAAAAATAAATGGTAAATCACGTTCGGTGACATTCTGACTCCGCCTATTTTGGTTTCCCCTTTATAAATCCAAAATGCATTTTTGCGCGAACCCGCAAAGCCCTCTTCTCTAAAAAATCCGGTATACTGCATATTATAATATACAGAGCAAAATACTCCCCATTCTTCCGGCTCCGCCTTTCGGATCAAATATCCACCCGATAAATCATACATAATTGTATCAACAGACCAATCGCTTAATCGCATAATACACTCCCCCTTGTTCATGCAACAAATAGTACCAATCAGATTAACCGTTTACAATATATAAAATGATTATAGAAAAATTCCCACCATCCTGGAGCAAGAAAAAAGACCCCCACTCGAATTTCGAATGAAGGTCTTGCATTATGCTTCTATCCTCGCCCCGCAGAACGGGAATCGGTCCGCCGGCTTCCGGCCTCTCCACTATAACGTGCATTTGCAGTACTGTTCTCAAAACGCTTGCGTTCTGTCCGCTCCATCTGTACAATTTGTCCTTCGTGTACCACAATATGCAGGGACCCGAATTCCATATCATCCAAAAGCTCCGCAATCCGCGTAAGCCATACCTCATCCACTTTCAGCGGCTTAGCCATTCTCCAGCCTCCCTTTCCCCGGACAGGGGATTCTCCACCAATCCCGTCATAACCAACCTGTATACTATGTTTTAACTTAGCATGGAATCAAAAGGGCTGTCAATGTGCATTTTTGCGTGTAAGCCAGCTTTTTACGATCATCGTTACCAGAGCCAGCAACAGCAGCAGGGAGGCCACGGCGAAGGAAGCCGAAAACTGATACTCGTTATACAAAATTTCGACATGCAATGGCAGCGTGTTCGTCTCCCCCCGAATGTGCCCGGAGACAACGGATACCGCACCGAACTCCCCCATCGCCCGCGCGTTGCAGAGGATAATCCCGTACAGCAGGCCCCATTTAATATTCGGCAGGGTTACCCGCCAGAAAATCTGCCAGCCATGCGCCCCCAGTGTGATAGCCGCTTCTTCTTCCTGCGTGCCCTGGTCCTCCATTAGCGGAATCAGCTCGCGGGCCACAAATGGAAAGGTCACAAACAGTGTGGCCAGCACAATGCCGGGGAGGGCGAATACAATCTTAATGTCATGGGCGCTGAGCCAGGAACCGAACCAGCCATTAGAGCCGAATACAAGCACAAAGATAAGTCCGCCAATGACTGGCGATACGGCAAAAGGCAGATCAATCAGCGTAATCAGAAACCCTTTGCCGCGAAAACGGAACTTGGTCACCGCCCAAGCCGCCATCACCCCGAACAGTGTATTCAGCGGTACGGTAATCACAGCAACCAGCAGCGTCAGCCGGAGAGCGGAAGCGGCATCAGGATCAGTCAGCGCTGCCAGAAATACATCCCAGCCCCGCTTCAGCGCTTCTGTCAGCACCACAATCAGCGGCAGGGCAATCAGCCAGAACAGCACAAGTGCGGCCGCAGCGACCAGCACCCATTTCACGGCAGAGGACTCCGTCGTTGCGGGGGAGGCTGCACTCCGGTGCGCCCTGGGAGCAGCCATAGGGACAGTACCAGCCATGATTTCACCTCCTGAAAGTTTTGTAAGCATAAGCTTCATAGGTTTACTTCGTACAAAACTGGCCTCGAAAGCCTCCTCACCGTGAAGTCTTGCGGGCCCAGCGCTGCAGTGTGTTGATTACGAGCAGCATCAGAAAAGAGATCAGCAGAAGCAGCAGCGCTACTGCGGTTGCCCCCGCATAATCGAATTGCTCCAGCTTGGACATGATGAGCAGGGGCGCAATCTCCGTGCGCATCGGCATGTTGCCGGAGATGAACACCACGGAGCCATATTCCCCGATCCCGCGGGCAAACGCCAGCGCAAAGCCGGTTAGCAGCGGCGGGAACAGTTCCGGGAGCACGATGCTGCGGAAGGTCCGCCAGCGTCCCGCTCCCAGTGTTGCCGAAGCTTCCTCCATATCCCGGTCGAGGTCCTCCAGCACCGGTTGTACGGTGCGGACCACAAAGGGAATGCCGATGAACATCAGTGCGAGTGTGATCCCGAGCGGGGTAAATGCGATCCTTAGCCCCAGCGGTTCCAACAGGGAGCCGATCCAGCCATTCTGTGAATACAGCGCCGTCAGGGAGACACCCGCTACAGCTGTCGGCAGTGCAAACGGCAGATCGATCAGGGCGTCAAAGATCCGTTTGCCCGGAAACTCATAGCGCACCAGCACCCATGCCAGCAGCAGCCCCAGAAAAGCATCGGCTAAGGCTGCCGCTGCCGCAGTGCTCAGGCTGACCCTGTACGAAGCCAGAACACGCGGGTCCGTAGCGATATCCCAGAATTTTGCCCAGCTGAGTCCTGTCGAATTGAACAGCAGTGCCGATAGCGGCAGCAGTACGACGAGACTCAGATAGAGTACGCTGTAGCCCATCGTTAGTCCGAAGCCCGGCAGCACCTTGCGCCGTACCGCAGCCGTAGTGGTGACATTCATGACCTATTCATCCCTTTCCGCCTTCGGCATGTAAGCCGATCAGCTTCCCTGCACAAGCCTGCTTGCCATAACTCTTACCATTTCTTCTGTATTTCGCCCATCCCGCTCTTATTTGGCTCCAGGCACATAGATCTTGTCAAAGATTCCGCCGTCATTGAAATGCTTTTCCTGCGTTTCTTTCCACGTTCCGAATTTATCCGCCAGCGTGAACAGCTTAATCTCAGGGAATTTATCCTTGTATTCCTCTTTTACACTCTCAAGGGTCGGACGGTAGTAGTTCTCCGCAGCGATTTTTTGCCCCTCTTCGGTATACAGATATTTCAGGTAGGCTTCTGCGACCTCACGGGTACCTCTTTTATCTACAACCTTGTCAACGACGGCAATCGGTGGTTCGGCCAGAATGCTCTCGGACGGGTTAACAATTTCGAATTTGTCCGGGCCCAGCTCTTTAATCGACAGGTAGGCTTCATTCTCCCAGGCAATCAGCACATCACCGATTCCACGTTCTACAAAGGTCGTTGTTGCCCCGCGCGCCCCGGTATCCAGCACAGGCACATGCTTGAACAGCTCCTGGACAAACTCCTGCGCCTTAGCTTCATCATTATTGTTGTGATCAAGCGCATAACCCCAGGCAGCAAGGTAGTTCCAGCGGGCGCCGCCGGATGTTTTCGGGTTCGGGGTAATGACCTCTACACCTTCTTTTAACAAATCCGGCCAGTCCTTAATGCCTTTGGGATTGCCTTTGCGTACAAGAAACACAATGGTCGAGGTGTATGGGGAGCTGTTATGTTCGAATTTGCTTTCCCAGCCGTCATTGATCAGCCCTTTATTCTTCAGTGCGTCAATGTCATAGCCCAGGGCCAGGGTAACGACATCCGCTTCCAGGCCCTCCTGGACCGCCCGGCTCTGTGCGCCGGAGCCGCCATGCGATTGTTTAACCGTAACCTTCTGGCCGGTCTCCTTCTCCCAATAGGCAGAGAACGCCTTGTTATAATTCTCGTACAACTCGCGTGTAGGGTCATAAGATACATTCAGCAGCTCTACCGGATCTTTCGCCGGTGCCTTGGTAGCTTCAGCCGCTCCTGCCGCATTGCTTGCTGCTGGCGCATCTGTCTGGGCGGCCGCCCCGTTATTCGAATTATTGTTGCCGCAAGCGGCAAGACCTGCCGTCAATAGTAATGTGAAACCAGTGATAAGTCCCTTCTTGATCCCTTTCTTCATCACAGCTTTCTTCATCACAAGCCACTCCCCTGTCCTTTTCTCTTGGCCGTTCTATTTGTGACACCCCATGAAGTTCCGATAAGCCTGCTTGCCCCTTGCATTTCAGCAAAAATAGACGGAGGAAGGCCCACTTATGGCAGGTCAAACCGGTCCTGTGGACACGTGTCTGCGAGCTACTGGCGGGCGTTCCTCCGTCTGTACGGTAAGAACTTTATTCTATTATCCCTACCCATTTAGTGGGTTATGAAAATATAATACTGAAACCTCATCAGACTGTCAAACCTTTTTTTCAAAATAGCGGAAAGTCGGTTTGCGGCGGTTCTGACGGCTGCAAGTGGCGGCGGTTCCTGCAAGATCCACTTGTTATTGAAGCAGTAAATGTAATATTATTGCTACATCTTATTGGTCAAAGGGGAACTGCTTTACCATCCTTATAAGAGACGGAATCCGTTCTCAGTGAGAAATAGAAGGATGATTTATAGCGTGAACCATATAAGTCCTTATCTTTCAAAAAAAGCCGAAAGTACCGCAATAACCGGGGGAGACAAACATGGGAATGAATCTGGAGTATGTACCCGTGCCCGTACCTGTACCCGCACCCTCGCCGCAACGGCCACGTCTGCACAGGCGAATTCTGGGAGGGACGGCAAGGCGCATCCTGGACACGTACCGTTATGACACACAGTTATGGAGGACGGCGCTGGCCGGTCCTTGGGTCATATGCTTTTTGATGTTTACAGCAGCTATCCTGGGCATTCCTACCGGACTCGGAAGCGCTGCCGATATTATGCTTGCAACTACCGCCGCGACCCTCATTCTAGGGTTTGCAGGAAATATTCTTGCTGTATTGCTGGCCCTCACAGGACTGCGCATCCCGCGCCTCTACGCGGGCTCTTTATTGAGCACTTTGGGGATAGTCCTACTAATCTTCTACGATGCGGATTTGGAGCTTGAAGCTGCAGCTGCCGTAGCTATAGTCGCCACTGTTCTCGGAGGGCTGGGCGGCGTGGCTCTGGGACTCCTGCGCACCCGGCGGTTCACTCTGGGGCTGGTGCTGGCTGCCCTCTTGCTGGCATCTCCGCTCGCCCTCCTGATTGGTGGCTCTGATGATGATGTGCCAGAGGTGACTGCTGCTGCCGGAAACCCCGCGCCCATCCCTGCCGAAGATCCGGGAGAGCCGGGGAACTATACCTACCGCAGCTTCACCTACGCCAGCGGCCAGGATCTGCATCGGACCGAATATGGCGATGAAACAGAGCTTATAACGTCCAATGTGGATGCCTCTGCTTACATTAAAAGCTGGCCCAAGCTCCGCACCTTATTCTGGGGCTTCGACTACAGTGCGCTTCCTGTAAATGCCCGCGTCTGGATGCCGGATGGAGATGGACCCTATCCGCTTGTGCTCATGGTGCACGGCAATCACATGATGGAGGATTACTCAGAGGGAGGCTACGCCTACTTGGGCGAGCAGCTCGCCAGCCGCGGGTTCATCGCGGTTTCACTGGATGAGAACTTTCTGAACTATTCCGCCTGGTCAGGCATTCCGGACAATGACTTCAAGGTGCGCACCTGGATGATTCTGAAACACCTGCAGCAGATTGGCGATTTTACGGAGCAGTCCGGCAACCCTTTCTATCACAAGGTGGATTACACCCGGACCGCGCTGCTCGGACACAGCCGCGGCGGGCAAGCCGTTGCCATGGCCGCTGATGCCGGACGGTGGTTCAAGAACGACCCGGCTTATGCCGCCACCCGCCGGTTCCACATTGCTTCTGTCATTGCGCTCGCGCCTACCGACAAGACGATTGATGATCAGCAGGCCCGCCTAGTGGATGTCAACTATTTGACCCTACAAGGCGCACGGGACGGGGATGTACATGATTTCTACGGAGACCGGCAGTATATCCGTTCTTCCTTTACCGGGGCTGCCTCCTCGTTCAAAAGTTCACTGTATATCGCCGATGCTAATCACAGCCAGTTCAATACCAGCTGGGGACTGTATGACCAGTCGCTTCCGGCAGGACTGCTCCTGGACCGTACAGAGATAATGAATGGTGAGGCCCAGCGGCAGATTGCCAAGGTGTACGTTAGCGCCTTTCTGGAGACTACCCTGTATGGAGAGGAAGTCTACCAGAACCTGTTCCGCGATTACCGCAGCGGATTGCAGTGGCTTCCGGATACTGTATACTACAGCCGTTTCCAGAGCGGGGATTATATTCCCGTAGCCACTTTTGATGAAGACCGCAAAAAAGACACCGTCACCGGCGGAACCGCTGAAGCAGCGGGACTCATCTGGAACGAAGAGGTCGCCAAGGACCGGGAGTCCAACAGTAAAACCACCTATGGGCTTCTGCTGGAACATAAGGCAAAGGACAGCGCGGTGGCCTCTTACAGCATCAAGCTGAAGGACAGCGTGACTGGCAGACTTGCCGAATCTGGGGCGTTGGGACTGACGTTCTCCATGGCTAACCGCAATGCCGATACTGGAGATGCTGAGGATAGGCCGGAAACGGCGGTCTCCCCCCATGTGGAAGTCGAGCTGACGGACAGTAATGGTGTATCCGCCCGCCTTCCGGTGAATGAGTTCATGGATATTCTGCCTTTGCCCCGGACCCGGTTCACGATCCTTCCCTGGCTTGAAGAGCGGATGAGCGACGGCAAATACGGTGATCTCTCGGAAGCGGTGTTTCAGACCTATGAGCTGCCTTTTGCACGCTTTCTCGAAGAAGATCCTCGGTTTGAACCGGATAAACTGAGCGAAATCACCTTTTATCTGCAAAAGGGCGGTGACAGAATTATGCTGGATGATATCGGATTCTATGATAAAGGAAATGCAATGGAAGGGTCCAAGCAAACCGCAATTATACAATAAGCAAAAAGTTGTCACACAAGTGGACCCGCTACATTTATATCTAATAAAAAGTGCCTCCTATCTGCCGGCAGCAAGCCGCATAGGAGGCACTTCTAGGTTACAGCTGCTTCAGGCAGACCGGTGACGGAATTTCCAGCTCATTGCCAGTAGGAATCAGTCTTCCGGTATCCCTGTCAATTCTAAACGAAACGATATTGTCGCTGTTCTGATTCGCCGAGAGCAGCATGCCGCCAATAATGGCGAAATTGCGTGGTGTCCGGCCCCCCGAAGTCACCCAATCCTGCGGCTCCAGCAAGCCCGTGGCTGCGTCGATATAGAACACAGCGATGCTATCATGCCCGCGGTTGGAAGCATACAGGAAACGGCCGCACGGGGATACATGGATATCAGCAGCTGTGTCGTCGCTGCCGGCTGCATAATGCTCCGGCAAAGAGCTTACGTTCTGCAGAATCTTCAGATTAGCAGACGTTTCATCGTAAGCAAATACAGTAATTGTGCTGTTCAGCTCATTAATCAGATATAACCATTGTCCCGAAGGATGTCCGGCCAGATGGCGGGGACCCGAGCCTGGCGGGAGTGGAACTTCTCTGTGAGTGACCAGCTTGCCGTCCTCCAAGCGGTAGGACACAATCTGATCCAGCCCCAGATCACAGACCAGCACATGGCTTCCGGTCCGGTCAGGAATAACCGAATGGGGATGCGGCGCTTCCTGCCGGTCTTCCCTTATACCCGAACCCTCATGCTTCACTTGGGCGGACATCTCCAGGAGCGAACCGTCCGCATTCACCGGAAAGACGTTGACGTTGCCTCCCGAATAGTTGGAGACAAATATGTAATCCTCTTGCGGGGAGATCGACACATAGCAAGGAGCGCCTCCATCTGTTGGCCTGCTTCCCAGCAGGCGCAGTGCTCTGCTTCCGGGCTCAATCGCAAAAGCATAGACCTCGCCCTCATCCTTCTCACTTACAGCATATAGTACCGTTCCTGAACGGTTCACTGCCAGATATGAGGGATTCTCAATGCCCTTGGTGTTGTTCAGCACCCTCATTTCTCCGGTATCCTTGTTCAGAGCCCCCAGTATAATTGCTTCATGATCTGCGCTGTTATAGGTTCCTGCATAGAATAGAACTTCATTAGGCTGTTGCATGTCTGCGTCTCCTTTTATTGTATAGAGGTACGTAGTTCCATTTACTTCTTATATACCCTTTTTCCTAATACTCTTTACCCGGGGAACCCACCCGCGGTTCCCGGTCTTTTTTCACTATAACATGATTATGTACCCAATACCTCACCCGGTTTAAACAGCCTATTTCAGGACATAATGAAGTACTAGTTATTAGGATGCCTACAATATTTGACAATGGTTTAAACGCCCGGCTTGAGGTTAATAGTAACCATCGAAGATAACAAAAACCCAAAGGAGCTGAAGCATAATGAGTTTATTATGGATGTTGATTGTTGGTGGCGTAATTGGTTGGTTGGCTGGTCTGATTATGGGCAGAGATATTCCAGGTGGTGTGATCGGTAACATTATCGCCGGTATTCTCGGTTCATGGCTTGGCGGAATGCTGCTGGGAAGCTGGGGACCTAAGATCAGTGATTTCTACGTCTTCCCTTCGCTAATCGGTGCAATCGTCCTAATCTTTATCGTCAGCCTGATTCTCCGTTCGGTCGGTGGACGCAGCCGTTCTTAAGGTTTAGCAGGAGTGCAAGTAGAAACGGATGTGCTGTCCTCTAAGGGACGTACCCGTTTCAGTGAGAAACCCGCCAAGGTCCCTCTTGGCGGGTTTCTTGCGGCTTAATCCGTTGTCCGGCAGGCAGGAATTACTGGATTACCGCCAAGAAGCGTTCGATGTTTTGCCTTCTTTTTTCTGCTATAATGGAAAAATAAGTGACACATATCACAGAGAGGAAAGTGAATCATGGGCAATATCAACCCTTCACTTCTGCATATCGGCTCCACTGTGGGGGCTCTATTCATGGCGCTGATGGTTATTTTCATCCGCCTGAAGGCTAGCTCGCGTCCCGTGACGATCCGCAAAATATGGATTCCGCCGCTCGGCATGTCCACAGGCTTTGCCATGTTTGTTGTACCTGAAGTCAGATTCCCCTTGTGGTGGGCAGCGGCGGCTTTTCTGATCGGCTGGTTTATATTTGCCTATCCGCTGATTCGCAGCACTAAGTTTGAAGAACGGGAGGGCCAGATTTTTGCCCGGCGTTCCAAAAGCTTCGCCTTCATTCTGCTCGGATTGCTGCTGATCCGCACCCTGCTGCATGAATTCATCAATCAATATGTATCCATTCCGCAGTCAGGCGGACTCTTCTTCATTCTGGCCTTCGGCATGATCCTCCACTGGAGATTCTTCATGTATAAGCGGTACAACCAGATGGCTCCACCGGAATCCCGCATCCCGCAGCCCCGGGGTTGATACCTATTCATAGAGCAAAAATAAGGAGCATTCGGAGCTTGGCGGGCTCAGGAATGCTTCTTTATATTTTTTCCGTTTGTCAACTTACATTCCCCCTTCCCACTAGTTTGCATATAATATCAGTAGACCGCCCAGGCTTTTCTAACTTCCCGTGTCATTTGTGACAGAATATGAACAGAGCGGCAACCCTTTTTTGTTCCTGATGTCAGGTAACTTACGATGAGATCAGTTAGAATATAAGCAGATATCCTTTTAGAGAGTGGGGACATGGCAATTGAAAAGTAAATCAAGAAAAGTGGCGATCGTCGGCTCGGGAATGGTCGGCTCCAGCTGTGCCTATTCCATGGTCAATCAGGCAATATGCGATGAGATCATGATGATTGACCGCACGTATGACCGCGCGATGGCACAAGCACTTGATCTCTCGCACTGCATGGATTTCACCGGAACCCGTACCAAGGTATATGCCGGCACCTCCAGCGATTGCGCCGGAATGGACGTTGTCATTCTGACAGCAGGTGCCAATCCCATGCCGGGACAGAGCAGACTGGATGTTCTTGATGCTGCTGCAGTGATTACGAAGGAAATTATTACGGAAATTATGGCTGGCGGCTTCGATGGTATCTTCGTGGTTGCTGCTAATCCTGTTGATATTGTCACCTATATGGTATGGAAAATATCCGGACTGCCGCGCCACAGAATTATTGGCACCGGAACCTCTATCGACTCTTCGCGCCTGAAGACGCTTCTGTCAGAGGTATTCACCATCGATCCCCGCAGTGTCAACGGTTACGCGCTGGGCGAACATGGTGAATCCCAATTCGTGGCCTGGTCCCACGTAACGATCGGCGGCAAACCGATTCTCCAGATCATGGCGCAGCACCGCGAGCGGTTCAGCACCCTCGATCTGGAAGACATCGCCCGCAAAACTAAGGATGCCGGCTGGGAGATCTTCACGCGCAAGGGCTCGACGCATTTTGGCATCGGCAGTGCGCTGGCCTATATCACCCGCTCCATCCTGAATGATGAGCATAAAATCATTGCCGTCTCCGCCATATTGGACGGAGAATACGGGCAAACCGGTGTATGCGCCGGAGCACCGGCGATTATCGGCAGCGGCGGGATACAGGAACTGCTCGAGCTGAACCTGAGCCCGGAGGAATCCACGAAGCTTGAGGCTTCCTGCCATATTATCCGGCGTGGCATAGAGAGCCTGCACCTGGAAGAAAAGGTGTAATTACTCCCTGCAAGTTGAAACGGCTATGCCATACTTGATAGAAAGGTATCCGTTTCAGCGAGAACGATAAGAATCATTTATTGCGCAAAGCCTATAAATGCTTATCTTTTAAAGTAAACACCCCTCGACTTCACACGGCAGTGTGTAGAATCGGGGGGTGTTTTCATCTGGTTTCATCTGTTTTTATGCGCTTGGATATAACCTTAACCTTAACGGAATTTCTCAATCTCGCCTTTTAGCTCGGACATCATCTCATTCAGGGATTGCGCTGAGCTTACGACCTTTTTCATAAGTTGCATCTGCTCTTCAGAAGCATGGGATACCGCATGGGCATTCTCCGCTGAATCCTTGGCAATGGTCAGCATATCGGAGACCGAAGCCGTAATCTCCTCCGTCCCCGCAGACATTTGCTCATTAATGGCGGAAACGTCCTGGATCTGTGTAGAAACCTCCCGTATGGAGGAACGGATGTGCTCGAAGGATGTACCCACATTTTTCATTTTGCCCATACCATCGCCAATTTCAGCGATGCTCTTGTCCATAGACAATGCAGCATCGGTGGTAGAGGTTTGAATCTGCTTGATCAGCTCCACGATATTTATAATGGAGGTGTTGGTCCGCTCAGACAGCTTCTTGACTTCATTCGCCACGACACCGAAGCCCCGTCCATGCTCGCCTGCACGGGCAGCTTCAATTGAAGCGTTGAGCGACAGGAGTCCGGTCTGATTCGCGATTTCAGAGATGACATCGACAATTTGTCCGATCTGCTCAGATTGCTGGGTCAGCGCTTGGATGAGCTCAGAGGTTTGACCGGCTGTTGTGGTAATGACCGTCATTTGCGCCAGCGTAGATTGAATCTCCAGATAACCGTTTTCGACCTCTGCACTCACAGTTTCTGCCTGATCGGACACACTTACGGAGGATTCCGCGATTCTCTGCAGGCCGACAGCCATTTCTTCGGTAGCGCGCGCTGATTGCTCCGACCCTTTGAACTGCTCCTTCATGCCATGTGCAACCTCTTGGATTACAGTAGCAATTTCAGCCGAGGTATTGGAGGATTGGTTGGCGTATTCCAGCAGTCCTTCGGCAGCGGCAGCTACCTGCAGCACTGTGGAATCAATGGTTCCGACAATCCCTGACAGTGAAGTAACCGTATCATTGATACTCTCGCTCATTTGCCCGATCTCATCCCCCGAACGGACAGCAACCCTTTCACTCAGATGGCCGCCAGCCACTCTTTTCATTACGCCGGAGATCGCTACCAGCGGCTTAACCGCCATGCGCGTAAGATATAAAGAAATCACACTCACAATCAGAATGATGCCAATGATTAATATCGTGGCTAAGCGCTGAGCAGAATTCACCTGGGCAAAAATCTCGCTTTTCGGCACATTGATCATCAGCTTCCAATCCGTACCGGGAATGGTCTTGAAATATGTAATGACCGTCTTACCGTCTTCACCTGTATAGGTTTCCGAGCCGCTCTCGCGGCTGAGAATAGCGGTGACAGCCTTCTTCATCTCCGGCTCCTTGGCATAATCGGCGATGTTTTTGCCAATCCGGCTCATATCCGAATACGCATAATAGTCTCCCTTACCGGAAACTACATAGCCGTAGCCGCTCTCAGCCACATGGATGCTTTTGCTCATCTCCTTCAGGATATCGGGTGTAACCGAAAACGCAATCCCTCCGGTAAATTGCTTCTGCTTATCCACTACAGGTACGACGAGCGGAATGATGTACTTTTTGAGCGGCTCCAGGTACGACATATCACCTACTGCCGGTGTAAGAGACTCCTTGGACTTTATGAAATAGGCTGATTTCGCCATATCGGCCGTCAGGTTCATCGTATTGGTCAGCAGGCCCTCTTTGTTAATGACACTGTACCCCTCGGACTGGGTGTCACTCTCCTCAAGCACCTTCACTACCGGAAAAATGCTCTCCGGCTTCGCTGTGTCAAACTCCGGATGCTGCGCGATGAGCTCCTGTACAGCCGAGGTCCGGCCTTTCAGCCATTCATCGATCCGGGAAGTGTTCATCTCCAGGATTTTGGTAGCCAGTTCCTCGCTGTCCGACCGGGTCACACCACCGAAATACTGTATCAAAAAGATGGTTGTCCCCAGCAAGGGCACGATGGAAATGGCAAGAATCACAAGCGACCATTTGGTTTGCACGGATGTTGATTTTCTTCCTTTTGCTTTCATTTTCATTTTTTCCGGTACATCTGTCTTATCCACCTTAGTTTCCCCCCAGCAAAACTGATAATGATCTTCCATATGCTGTAAATCTATAGTGTTATATCGGCAATAACAGACAAAAAACATTAGTTTCCACATAAAAAATAAGCCTCGGGACCCACAATTTGGGATCTCGATGCTTATTTTTTTCATACTATTTATTTGCTTGGTGCAAAGGAGAATGGTTTACACCGCTTTGGGAGCCTGCAGGGCCCGTACACTGTTCAGAACCGCAAGCACGGTCACCCCCACATCCGAGAAGACGGCTTCCCACATCGTGGCGATTCCGAATGCGCCAAGCAGCAGAAATATAGCCTTCACTGCAAGGGCAAAAATAATATTCTGCCAGACAATAGTCCGCGTACGCTTGGCAATACTGATCGCTGTAGCAATCTTTGAAGGCTCGTCAGTCATAATTACGATATCTGCCGCTTCAATCGCTGCATCCGACCCCAGGCCGCCCATGGCGATGCCGACATCTGCTCTGGCCAGTACCGGCGTATCATTAATCCCATCGCCCACAAATATTATTTTTTCCCGTTGTGACTTTTCCCGCTCCAGCTTCTCAATGGCCTCCACCTTATGCTGGGGCAGCAGCTCAGCGTGGATCTCCCCTATGCCCAGCTGCTGTCCAACCGCTTCCGCTACGGCCAAGGCATCTCCTGTCAGCATCACAGTTCTGTGAATCCCGAGCCGTCCTAGGGCCTGAACCGCCTGAAGCGAGTCCTCCTTCACTTCATCGGCAATCACCAGATAACCCGCATACTGCTTATCTACGGCGATATGAACCACGGTTCCGTGCGCTTCCGGCGTCCGGCTGGCAATGCCTTCACGCTCCATCAGCCGTGCATTTCCCGCCAGTACCGCCCTTCCCTCTACCGTAACGGCGATACCATGACCTGATATTTCGTTGTAGTCCGCTATGGCCTCACCAGGAATCTCTTCACCGTAAGCTGCACGGATGGATTCCGCAATCGGATGGCTGGAGTGGCTCTCTGCATAGGCAGCGGTCCGCAGCAGATCATTCTCCTCAAATCCCTCGGTAGGGTAAATCCCCGCCACCTTGAACTCACCTTTGGTGAGCGTTCCCGTCTTATCAAAGACAACAACCTTAACATCGTTCAAGGCCTCCAGGAAATTGCTGCCCTTGACGAGAATGCCACTTTTGGAAGCTGCGCCAATACCGCCGAAGAAGCCGAGCGGTATCGAGACGACCAGCGCGCAAGGGCAGGAGATGACGAGAAACACGAGTGCCCGGTAGATCCAATCCGAGAAGGTGGCCCCGCTCAGCACGAGCGGAGGGATGACAGCCAGCAGCAGCGCCGTAATAACCACTACAGGAGTATAGCCTCTGGCAAACTTGGTGATGAAATTCTCGGTTTTCGCCTTATTGTTGGAGGCATTCTGCACCAGCTCCAGAATCTTGGAGACCGCCGATTCCCCAAAGTCCTTCGTGACCTCAATCGTAACTACACCATTGCGGTTAATGAAGCCGCTCAGGACCTTGCTGCCCGGTTCAGCAGCGCGCGGCACCGATTCCCCGGTCAGCGCTGAGGTATCCATCATGGCGCTGCCCTCAAGGATAGTTCCATCGAGCGGAACCTTCTCGCCCGGTTTGACCACAATATGGTCGCCGATATTCACTTCTTCAGGCGCAACACGTCTTAGACTGCCGCCTTCCTTCAGATATGCGAATTCTGGACGGATATCCATCAGTGCCGAAATCGAGCGGCGGGAACGGTTGACAGCCAGACCCTGGAAGAGCTCGCCCACCTGATAGAACAGCATAACGGCAACGCCTTCCGGGTATTCTCCAATCGCGAATGCCCCTATCGTCGCCAGCGCCATCAGGAAGTTCTCGTCGAAGACCTGACCCCGGATGATGTTGCGGGCAGCAGACCAGACCACTTCGCCTCCAACCATCAAATAAGCAGCCAGAAAAATCAGCAGCTCCGCCATTCCGCTGACCGGCAGGAACATTCCGGCAGCCGCAAGAACGGCTCCGGCTCCCAGACGAAGCAGGATACGCCGGGTGTCGCCTTCGCCATGCTCATGGCTATGTCCATGGGCATCGCCGTGCTCATGGGCTTCATGGCTATGGTCGTGAGTACCGCTGTGGCTGTGGGCAGCCACATGATCATCGGCACTATGATTGAGGCTCTGCACATCAGCTTGGCTGTGGGCTTCATGGCTGTGTCCATGAGCAGCTTCAGATTGATGAGTGTGGGCGGGGCTACTTCCCTGTTCCGGACTGCTGCCTGCCTGGGGCTGTCTGCGAACGCCTGCCGCCTTCAATTCCTTAATCTTCACGTGAGGCTCAAGTGTGTTCACCGTCCGCCGGGCTTCGGCAGATACAGCTTCAGCATCGGCCGCTGCGGTTTCCAGCGTCATCAGCTTCATGGTAAAATTCACTGAGCAAGATGCGACTCCCTCAATTTTTTTGACCTTATTTTCAATTTTCATGGCGCAATTGGCACAATCCAGCCCTTCCAGCATCCACTGTTTTCTTACATTTCCTTGGACCGCATTCAAATGACTCATCTCCTTGGTAAAACCTATATATGAGTATCTGTTCATATGTTTACTTACACACATTATATGCCCCTCAATCTTGGAGTGTCAATGCAAAGTGCATAGTTTCTCCTTTTGGGTACAAGAATAGCCCTGGCAGAAAAAAATAAGCAGATGATGACTACGAAGTCTGATGATTATCTCTTGTAATCTGCTTTCATCCGGGATAATATTAATATATGAGCAATCATTCATATGTTTTACAGAAAGGGGTCATTTTATGAATAACCACAATCATCCGGGTCATTCCCATGAACATCAACCGCATCACCAAGAGCACAGGCATGTACATAATGAAGGGCATGGGCACAGCCATTCCGGCCACTCCCACTCCCACGCGCCAGATAACAAAAAGGGCCTATTGATCGCTCTGATCATTACCGGAGGTATTATGTTCCTCGAGTTTTTCGGAGGACTGGTCACAGGCAGTCTCGCTCTGCTCTCCGACTCCGGGCATATGCTGAGCGACACCGCCTCTCTGACCTTAAGCCTGGTGGCGATGATTGTCGCTGTTAGACCGCCCTCATTGAAGAATTCCTACGGCTTCTACCGGTTTGAAATTATGGCCGCCTTGTTCAACGGAGTTACACTGTTTGTTATTGCCGGATTTATTATATGGGAGGCTTGGCAGCGGTTTTTTGCACCGCCGGCGGTAGCAAGCGGCACTATGATGATTATTGCGGCTGTAGGGCTCCTGGCCAATCTGATCAGTGCCTGGTCCCTTATGCGCAAGAGCGACACCAAAGAGAACATCAATATCCGCAGCGCCTATCTGCATATTATGGGCGATGCCCTTGGCTCTGTGGGCGCACTGCTTGCCGGATTAATTATGAATCTGTTCTCGTGGTATATCGCCGACCCCATCATCAGCGTACTGGTGGCCCTGCTTATCCTTAGAGGAGCATGGGGTGTTCTGAAGCAGGCCTTTCATATCTTAATGGAGGGGACACCTGCTGCCATTAATACAGAGGAGATCAAAGAGGCTTTGCTCCGCATCGACGGCGTCATCGGCGTCCATGACCTGCATGTCTGGACCATCACTTCCGGGCTTGATGCGCTCAGCGGGCATCTGCTGATCAGGGATACCGCCGACCCTCATAGCATTCTTCAGCAGGCCGTCTATCTTGTGGAGGACC
Source organism: Paenibacillus sp. P32E (assembly GCF_001909085.1). Taxonomy (NCBI): domain Bacteria; kingdom Bacillati; phylum Bacillota; class Bacilli; order Caryophanales; family Paenibacillaceae; genus Paenibacillus; species Paenibacillus sp. P32E. Next base: position 120,627 of record NZ_LVYY01000024.1, on the reverse strand, counting down.
AATTCGCTATTCAGCACACCACGCTGCAGATCGAGAATTCCTCCCTGAAACACAGGGAGCTTAAAGTGTAACTAAGAAGAAACGGCTACTAGCAAGCGGAAACGGCTTCGCCGTCTATAAATTCTTATATTTTTAGAAAAAAGGGTGCTCCGCAGCCATTTGGCTTGCAGAGCACCCTATCATCTATTCATGCCGGATATGCTCATGGGTCTGCAGAAAAATCTGCTCCACATGCGCGTCATTCAGCGAATAATATACGGTTTTGCCTTCCTTGCGGCGTTTGACAATCCGCAGATTACGCAGATAGCGCAGCTGGTGGGATACCGCCGACTGTCCCATATCCAGTATGGATGACAAATCATGCACACACAATTCCCTTTGCGACAGGGCATAAATCATCCGTACTCTTGTAGGGTCGCCCAGTGCCTTGAACATCTCCGCCATTTTATCCGTTGTCCCGCGGTCAGGCAGGATTAACGCCATAGATTCCGGTTCCAGCTCCGAACCGTTGCATGTATTGTCGCATTCTTCGAGTGCCGCTGGCTCCATGCTCTCGCCCTCCTCCATCTATTTCATCCGGCCATACCGATAGTTAATCGAAGCTTCTACGATTAATTATAGCAAAACTTTATCTGATGTCCATGGAGAAGGCCGGTATGGGAAGACTTGCAATTAGCATGAAGCACCGTGTTTAGATGGCTTTGCGCCAGAAGGAGAATAGACCTGCCGCCATAAAGATAATCAGACTGCCGAATACTACAAGCATCAGACTTTCCATTGGCAAATTAAAGGCCCCGAATTTTTCCTTTCCAAAAGGCGACATCGCCAGCAGCGGTTGAACCCAAGGGTAATACGGCCCGTAAGTGGATGAATTGGCGATTAGCATATTAGGGATGGTTAAGCTCACATTCAGCGCCAGAGGTGCGCCAAAGCTGCTCCAGTTCAGGGATACCGCCATTTGCAGCGCGGCCAGCGGTAAGCAGGCGAACCAGCCGCCAAAAACACTGGACACAAAAAGCATCCAAGGTACAGGCCCATCCACCCCGCGCACCACACCCACACCCATCAGCGCCACAAAAAACAGCAACTGTACAGCAGCCAGCAGGCCCATAACCATAGTATATTTTGCAAAATATACAGAAGAACGCGTCACGGGCAGCGAGAGCAGCATTTTCCAGCCGCCGTCAACATGCTCGGTTCGGCAGATTAATGCCGCGAAAATACCCGTGAGTATCGGAAGAAATAACAAAGCATGAGCCATTGACATGACACCAAGCAGTACCTGCCAGGTGATAGGCCTACCCTCCTCCTCCATATTGGCGAGTGCTCCAATGAATACGGCGATCACCGGACTGCCTATAACCAGCAGCCAAATGAAGGATTTGGATATCTTCAGTCTTTCTGCGGACAGAACTCTCCAGAAGATTGCCATATCAATTCACATCCTTTCGCGCGAAATGCAGGGCTCCCGGCAGCAGTAGCAGCAGTCCCAGCATCAGCCCAGCCCCGCTAAACAACCAGGGCCGGGGAGCGCTCCAGGCCATAATAGGCCAGGATAACGGAAACCATTCGGACAGAGACGCCGAGAAAAGGCTCCCCAGCGATAGGGTAATGCCGCACGAAACGGGCAGGGTCTGGTTGCGGCTGGACAGGGAGAGCCATAGCTGCAAGGAGATCACAGGCAACGCCGCAGCATAGGAGGCGAACCCGATTTGCATCACCTTCGCATAGGGAACCGGCTGATCGCCGAAGCCGAGTAGATATCCTAAACCTACCGTCCCCACTGACAGCAGGAGGCAGGAGACGGCGACAAGCAGCAGACACAGCAGCAGCTTGGACATAAATACGGCGGTCCGGGAGATAGGCAGCGCCAGCAGTTGCTTCCATGAGCTCGTCTGATGCTCCACATTCGCCATGAGCGAGCAGATCAGCGTGCCACCCAGGTAGAGTGCCACCGGCACGAAATTAGCCACATTATCAAGCAGTCCCCCCCATAGATCAGACTGGTACTGCTTTGTCAGATAATCATAACGGATTCCGAAGTTCAACCCCTGCATGGCAAGGAGACCAATCGGGCCAAGGAAGACCAGGAACCACAAGCCTTTACCCCGGATTTTTAGCCAATCCGCCGAGAACGAACGCCACATCATAAGGACTGGCCTCCTTCGACTACCTGAAGGAAGAATTCCTCAAGCGATTGTCTGTGCTCCTCGATCCGGTAGATCGCATGGCCGTTCTCGACCAGTTCCTTGATCAGCAGCGCCACCCGGGCATCGCTCATCCGGGGCAGGGTGATACGTCCTTCCTGGAGCGTGCCTGAGCAGCCGCGCCGCCCGGCGAGAATCAGCGCTTCTTCCGGCTCGGATACGGCGATACGGAGGTCACCTGCCGCCTGCTGCTGCAGGTGGGCAATCGTATCCTGGTAGACCATCTGTCCGGAACGGATGATTCCTACGGTTCCAGCCATCTGTTCAATCTCGCTGAGCAGGTGGCTCGACACCAGGACCGTGATCCCCTCTTCTACGGGCAGACGCTTGATCAGCGAGCGAATCTCCTGTATACCTGACGGATCGAGACCATTGGTGGGCTCGTCCAGAATCAGCAGTTCCGGGCTTCCCAGCAGCGCAGCGGCAATACCAAGCCGCTGCTTCATGCCGAGCGAGAAGCCCTTCACAGGCCGCTTTTCTTCCCCTGTTAGAGAAACGATGTCCAGCACTTCAGCTATACGCGACTTCGGTACGTCAAGAATGCGGCGGATGGCTTCCAGATTGTCCAGAGCGCTCAAATGGCCGTAATAAGACGGCGATTCCACCAATGACCCCACCTTGCGCAGAATTTGCAGCTTATTCCGCCGAAGCCCCTGCCCAAAAATTTCAATGCTTCCCGAAGTTGGCTTAATCAGGCCCAGCAACATGCGGATTGTCGTAGTTTTGCCTGCACCATTTGGACCGAGGAAGCCATAGATCTCCCCTTTGCCTATATTCAGGTTCAAATGCTCCACCGCAGCCCGGCCGCGGTATTCCTTTACTAAGTCCCTTGTTTCAATCACTGTTTCCTTCATTCTCTTCACCTCGGTAATTAGCATAACGTCCCAAGGTTAAAAGCATGGCGGCAGCAAGTTTAAGTTTCGTTTAAAATTCCATCCGAAGGGCTTAATATTACAATACTTGTGCCTTGTCTTGTACTGTCAACCTTCCATTCCAGCTTCATCCGCTTCATCAGCAGATCGACGATGGACAAGCCCAGGCCTGCACCTTTGGACTCAGAGCCGCTGCCCAGGCCGCGGCCGTGGTCGCTGATCACGATCAGGCGCTGATCGTCTATAACCTCCAGCTTTACGCTTACATAGAGGCCGCTCCGTGCATGGCGTACAATGTTTTGAAACAGATTATCCAGAATGCGGCGGAACCAGCTCTCATCAACAGTCCAATACAGCGGTTCAGCTTCCAGGTCCATTTCAATCTGGAATCCTTCCTTCTCCCACAGCGGATACCATGCCGCAGCACACTCCCGCAGCAGTCTCAGTACATCCTTGCGCTCCAGGTTCAGCGTCATCCGCCCGCTGCTTAGCAGATTATAGGACAGCAGATTGTCGATCAGCCCGCTAAGACTGTCGATCCGTTCATCCATCAGCTTCAGCGATTCCTGGCCCCGGGGCGTCAGAGCTTCCTTACCCAGAACATGAAGATGGCTGCGGATGACGGTAAGGGGAGTGCGCAGATCATGCGACAAGTCCGCAACTAGACGCTTGCGCAGGCCTTCCTCTTCCGCCTCTCTCCCCCGGCTGGCGGCAAGCTCGGTTACCATGGTATTAAAGGCTGTCTCCAGACGGCCGATTTCATCAGACTTCCCCGGAACAATCGATCGGGGTAAGCCAGCTTCTCCTGTGAAGACCATGGCCGTCTCGAGACGCAGCAGCCTTTTGCGGATTTGGATAAAGAACAGCAAAGATACTATAATGAACCCTGTAAATAATACAAGCATGACTATCGTGAACCATGAACTGAAGCCATCAACAGAAGTCTGATCCTTAACGGCGGCAGGAATTTGCATGACCATGAAGCCTTCTCCTGCTTCCGCCTGATCCCCCAAGAAAGCTACAATAGAGAGCGGCTCCAGGTTATTACTCTTTTTCATGAAGGAAATCGCTTCTGCAGCGGTCCACTGTGAGGGGACGGAGTACCGTTCATTCTGTTGCCATAGCTTTGGATCGACAGATTCCAGCAACAGTCTGGTTTGCCCCTCTCCATCTACCCAGAACATCACAGCCAGGCTGTAGGTGGAGCTTAACGCCCGTAGCCGCTCATTGATGAACTCAGGTGGTTTGCCAAGAAGCTCCTTTGCTTCCTTATGCCAGGTGTTCTCTAGTGCATTAATATTGTCATACTGTTTATATTTCTCCGGTGGCTGTTCCCGGGTCATTCCGTTGAAAAGGCTATACATTCCTATGGTTAACGGAACTACAACGGGAATTAACAGCAGTGCGGCTATAATAATCAGCAAGTAACGGGAGAGGAGCGAGCTGTGCAGGTTACGGAAACGGCTTTTTATCCTCATGCTCTTACCCGGTAGCCGATTCCCCGGACCGTCTCAATAATCTCCGGCGCGGCCGGATCAAGCTCCAGCTTCTCGCGCAGGTAGCGGATATGCACCATGAGAGTCTTGTCACCCTCCATATAGCTCTCTCCCCAGACCGCCTCATAGATCTGTTCCTTCGTCAGGATCTGGCCGAGATGGCGCAGCAAATACGAGAAAATCTGAAACTGCTTGCCGGTTAGCAGAATTTCCTTCCCGCTGTCCGCCTCTATAATCCGGTTGTCTCCTTCGTATACCATCAGATGCTTCAGCGTCAGCGGTATGGACATGGCTGCTCCCGTCCGTCTTAATAACACCTCAATCCGCGCGGCCAGCTCATCGGGGTGAAAAGGCTTGGTTAAATAATCATCAGCGAACTCCAGGCCCTGAAGCTTATCATCAATGGACGTGCGGGCAGAGAGCATCAGGATGGGCAGATTCGGAAAAGCCCGCTTCAGCCGCTGCCCGACGGTGAAGCCATCCAGACCCGGCAGCATGACATCGAGAATCGCCAGTTGGCAGCCTGCGGCTGCCTCTGCTGCACCCTCCCCGCTCTCCAGCCAGCGGACAGCATACCCCCGTTCCCTCAGATCCGCGGAAACTGCGATTCCGATGTCCCTGTCATCTTCAACATATAGCAGCGTAACACTCATTAGCTTCATATCCTTTCTCCTTCATCCGGCAAAACAAGTAGAAACGGCTTCGCCGTCCTTTTAAGGGACGGTATCCGTTTCAGCGAGAAATAGAAGGATGATTTATAGCGTAAAACATATAAATCCTTATATTCAAGAAATCCCCGGGGCAGCACAGAGAAACATCTGCGCACCCGAGGATGAATAAACTACCTATTATGCAATGTGTCCAAAACGGGCCGGCGGCTTGTCTGACGGTTTGCCCAGCAGATATCCCTGTCCAAGGTCCATGCCGATATCCCGGCAGAACAGAAACTCTTCCCGCCGCTCAATACCTTCAGCCAGCACCTTGGCTCCACAATCCCATGCCCGGTTCATGATATCCCGGATGATCAGCTGTTTCGCGTCATCCTGGTCACAGAAGCTGATTAGCCCGCGGTCAATTTTGACATAATCCGGCCTCAGGCTCGTCATAACCTCTACCGTGGAATGGCCGGCACCGACATCGTCCAGTGCAACCAGCAGGCCCTGTTTGCGATATTCGCTAAAAATATCCTGCAGATGAGGGATATTTGCAATCTTTTCCGTCTCCACGACCTCAAACACAAAGTCCCCCGGGATCTGGCCCAGACGTCTGATGGCTTCAAAGGTGTGAGTCAGACAATACTTAGGATTGTAGATGGAGGAGGGCAAAAAATTAACAAACCGCTTGATCCCCTTTGGCAGCAGCCTTGAGCTGGTCTCAATGGCCGATATGCGCGCAGCCCGGTCAAGAAAAGAATGAAATCCGGTCTGCCTGGCAATCTCAAACAGCTCGTAGGTTTTAAAAGATGCGCTCCCCGGAAGCGGCCGCAGCAAGAGCTCAAAGCCCACAATCACCTCATTGAAATCCACAATAGGCTGCATATGGCTGCAGAAATTGTGATTAGCAATGATGGCAATCAGATTCTCACTGGTAAATCTGACCTTCAGCTGCTCCAGCGTAAGCCACCGCTCCACCAACATCCGGGCAGTCCGGCCGTTAAGGCTTACCGACAATTCTAGACCCAACTCCTGCTGAAGCTGGTCCAGTCGTTCCAGAAGCCGCAAGAGTTCCTCACGGGATCCATATGTAATCTTACCTGCGTCTTGTACGCCTTCAACCGCGTAACCCTCAGCCTTTACAGCGGTAACGAGGGGAAGTGTGCATGGCCTGAATTTCAAATCCCCTTCGTCTTCCACCGGTTCAATGGGAGAACAGTCGATGCAGCTCATGGAATCCCCTCCACCCCTCATGATGTCGATACTGCTTATAAGGCAAAGTATAACATGATTTCCCATAGGCCAGCCATGGCTCCTGAGACAAAATCGCCCTCTGTTTTTCGAGTAAGATGTACGTGGACGCATACCTTGGACGACCCGCGAACAGAACTCTGTTCGGGCTGCTGTTGAACTGGAGGCAGGAGCTTTGAGGCTTGAGGCTTGAGGCTTGAGGCTTGAGGCTTGAGGCTTGAACAATGTCATGAAGTCCTTTAGGAACTGGAGCTAGGTGGAATAAGTAGAACTAAATAGGCTTTAACCCTGGCTACAAAAGGTTTAATGGGATTTTGTACACCTAATTCAAGCATAATCCTCCCATACGGCCGTTTTCAGTAGAATTAGTTTTACTTTTTCCCACATAGGGTACTCTATATGCCGAATAAGTTGGATTAGTGAACCTTTCTTTTTCCACTAAGAATGATAGTCCCCCCATCAGGTGTTTCCAATTTCAAACTATATAGTGGAGAGATCTTGAATGGGGCTTGCAAGTTCTACAACCCACCTGAGAACGCAAAGCAGCGATTCCCCAATAACGGCAGAATCGCTGCTTTGCGTTCTTCTTTTTCAAGTATCAACAAATAACTTTCCTACTTGCCGGAGACCGCCGCCGAGCCTTCCCAGACACCATGTTGCTGGTCCTTGCCCATATACTCTATCCGTGTCGGCTTCAGCTCCAGGATCACATAGTCGGGGTCATCCGGACCCTTGAACCATTTCTCCAGCTCTTTGTTCCATACTTTGGACCGCAGGCCCTCATCCTTGGTGACGGCAACGGTGGCTTCAATTTCAAGCACATCTTTGCCGCCGCCCTGTTCATATCCAAGCAGCAGAAAAGCATTCGGATTATCCTCAAGCTCCTCTACCTTATGCGTTTGGCGGTTGGTAGCCAAATAAATGTGAAGCCCGTCATGAAATACCGCCATATAACGCACCTTAGGCTTGTTGCCGGCTTCTATCGTGCCGAAGGATCCGAACTTGTTGTCATCCAGCACCTTGATGATCGTCTGCTCCAGCTCTCTGTTATCCATTGACGAAACAGCTCCTTTCTATTCATGTGAATATAAGTTTATATATCCACGTCCGCAGTTTGGATTTATGATAAAACCATTGCTTATAGTAGTGTACCCGTTCAGAGGGTATTGAATCCCGCGTCCAGCTATAAACTCATTACAGAAGGAGCTTCCTACTTGAAAAAATTGATCTGGATCGGCTGCCTCTCCTACTTTGTCATCGGACTGGCCCACGTGGTTATGGGCTCGATTCTTCCCGTTCTGCTGCAGCATTATGACCGCAATTACAGCTCCGGCGGCGAGCTGATCTTCAGTCAATTCGCCGGATTCCTGGCCGGCGTGCTAATCTCGCCGCTGCTGAACCGCCGCTTCGGCAAACGGGGTGGTCTGCTGATCGCCACCGGTCTGCTGGTATGTGCGGAAACCGCCTATGCTTTTCTCCCGCCATGGGGCTGGATGTATGTCATCGCCGTGGCCGCAGGCTTTGGCTTCGGCATGATTGAAGCCGTCATCGGCACCATCATTATAGCAGCTGTCACGGAGGGAACTGCAGTGGCCATGAGCCGGCTGGAGGTGCTGTTCGGCGTAGGCGCGCTCCTGATGCCGCTGGCTGCAAGCCCGCTGATTGCAGCCGGCTCCTGGAGGCTGGCCTTCCTGATCGTCGCGGCCTTTGCACTGATCTCTCTGCTGTTCTGGGCCAAGGGCGGATTCGGCCGCCTCCAGAGCGTACTCGACGAACGCCCCCCTCGCAGAGAACGGGGCGCTAAGCGCCTGCGTTCAAGAAAGCTTCCCTATAAAGGCAGGCAGTGGATACTGCTCAGCCTGTTCATAGTTTTCTTCTTTCTCTACGTCGGTACGGAGATGAGCCTCGTCAACTTCATGCCGGCGATCTTCATAACCAAACTCGGCATGGGTGACGCTTCGGCGGCCCTAACGGTCACCTTCTTCTGGCTGGCGATGTCTGCGGGACGGCTGTACGCCGGGGTTCTGGCTGAGCGGATCTCCTATCGGAGATATGTGCTGGCCAGTTGCTTCGCCACTGTACTGCTGCTGGCGATCTTCCCGCTCGCCTCGCAGCGCGTTGCTGCTTTTGCTGTACTAGCGCTGCTCGGTCTATGCATGTCAGGCATCTTCTCCATTGCGCTCGTCTTCTCCAGCAAGCTGCTGCCTGGAGCCGAGGAATCCACTCCCAGCATTATGATCGCTTCCGGCGGGATCGGCGGCGCGGTGCTGCCGCTTGCCACCGGCTGGTCCATGGATCATCTGCAGATCGCCCAGACCTCTGGACTGCTGGCCGCTTGTGCCGCTGTGCTGTTCCTGCTTAGCGTGGCAGCCTGGAAAATAGGGTAATATAATTCGTGTAATTATCCTTCGTGCAAGGGTGGGACCTATTCATGCCTGAACTTATCCCTATTGCTTCTGAACCAACACTTCATACCGCCCTGCTGCAGTTCATCTTCCCCTTCTCTATCAAGGACGGTGAAGATATGAAGCTGATCGAACATCTGACACAAGAAGGATTCACCCGGTTTTTTCTTGACAACAAAGAACTGGAGGACGCTTATTACGGCGAAGGCTACTCTGTTTCCCATGAAAAGATGGAGCGGAGCTACCTCCCGTTTGCCGCCCATGTGCTATTCCCCCGCGAGAAGGACAAGGATTCCTTCCGCCGCTTTTCCCGGGCCAACCATTTGCCCTGCAGGATGGATATGCCCGGACAGTCGGTTCATTTTCAAGTGCTCTCGACGGATGTATTCGTCTGCCCTTTTGAACTCGGTTTCCTGACGATCAGAGTCAGCATCGGGGAGAAGCATCTCCCCTTCAGCACCGTCCTTGAGTTCGCCGACCGTTTCCGGACACTGGAGGATGTATCTTTTCGGGACAAACTAACCTCCATCCACTGTCATGACCGTTCCTTTGATCAGGTGGAGGATTTTGTGTTCAGGAATGTAGTGGGCGGACTGGAGCCTTTTCTCGACCCTTCGGAAATCAATGGCGCCTATTTTGAAACTTTGCCGTTCTTTGTGGATGAGAGAATGCTGGTTCAGGCTTTTTACGGCTTTGACCGGCAGGAGGACAAGGAAAATGAGATTAGCGTGGAATTGCTGTACCGAGCTTCCCAGCTGGATGGTATGACCCTGGGAGGCAAGCCATACATCAGTGCCAGCGATCCTGGGTATATTCGGGACTATTGCGGGGAGCACTGTTATAGCCGCTGGGGGCCGGACACCTATTACATGACGAATGAGCAGACGTTCTGCTGCCTGAGCTTGGCTGAATCCGGGGTAGCCACCCAGCTCATTAATCAGATGTATGGAGAATATTATTACGGGCTGCTGCTGAGCATATTTCATAAAATCGTTCTGCTGAAGCTGGCCAACATCCACTCCCGGCTGCGCATTAACCATGATGTGGATGAAATTGAGAACCTGATCTTTATGATCAACAAGTTCTCGGCCAAATTTTATTTTCTGGAGCTCATTTCGCAGTCCCAGGGCCGGGAGATTTTTTTCCAGCTGCGCAAGGTCTACGGGAATGATGCCCTGTTCGATGAGGTCAAAATGACCTTGAATGACCTGTTTCAATACCAGGAGAAATTCCAGGCCAAACGGCGGGACACGCTGCTGATGATCCTGACGGTGTTCACAGTGGTGAGCGGTATTTATGGCATGAATCAGGTGATTGAGGACCTTAAAGGTAAGATTGACTGGAGCAAGATGCTGGAGTATTCCCCATTTGAATATCTGGCGCTGTTCGTTGCATTTACGGGGATCGCTGTCAGTATCGGCCTGAGCCTGAAGCAGCTGTGGAACGGAATCCGCAGCCGCCGCAGAAAAAGAAAAAGAGTTCAGGGATATGACTGACAAACCTATAAAAAAGAGAAGCCGCTGATCTACAGCAGGTTCTCGAGTTCCCGGCAGGCTTCCGCATACGCAGAGGCAAGCTTAGGCATCAGCAGCACCTTCAGCCAGACAATATAATTAATAAATAAAAGCGGGCTGTCCAGCGCCACACTTTGCGCCAGATACCGTAAATGATATAGTGAATCCTGTTTGGTTCTTGCCATTCCGGAAGGGCCGAATCTTTGCCGCAACTCGGGCTGGCGTTCATACTGACGCAAAGTGACTTCTTTAGCCAACTGTTCCGCTAGCACCTTCAGCCGTTCTCCGGCATTTTGCTGATCAGTGAGCATAGGGTCACTCCTTTTTTGAAACATAATTGTAAAGTATTAATCTTATTATATAACATATGGTAAGTCTACCCGGCGTGCCTGGCAGTGCCTGAGCGGATTGCTGGAATCCGGGGCCACTACTGGACAACCCCGAAGGGGACCGCTATAATACAGCGTAAGAACACAGCAACACCCATAACTTCATAGTACCAGGGGGGCTGGAATTGGCCGGCTGAGAGTGTATCCCACACAGATACTGACCCTTATACCTGATCTGGATAATGCCAGCGTAGGAATCACCACCCGCATTCAGCCTTTTTGGCTAAGCGGCTACCTAACGCAATTGCTGGCGTCCCGATCTTCGGGGCGCTTTTTTTGGTATGGACATCATCAGAGTTCGGAAGACTGGGTTAGCTGGAAGGAGAGAAGAATAGAAATGGGAGTCAAAAAAGCACTAATGCTCTGCATCAGCTGCATGCTGGTCATCGTCATGGCCGGGTGCGGCAGCAATACAGCCAATTCCGGCGGGAATAGCGCCGCTCCAGCCGGGGACAGCACCGCCGCGCCGGAAGCAACTGCAACAGGAACGGACGCGCCTAAGGAACTGACTAAGATCAAGGTCGCGCTGGACTGGACGCCGAATACGAACCATACCGGCCTCTATGCAGCCAAAGAGCTGGGATATTACAAGGAGGAAGGCCTGGATGTAGAAATTGTACAGCCGGGTGCGGCGGGAGCCGACACGATGGTCACCTCAGGCGAAGCCGCTTTTGGCATCAGTGCCCAGGAGGCGCTCACTCTGGCCCGTCTGCAGGATGTGCCGCTCGTCTCGATCGCCGCCATCATCCAGCATAATACCTCAGGGTTTGCCGCCCCGAAGGACCGCAATATCAAGACACCAAAGGATTTCGAAGGCAAAACCTACGGCGGCTGGGGTTCCCCGGCTGAAGAAGCTGCCATGAAGGCGATCATGGACCCTGAAGGCGGCGATGTTAAAAAGGTGAAGCTGGTCAATATCGGCGAAGCTGATTTCTTCACCGCCGTGAAACGTGACATCGATTTTGCCTGGATATTCTACGCCTGGACCGGTATTGAAGCCGAGCTGCGCGGTGAACCGCTGGACATGCTGTATTTGAAGGATTACGCGCCTCAGCTGGATTACTACACCCCGGTGCTGACCACGAGCGAGAAGGAAATCGCTGAGCATCCGGAGCTGGTGAAGGCGTTCCTTGCAGCTACCTCCAAAGGTTATCAATATGCGATCGACAAGCCGGAAGAAGCTGCCGCCATCCTCTCGAAGGCTGTGCCGGATCTGGATCCCAAGCTCGTCCTGGCCAGCCAGAAATGGCTCAGCCCGAAATATAAGGACGATGCCTCCAGATGGGGAGAGCAGAAAGCCGAGGTCTGGAAGAATTACGCCGACTGGATGTACGGTCTGAAGCTGCTGGACAAACCACTGGATACCGCTTCAGCGTTCACGAATGAATATCTGCCGGAGAACAAGTAGTCTTACACTGCAAGTTTTACAATACCCAACCTGAAAGGATCTGATTGATATGGCAAACACCCTGCTCAGCATTCAAGTCATTCCTAAAACTCCGAATAACGAGGATTCTATTCCTTATGTGGATAAGGCCATTGAGGTCATTCAGCAATCCGGCGTGAAGCACCAGGTGAATCCGCTCGAAACCACGATGGAGGGCGAACTCAGCGATTTGCTTGAGGTGGTACGCCAAATGCATGAAGCACTGATCGCAGCGGGTAGCCCCAGCGTCATCTCACAAATCAAGATCGCCCATAACCCCAGCGGAATCAGCATGGATAAGCTGACGGAAAAATACCGGCCGTGAGATCGTACTGGAACCAAATCTGGCCGCCCCTTGTGGCGGTCATCTTTTTTCTGGGCGTATGGCAATTGGCGGTTTCCGTACTTCATGTCCCTTCCTGGATGCTGCCAAGCCCCGGCGATATCGCCCGCGAATCCCGGGGTAATGCTTCCGGCATTTGGGCACATACGGCTGCTACGCTGCGGCTGACCCTAATCGGCTTCCCGATTGGTACAGGTGTGGGCCTGATTGTAGCTCTATTGCTGCATTTGGTGCCTTGGCTGAAAAGAGCGCTGTATCCGCTGCTGATTCTCAGCCAGAATGTACCCTCCATCGCCCTCGGGCCGCTGCTGATTATCTGGTTCGGGTTCGGACTGCTGCCCAAAATCGTACTCATCACACTCGTCTGCTTCTTCCCGGTTGCCGTTGCCGCCATGGGCGGGCTGGCCCAAAGCGACCGGATCATGATGAACTATATGAAAATGGCTGGGGCTAGCAAGTGGCAGATCTTCTCAAAGCTAGAGCTGCCCGGTTCTCTGCCAGCCCTGTTCTCCGGCCTTAAGATCTCCGCAACCTATGCAGTAATGGGCGCTGTGGTTGCCGAGTGGATCGGCGCAGACAAGGGCATTGGCTATTACATGCTGCTGCAGAAGGCCTCCTACCGCACAGACCGGATGTTCGTTGCCATCGTAATTATTGTTCTTCTTAGTCTGGTGCTGTTTGCCCTGATCGCACTTCTGGAGAAGTGGCTGGTTCGCTGGAAGCCGCGCAAGACCTCTTGATACTTAAGCTTTCTGGAAAGGAGGATGAATCATTTTGTTAGCAGGCCATCCTAACTTGAACACCTTGGAACAGGCTTCCTCCGCGTACATGCCGGGAGCTAAAGGCGCGCATCCCGCCCTGAATGTAGACGGCGTATCCAAAGCTTTCTTCCACCGCCGCCGTGAGACCCGCGTGCTCGACAATGTATCTCTAACGGTTGAGCCCCAGGAATTCGTCTCCATTGTCGGCCCTTCCGGCTGCGGCAAAAGCACCCTGTTCCACATCATCGGCGGCTTGGAGCTGCCCGATGCCGGAACGGTAAACATGGGCGGTAAGAACGTCACCGGGCAGCGTGGAGAGATCAGCTATATGCCTCAGCAGCCTGCACTGTTCCCGTGGCGGACCATCGAGGACAACGTCCTGCTCGCCGGTGAGCTGAAAGGCGAACCCAAGGCCGAAGCACGGGCAGCCGCCCGCCACTGGCTGGACAAAGTCGGCTTGGGCGGGTTCGAACGCGCCTATCCGCATATGCTGTCGGGCGGTATGCAGCAGCGGGCAGCCTTCCTTCGGGCGCTGCTCGCGCCGCAGGAGTTAATGCTGCTGGACGAGCCGTTCAGCGCGCTGGATGCGCTGACCCGTGAGCAGATGCAGCGCTGGCTGCTGGAGCTGTGGGAAGAAAACCGCCGTTCTGTACTATTCATTACCCATAATATCGAGGAAGCACTCCTTCTCTCCAGCCGTATTTATGTTTTCTCGGGACGGCCCGGCTCCGTCCTGCATATCGTTGATGTTCCCTTCCCGCGTCCGCGGCGCGGGGAAATAACCGATTCTCTGGAATTTCTACAGCTCAGACGCGAGCTGTCGGAATGGATGCGCGAGGAGCAGGCCAGGACTGCCCGGTAAGCGCAGCGTTACAGGCTGCGTCCACGCAACATGCCAGGCCGCATCCACGTAGCATGCCGGGCCGCATCTACGCAGCATGCCTGGTAGCATCCATTCGCAGCTTGCCGGGCCACGTTCCATCGCAGCATGCCGGGTCGCATCCATTCGCAGCTTGCCGGCCGCATCCATTCGCAGCTTGCCGGGCCGCGTCCATTCGTGGCGTACCGGGAGTATTCCATTCACAGCATGCCCGGCCGCATTTCATTCGCAGCACGCGGGCCAACTTGCGTTTCACCCGTTTGAAATGCATTGGCTGTCTTTACTCTACTACAACAAATAAGCCCGGCCCCCTATGATGAGGGGCCGGGCCTATTGAATATGTTCCGTTGAAAATTAGTGGGAAATTGTACACCTATTTCTGCGCATAACAAGCATAGAGTGCGCTTATTTGGAAAAAGTATACCTATTTCAGCGTTCAAGCCCAGTCTAGGACCCCGTGGCCAGAATTAAGTGTACAAAATCCCACTAAACCCTGAAAACGCTGAAATCCCGCCAGATTAAGGGTATAAATTCCACTAACCCTTTAGATTCGCCTACTGCCTGCTTTCCGTTGTTCCTTTGGCTACCCAGCCACTTAGCCACTCAGCTACTCAGCCACTCAGCCACCCAGCTACTCAGCACTCAGCCACTTTTAGTATGCCTAACAATCACAGCTGAACTTCCATTTCATTCTACTGCAGCACAGCTGAGCTTCCACTTCATTCGCAGCATATCTGGACTACAATTGAAGCACGCCTTCCTTCTACATCCAGCCCTTCTCCTCTGCCAGCCGCACGGCTTCGATCCGGCTTTTCACTTCCAGCTTGTTCAGAATTTCCGATATGTAATTGCGGACGGTGCCGTAGGAAAGGTGCAGCGTAGCGGCAATTTCCCCCGCACTCTGGCCGGCACCCGCCAGCTTCAGGATCTCCTGTTCCCGGGAAGACAGCGGATTCTCTTCCCGCAGGCTGCCGAAGACCAGCTCGGGAGACACTTCCCGGTGTCCGGCCATCACCCGGCGGATCGCATCCGCCAGCTTATCCACCGGCTCGTCCTTCAGCAGATAACCTTGAATGCCAGCCTTCACGCCCCGCTCAAAATAGCCCGGACGGGCAAAGGTAGTCAGGATAATGATTTTGGTGGCGCAGCCCTTAGCTTTCAGCGTTTCTGCGACCTCCAGCCCGCTTTTATAAGGCATCTCTATGTCCATCAGGCATACATCCGGCTGAAGTCGTTCAATCACTGCAAGCGCCTCTGCTCCGTCTCCGGCTTCCCCCGCCACTTCAATATCGTCCTCCAGATCCAGCAGCGAAGCCATGGCCCCGCGCAGCAGGCGCTGATCTTCGGCAATCACGATGCGTATCATGCGGTCACTCCATCCTTTCTTTCCTTGACTACTCTCGGGACAACTGCCGTCAAGACAGCCCCCCGCTCTGCTCCCGAACGCAGCGTAATCGATCCATCAATCAGCGACAGCCGTTCGGCCATCCCTTTGATCCCGTTGCCTTCGCTCCGCCCCCGGCCTTCCGGGTCCCGGCTATGCAGACCAACCCCATTATCTTCAATGGTAATCTGGACGTCCCCCTCTGCCATGGCAATGGCAATCCGGCACCAGTCTGCTTCACTGTGCTTCACAATATTGGTCACCGCTTCCTTGATGCAGAGACTCAGAATATTCTGCGTCAGGTCGGATACACCCTCCAGTACCGTATCCCCCTCGATCTCCAGGACAATCTCTGCAGTGCGCAGCATCTCCCCTACTTCAGCCAGCTCTTCAGCCACGGATATGGCACGCATCTCCGATACCAGCTCACGGACCTGGCGCAGCGCAGCGCGTGAAATCCGCTGGATCTCTCTCGCTTCGGCCTGTGTACGAACGGTATCCTTGGCCGCAAGCTTTTCCACCAGTTGGCTCTTGAGGGTAATCAGCGACAGCGTATGCCCCAGCGTATCATGCAGATCCCGGGCGATCCGCATCCGTTCCTCACGTTTGACCAGCTCCTTGATGACCTCATTCGCCTGATCCAGCTCCCTTTCGAGCATTCTCTTGCGGTACAGCGAGCGGATACCGAACGGGGAGACCAGCATAATAATCATGAAAGGGTACAGGAACACCAGATCCCCTATAGCCATCCCCCAGGTAGCCATAATTAACGGAACAAGCACCATAGCTGCAAAAGCAGAATAAGCCATTTTGAAGTGTTTATCCTTCGTGTACCAGCCGATAAAATTTGACGTAAAGAAGCCCATAAACAGATCATAAGGCGTATAAGCTACACTCAAAATCACAATAATCAGCACCTGCAGAGCCAGCCACAAGGTAAAGTTTCTGCCCGTGACCCAATAGAGCTGACGGTAGGTCACGACGAACAAGGCCAGCATTACTGCACCCAGCACCAGCTTAATTCCATGCTCCTCCTGAAGATTGATGACCGGAAACAATAAGTACAGGAGCCACATATAAGGGAAAAAGCCGAATCTTTGCGGAAACAACCGGAACTGCCTGCGCGTCATTATGGATTACACCGCTTCCTGTTTTTTTCGGATATAGACCGATAGTATCATAAAGACCGCCAGATATCCGAGCAAAATCAGAATGCTTCCCCACTGCGGAGGATTCCCTGCTACGATCCTCCAGGCCCCATCCCCAAAATGATAGGAAGGCAACCAGTGACCAATCCGCTGCATCAGCTTCGGCATAATATCAAGCGGCATCCACATGCCTCCGGCAACCGCCAGCCCCATATAGAGCACATTGCTGACACCGCTTGCTGTATCGACACGCTTCATGAAACCTATCAGCGTACCGAGGGCCAGAAAAGGCATGGAGCCCGCCAGAATCCACAGTCCACTCAGCAGCCATTGTTCAGCCGTCAGTGATACGCCGTTCATCAAATACCCAGCGAGAAAAATGCAGAGTACCGAGAACAGATGCATGAGGGTCTGACCGAACATTTTACCTGTAAAATATACCGAAGACGGCAGCGGGGTGATACGGATGAATGTGCTCCATCCCTGGGTCCGCTCCTGGACCAACCGGATACCCATGGTCATAATGGCGGAACCCATTACACTGAAAGCGGCCATAGACATCAGGTAGTGCGCCTGCCACTCCGATGCATCGTCCGACCCCGTGTTCACTACTCTTGTAAAGATAAAGTAAAACATGATCGGCATCAGCAAGGACCAAAATACATAATAGGGATTGCGGAAAATCCGCAGCATCTCCGCTTTGCACTGCACGGCAACAAGTCTCATCATTTCGTATCTTCCTCTCTGTTCATGGTTAACTGCTCGAATGCTTCATCCAGGCTCCCCTGGTGAATACGCACATCCCTCACGGCAAGTCCGCCGGTAAAAATCCCCCGGAGTGCCTCGTCCGTGTTCTCTGTGGTCACATGGATCCGGCCGTCTTTGTCGTAGCAATCTTCAACAGAAGGCAGTTCCAGCAGTTGCCCGCGCAGATGTGCGGCATTCCCGGCTGGAAGGAAGGATAGCGACTGCTTAACCATTCTTGCCTTGATCTCTTCCGGACTGCCGTCCGCTACGATAGTCCCTTGACTGAACAACAGAATCCGGTCGGCAATATCCTCAGCTTCCTGCAGATAATGGGTCGTGAACAATATCGTTGTGCCCCGGGCGGCCAGCTCCCTCACGGTGTCCCAGAAGTGGCGCCGGGCCGTGGTATCCAGTCCAACCGTCGGTTCGTCCAGGAACAGCAGCTGCGGGTTTCCCGCCAGCGCCAGCGCAAAGGAGAGACTGCGCTTTTGGCCGCCGGAGAGCTTCTCTGCATAGCGGTTCAGATCCGCAGGAGCCAGCCCTGTCGCCCCCAGCAGAAAGTCCATATCCATCGGCTGCGGATAATAGCTTCGGATCAGGGCGATAATCTCACGGACTTTAAGCCGGTCCATTACGCTCACCTCCTGCAGCATAGCCCCGCTGCGCTCCCGCACCCTCACATCCCGGGGAGAGCTTCCAAATACCTTAATCGTTCCTTCTGTGGGTTCCAGCAGCCCCAGCAGCATCGATATCATCGTTGTTTTCCCCGCTCCGTTTGGTCCAAGGACCGCTGTAATGGACCCCTTGCCGATGGTAAAGCTAATACCGTCGACCGCTTTTTTATCATTGAAGGCTTTACTGACGCCGTTCATTTCAATCACGTGATTCATGTCTGATTCCTCCATCACCTAATGTCTTTGCCGTACTTCCATAGTAATCAATAACAGAAGGGGACATCAGTATGGACTGTCATTTTTTCCGGGTGACAATTGTCATCCGGCTTAGAGCAAGCACAGCACAATCTGCCTGCTTCGTCTGGCAAGCCAAAGAGCCCCCGCCAACGTGAAGCGTTGACAGGAGGCTCTTAACGACTTTAACCCTATGGAATTGGCAGGCGTCAGGCCATCCCGGCCTATTTCTGCATGAACCCTTTTTGCAGCAAAAACTCCTTCATCTGCAGCCGGGAGGGCTGGGCGAGACGCCCTGCCATCATCTCGGACCAAGGCGTATCCTTTTGCCCTCCGGTCCGTTCGCGCATGTAATCCCGCGTTATTTCATCATACACCTTAACCTGTCCTACCGACTTTTCAGCCTGATAGCCATTATGATGCAGCACCGCCTGGAGCGGAAGACGCGGACGGATACCGTTCACTCCGGCGGGATACCCCAGGCACATGCCGAAGACCGGATAGACCAGCTCGGGCAGCCCCAGCAGTTCAGACACTTCTGCAATATGATTGCGGATTCCACCGATATAGACAATGCCAAGACCAAGCGACTCGGCGGCAACCGCCGCATTCTGGGCGGCCAGCGCCACGTCGACGGTGGCTACGATTAGGTTCTCGGTGGAATCCTCGTAAGATTCGGCCCCCTGCAGATAAGGTCCGCTGATCTCCCGCAGACGGTACAGATCGGCGCACCAGACCAGGAACACCGGGCACTGCTCAATGTAAGCCTGGACACTGCTGGAGGTTGAAGCCATCTGGGCCGCTTCGATGATAGCCGCCAGCTGCCCGTCACTGACCGGCTTGTCTAGAAACTGGCGGACAGAGGTATGCCGGTTCAATAGCTCCAGCGTTTCGTTATTGGGTTTCATAATCTTAACCTCACTTTTTTTCTAGTTATATAGGCATTATGAACACTAATAGAACCACAAACAACAGGCACAGCTGCGCTCTACCACCCGCTCCCCCGCTTCACCTCCTGGACAATGGCCTTGACCCCCTCATCAATCTGATCCAGCCGGGCGCGTGATATGCTGATGCGCAGGAACTTTTCACGGTTCCGGTACCCGGACAGATAGAATCCATTGCCGGATACGACCCGGATCTTCCGCTCCCCCAGCCGCTTGACCAGACGCTCCAGATTCACTGTTCCCGGCACCTTGAATTGCATATACATGCCGGAGCTTTCAGCAGACACCTCAATCAAATCTTCCGTATTGTGCTGCCGGAGGGCCTCATACATGGCATGAATCCTTTCGGCATACAGGGCTTTTATTTTGTGTCTGTGATGCTCGTACATGCCATTCTTGATGTATACCTCAAGCGCCGCCTGAGACAACAACGAAGTGTCTGTATAGCCTTTATAGGCGCGGAAGGTATCCAGCAGCGGTTCAGGCACCACAGCCGCACCCAGCCGGAGACCCGGAAAAATGATTTTGGAGAAGCTTTTCAAATAAACCACATGAGCCGTCTGGTCATACGCATAGATTGGATCAAAACGCCGCTCCGTTCCGAGGTCTGCCATGTAATCATCCTCAATGATGTATACATCGTATTTGCCCGCTAACCCGGCGATGGCTCTCCGTTCCTCTGCGCTGTACGAGGTTCCAAGCGGATTATGATATCTAGGCATGGTATAAAAGAATTTGATTCGCCCGCCTCTGAACCTCTCCTCCAGCTCCTGCAGATCCATCCCTGCCGCTGAACGGGCGATTCCGCTCACCGTCACCCCTTCCGCCTCCAAATACCGCAGGTAAATATCATAGCTCGGCTGTTCAACCAATATTTCCGTCCTGCCGTTCGGGAACGGCATCCTGGCCAGAATCTCCAGCGCCTGCTGGATACCCGAAGTGATCAGGATGCGTTCCATTTTGGCAAAAACCTGATACTCTGCCAGATGAGACACCAGCGTATGGCGCAACGTCTCCAGCCCCAGCGAATCTCCATAGGTGAACAGATGATACTTGTACCGGTCAATCGCCTTGTTGAGGCAGTGCTGGAAATCCAAATACGGAAATACGTTCAGATCGGGCGAGGCCGAGGCATAATCGATCTCCCCACTGCTGCCGGAAGCGGCCGGTTCCTCCGTCCTGTCCACCATGTAATATCCGCTCTGCGGAATGGAATAAATCACGTGTGATCTCTCCAGCTCCCCATATGCCCGAAGAATCGTGCTGACACTGCACCCATAGAACTCTGCGGCATTACGCACAGAGGGCAGCTTTTGCCCGGGGCTGAACTGTCCTCCCTTGATCCCCTTCTCCATTTGGGATAAGACTGCATGAAACTTTTTCATAGCACGCCTCCCTTCTCTTTTTCTTTTATTATACAGGAATCGGCTAACTGTACCGGTACAGTACCGAAAAACGGGTATTGTTGACCTGCGGATTTCCCTTTAATTTTAAAGTAACAGATAAGACGTTTCGGCGATCCTGTCCTGTTCACGAAAGGGAGATGCACTCATGCAGCAAAACGGACTCAAGCTGGCTTATACCTTTGCCGTGCTTAACGCAGTCATCATCGGATTCTCATTCTTCTTCACCAAAGTGGCGCTCGGCCATGCCGGACCGCTCGATACGTTAACCTACCGCTTCGCCGCTTCATTTGCAGTGATGTCGATCCCGATCGCCTTCGGCTGGGTCAAAATATCCTACCGCGGCAAGCCAGTTCTCAAGGCACTGCTGCTGGCAGCCATGTACCCGCTTGGATTTTTCACACTTCAAGTATTCGGACTCCAGCACGCGACCTCTGCAGAGGGAGGGATTCTCTATTCGTTCACTCCGGTCGTGACGATGATCATCGCCTCGATATTCTTGAAGGAGACCACAACCCTTCTCCAAAAGCTATGTATCTTCCTGTCTGTATTCGGCGTTGTGTTTATCTTTATCATGAAAGGGGGCAGCCTTCATCTGTCCAACATGACCGGGATCGTGCTGCTGTTTCTGACCTGCCTGGCCTTTGCCGGGTACAGCGTGCTGGCCCGTTCGCTCTCCAGCCACTTCAGCCCCGCTGAACTCAGCTACCTGATGATGGGGATCGGCTTCGCCACCTTCCTGATCACTTCGCTCACCGGACATGTAGCCAGCGGAACCCTGGGCGACTTCCTTCAGCCGCTCCAGAGCGGCACCTTTATCTTGTCTGCTGTGTACTTGGGCGTTATCGCATCACTCGTCACCACACTGACATCAACCTATATCTTGTCCAAAATAGAAGCCTCCCTCACGAGCGTGTTCACCAATCTCTCGACCATTGTCTCCATCGGTGCCGGAGCAGTCCTTCTCGGGGAGGACATTACAGTGTATCACTGGATCGGATCGCTGCTAATTATCGCAGGGGTCATTGGTACAAACTGGCTGGGCCGTAAAAAGGCAAAAGCCAGCGCCAAGGCTGCTCTGCCGGTGCCACTAAGTACATCAAGCAGGTAATGTATGCCGCATCCCGGGGAGGCGGCGCATCTACAACGGCAGACTAACCCGCGGGGCACCAACAACATCAACAAAAAGAATCGCCAGCGTTTAACGCCTAGGCGATTCTTTTACGTTCAGCCGCAGGAGCTTTCCCCTTGCGGCAATATCTCTTTACAGCTTCACCCGCTGCAGCCGCAGCGCGTTCAGGACGACCGAGACCGAGCTGAATGCCATTGCCGCACCGGCCAGCCATGGGGCCAGGAAACCCAGCGCGGCGACCGGGATGCCAATCGTATTATAGGCGAGTGCCCAGAACAGATTCTGCTTGATATTCCGCATCGTTCTGCGGCTCATCATGACCGCATCCGGTATGCTCATCAGGTCACCGCGCATCAATGTGATGTCTGCCGCTTCCATCGCCACATCGGTACCGGTGCCGATGGCCATTCCGGTATCCGCTGTCGCCAGGGCAGGAGCATCGTTGATGCCGTCGCCGACCATGGCTACCTTGACTCCGCCGCTTTGCAGTCTGCGGATCTCGGCGGCCTTGCCCTCCGGAAGCACCTCGGCCAGCACCGTGCGGATGCCCGCCTGTTCGGCGATGGCCTGGGCCGTAATCTTGTTGTCCCCGGTAATCATCACCACTTCAATGCCCATTTCATGCAGCTTGGCTACCGCTGCCCGCGAGGTTTCCTTGATGGTATCGGCTACCGCTACTACTCCGGCAATCATGCCATCCACGGACACGAGCATCGCGGTCTTGCCTTCCTGCTCCAGCTTCGTCATATGCGGAGCCCATGGGCCAGGCTCCGCGCCGCCTTCCTCCATCATCCTGCGGGTGCCTATACTTACGGTCTGCCCGTCGACCACTGCGGTGATTCCGCGTCCCGGCACAGCCTGGAACTGTCCGGCTTCAGGCAATTCCAGACCTCTGGCAGCAGCACCGGCGACGATGGCATCCGCCAGCGGGTGCTCCGAGAGCTTTTCCGCAGCTGCCGTAAGAGCAAGTAGGCGGTTCTCGGCGTTTTCCCTGCCATGCGCGGCGATGTCTGTCGTTGTAAGGATATCTGTCAATACAGGCTTGCCGCTTGTAACGGTACCTGTCTTATCCAGCACCACAACCTGAATCCCCTGCGCGGCTTCCAGATGCTCGCCGCCCTTGAACAGGATGCCGAATTCAGCTGCGCGGCCTGATCCAGCCATAATCGAGGTAGGTGTAGCCAGACCCAGCGCACACGGACAGGCAATAACCAGCACGGCAATAGCCTTCTCGAGCGCCTCAGCGAACTGGCCGGGAGCGCCCCAGACGTACCAGATCACAAAGGTCACCGCCGCAATCGCCACGACAATCGGCACAAAAATGCCGGAAATCACATCAGCGATCCGCTGGATCGGCGCCTTGGAGCCCTGGGCCTCTTCAACCACTTTAATAATTTGCGCCAGCGCGGTATCACGGCCTACCTTACGGGCCTTGATCCGCAGCATACCGTTTTTGTTGAGCGTAGCTCCGATTACATTGTCTCCGGGCTTCTTCTCCACCGGAATGCTCTCACCAGTCAGCATGGATTCATCCACAGAGGACAGACCTTCAATAACCTCTCCATCCACAGGGACCTTCGTTCCAGGCTTCACGAGAACCAAGTCTCCCGGAATCACTTCCTCTACCGGGATGCTTAGCTCTGCACCGTCACGCACCACCAGTGCGGTCTTGGCCTGCAGGCCCATCAGGCTGCGGATCGCATCGGAGGAACGTCCTTTTGCCAGGGCTTCGAACCATTTGCCGACCAGAATCAGCGTAATCAGAATTGCACTGGTCTCGTAGTACATATCCACGGAATGATTCATTCCGTTCATACTCAGGGAATCGATCGTCAGATACAAACTGTAGAAATAGGCTGCCGAGGTGCCCAGCACTACCAGCACATCCATATTGGCGCTGCCGTTCTTCAGCGCCTTATAGGCACTGATATAGAATTGCCAGCCAATGATGAACTGAACCGGCGTAGCCAGCACCAGCTGGAACCAGGGATTCATCAGCAGCTCCGGTGTCCAGATCCAGTCTGTAAAGGTAAAGTGACCTGCCATTGCCCATAGCAGCGGAAATGAGAGAATGGCAGACATCATCCACTTATTCCGCTTGCGCACAGTCTCCTGTCCTCGCTGATCGGCTTGTTCCTTGCGATCCTGCTTCAAGGTTGCCTTGTAGCCAATGCTGCTTACCTTCTCCATAATATCGGATACGCCAACGTTCCCCGGCGCATATTCCACATGCGCCGTTTCCAGCGCCAGATTCACGTTCACGGCCGCAATGCCCGGCATGCGTCCCAGCACTTTCTCAATCCGTGCCGAACAGGCCGCGCAGGTCATGCCAGAGATATCGAAATCCGCCGACTCTTTGCGGGTATCATAGCCAAGCGAGCGGATCTTCTCCTCGATTTGCAGCACTCCCGCAACCGAAGGATCAAAGCCGATTGTCGCCTGCTCCAGCGCCAAATTCACATTCGCCTTGGATACCCCCTCCATACGGGAGAGCCCCTTCTCAATCCGTGCCGCGCAAGCAGAACAGGTCATTCCCGTAATCTGCAGCGTGGTCTGCTGCAGGGCGGCTTCAGCTGTTTTCTCCATTTGTTCGCACCCCCATACCCCTAAGGGGTATATTCTTTTGTAAAAGAAAAGGCATTGGCGCCTCTGAAATCTCAAGGATTCCCCGCTCCAAGCCTTTATATGCTGCAGCTTCCCCTTAGACTACATCGTAGCCCTGATCCTCAATTGCCGCCTTTATTGCGCTAAGACTCACTTTATTCTCATCATAATCAACGGCTACCGTCTTGGCCTGTAAATCCACCTTCGCTTCGGCACCTACACCGCTTACCGCCTTCTCTACCGCACTGACACAATGACCGCAAGACATTCCTTCTACATTCAATGTTGCGTTAGACATTATAAGCCCTCCTAAAAGTTTTGTTAGCCTATACTTCCTGAATTCACTTCGTACAAAACTGGCTTCGGAAGCATACGCTTAGTTTGGTTAGCCTTATTTCATCAGCTTGTTGACCGTGATCAGCAGCTCGTCAATAACCTCATGTTCCCCGGCCTCGATCCGCTCAATAATGCAGCTCTTCATATGCCCTTCAAGCAGCAGCTTGCCGACACTGTTCAGTGCCGCCTGGACCGCCGCCAGCTGGTTGAGCACATCATCGCAGTAAGTATCCCGCTCGATCATGCCTTTGACGCCGCGGATCTGACCTTCGATCCGATTGAGCCGGGTGGTAAGCCCGCTCTTGAATTCCGCTGAATGATGACTTTTGCGTACACCGGGAGCAGAAGGATGACAATCATCTCCACAGGAATGCTCCGCGTGCTCCTTCTCATTAGTAGACACAGGAATCAGCCTCCTCAATTACAATATAATATACCCCCCATGGGTATGTCAACACCTTACCGCTGTTTTTCTCACTTTCCCGAACAACCGCTACATTTGTCATGATTTAGCAGGATTTTCGTCTCTGAAAGCGAATGTATAACGCAGAGACTCCTTTGAATCCGTCTGGTGAAATTCCTATGATTCCCTGGCGTAGCACACATAATCACGAACGCAGAGGAGGGGCAGCGTTGTTCAAACGCATAACCGGCAGCTTCTTACTAAACAAAGGACACTTGTACTCCTTTATCATATGCTTGACCGGTCTGGGCTTATTTGTTATTTATAGTGAAGGTTCCCTGCAGCATTTCTCATCCTCCGCATGGGGCTGGGTTACCGCCATGGCGGGAGCGGCAGTAATTCTAACCCTCTTTACCTTTCAGCTCCCTCCACAGGGGAACGGGCTGTCTCTCGACTCCTCCGTTTATTTGGCCTGCATTTTTGTCTTTGGTCCCTCATTCACACTCATGGTACTGCTGCTGAGCTCCCTGGTGCTGATGTTCTTTGAATGGGGCAACACAGCATGGTGGAAGCATCTCAACAATTTTGCCGTATACTGCATTATGATAACTTCCGCTTCCTACGTATTCGCTGCGCTGGGGGCCGTGTACGGACCGCTGCTCAGCAGCCGCCTGGAAGCTTATATCAGTGCTATGGCCATATATTTTATCCTGAACACACTGCTAATTGGCTTCTATTATTACGTTGTTTTTCACAAAAATCTGTATGACACCCTCAAAGGGATGCTGACGGATACCATCCTGGCCTATTCCTGTACATTGGTGCTGTCCCTGGTCTTGACAATTCTGCTATATCACAACCAAATGGTCGGACTTGGACTGTTCCTCTGTCTTAGCATTCTCATCTCCTATTCCTTCAAGCGGCTGTTCAGCATGTACCGTGATATTGAGGAACGCTCCAACCGCGACCCCCGGACAGGACTGTTCAACCACAGTTATTTCGAACTTGCGCTGGAAGAGGAAATGCGAAGTTCGCAGGCTAGCGGCACAGCACTCTCCCTGGCGATGATCGATATCGATGATTTCAAAAAGTACAATGATCATTTCGGCCATCTCAAGGGCGACGGGCTGATCGTTTTTTTGGCAGAGCTGCTGAAGCGGGAGACGCAGGATACGAACATTATGGTTTCCCGCTATGGCGGGGAAGAATTCACACTGCTGATGCCGGGCTATGATGCCACAGCGGCCAGAAACTTCATGGAATCCCTGCGCAAAACCCTCAACCATTCCCGTTTTGAAGGCAGCGAAATTTTCCCTCAGGGCTGTCTGGCCTTCTCTGCCGGCATCGCCGCGTACCAGCCGGATGTCCATTTCAAGTCAGAGCTCGTGGACCATGCCGACCAGGCGCTCTATTATGCCAAAAAACAAGGGAAGAACCTCGTTCATATCTACGGCAGCCAGTCGCCGCTGGAGCAGGACATCGATTTCAGCCAGGATGTGCGGGATATTGAGCAGCAGCTGAACCTGTTCATGTACAAGGATCTGGAGACCTTCAAGCATTCGAAGCGCGTCTTCCGCTATGCGATGGACATCAGCGAACTGTTGAATCTCGACCCCCTCACCAAACGGCAGTTTACATTGGGCGCACTGATTCACGACATCGGTAAGCTGGAGATCCCCTGGGGCATCCTGAATAAAAAAGACAAGCTGGCGCCCGAAGAATGGGAAATGGTCAAATGGCATGTCACCTGGGGCCGGGAAATGGCGTTAACGAACGATAAATTCAAGGAGCTCGCCCCTTACATCGAGCTGCATCATGAACGCTACGACGGCAAGGGTTACCCTTACGGCTTCAAATATGAAGAAATCCCCCGGCTGTGCCGGATGCTGACCATCATCGACTCCTTCGACGCCATGACTACCGAACGGCCGTACCAGCCGACGAAGTCGTTCCAAGAAGCCATTGTGGAGCTTCGCGCCTGTGCCGGCAGCCAATTTGACCCCGAGCTGACTGAGCTGTTCATCCAATACATTCAAAAACAGGACCCCTGCGGAAGTGAAGCGGCGATCTATATAAGCTGAACAATATGTGAAATGGTTGTTATTAAACGTCCCCGCTTTTGGAATACTTAGTTCAACTGCCGTTCTTGTATAAGGGCGGCGGTTATTTGTTTTGTCTGATTTTACGACCTGAATAAGGGGAATATTTCGTTTAAAATTTAGCAAAATAATGCTTGCTACCCTATTCAAATTTGACTATAATAAGGCTCACGAAACTTTTTCAGAAGGAGTCTGCAAAATATGAATAGTAAAGAAAGCAACCTGAAGCTTGTAGTTGTCGGCTTACTGCTGGGCATTCTAATGTCCGCAATGGACAATACCATCGTAGCTTCGGCTATGGGCACCATCGTTTCCGACCTTGGCGGGCTCGATAAAATCGTCTGGGTAACCTCGGCTTATATGGTCATGGTTATGGCCGGAACGCCAATCTTCGGCAAACTGTCCGATATGTACGGCCGGAAACGGTTTTTCATCTTTGGCCTAATCGTATTTCTGGCCGGCTCTGCGCTATGCGGAACGGCAACCAGCATCACCCAGCTCAGTATATACCGGGCGATTCAAGGGATTGGCGGCGGTGCGCTTATGCCGATCGCCTTCACCATAATGTTTGATATCTTTCCCCCGGAGAAAAGAGGCAAGCTAACCGGACTCTTCGGCGCTGTCTTCGGTATTTCCAGTGTGGTAGGTCCTCTGCTCGGCGCTTATATTACAGACTATGTAGGCTGGCAGTGGGTGTTCTATATCAACCTGCCGATAGGCGTTGTCGCATTTATTCTGATCACCATCTCCTACAAGGAATCCGTCTCCCACTCCAAGCAGCGCATTGACTGGGGTGGTGCCTTTACACTGGTGGGCGCAGTAATCTGCCTGATGTTTGCCTTGGAACTGGGCGGCAATCAATATGCCTGGGATTCTGCTGCCATTCTCGGCTTATTCGCCGGCTTTGCTGTACTGCTGATTGCCTTTCTGTTAATTGAACGGTGGGCGCCGGAGGCGGTCATTTCCTTCGCCATGTTCCGCAACCGCCTGTTTGCAACCAGCAGTCTCTTGGGATTGTTCTACGGTTCGGCTTTCATCGTCGCCACAGTATACATTCCGATTTATGTACAAGGGGTATACGGAGGCTCGGCTACGAACTCCGGGCTGATCCTCATGCCCATGATGATCGGTACGGTAATCGGCAGCCAGACCGGAGGACTGCTCACTACAAAGACCAGCTTCCGCAACATTATGCTGTTATCTGCGGTTTGCTTCGTGGCCGGAGTGTTCTCCTTAAGCACGCTGACCCCGGATACTTCCAGGCTGCTGCTTAATGTATTTATGGCGTTGACCGGCTTTGGCGTAGGGTTCTCCTTCTCTGTGCTCAGCATGTCCTCGATTCATCATTTCGACATGCGCCAGCGCGGCTCCGCCACTTCGACCAGCACCTTCATGCGTTCGCTGGGCATGACGCTCGGCATTACCATCTTCGGAATTATTCAGCGCAACAGCTTCACTAGCGAGCTAAGTAATGCCTTCGGTGCGGGTGCGGATACTTCGTCATTCGGTGATCCCCGGGCGGCCTTGACTCCTGAAGCCAGAGCCCATATTCCCGCCCCTGTACTGGAGAAGATCTCGAGTGCACTATCCGGCTCGATTTCCCATACCTTTATGTGGGCGCTGGTACCGGCTGTGCTGGGATTTGTTTTTGTCCTCCTAATGCCGGGTGACCGCCTTAAGGTTCACAGCAAAAAACAGCAGCCGGCCAGTAATCAGGGTTAAGCCGTCATGTCCATGAAGATGGTGATTCTGGGCCTGCTGCTGGAACGGGATATGCACCCCTATGAGATTAAGCTCGTAATGAAAGAACGGACCATGGATCGAATGATGAAGCTGCAGATGGGGTCTTTATACTATGCTGTAGACAAACTGGTCCAAGAAAGACATATTGAAGCTGTTGAGGTGATTCACAGCAGTGACCGTCCGGACAAGACCATCTACCGCATTACCGATAAGGGTAAGGCCCTGTTCGAGCAGCTAATTCTACAGCAGATCAAAAAAAACGACCTGGTCTTCCATCCGCTTTACACTGCGCTTGCGTTCTCTCGCCATATTGATCAGAGTAAGGTCGAGAAGCTGCTGGAAGAGCGGATTCGTGAAACTGAACATCAGGTGAATTTTGCCTATCAGGTATATGAGGAGCATATTGCCATCGTTCCACGCTCGGCGCTTCATGCGATGTATGGCAGATATGAGCACAGTCTAATCGAGCTGAAATGGCTGAAACGCCTCTTCGCGGATGTGTCCGAACGGAAAATGAGTGATATTGGCACACCGCTCGATCTATAAGCACGCGCACAATAACACCGTTACAACTTTGAAGTGAAACGGAAGTTTGAAAGGAGGCCCCCGGGCCTCTTTCCTGTTTACAGGGCCTTGAATCCGTTTATTAATGAGCAAACTGCCGGAAAGCAGGCAGAATGTTGATCCGATTCCTATGGAGGATTTGAACCTGGAGAAGGAGGAGGAAAAAGATAAGGAGGGCACCCAAAACCGTTCCTCGAGTGACAAAAAGTACCCTACCGGATTCTAAAGAGGTACACTATCCTCGGAGCTGCCATTTTATCATTACGGAGGGATCTTCATGCTGAGAACGCTGCCACTGAATAAACGCGGAATCCCGGCTAGCCGCATTGCCCTGGGGTGCATGGGGCTAGGAGGAGACTGGGATCATGAACCGATTACAGCAGAGCATGTGAAGCAGGGCCACGAAGCGGTAGAAGCCGCGCTGGATATCGGGATCAACTTCTTTGATCATGCGGATATTTACACCCGTGGAAAAGCAGAGAAGGTATTCGGACAGATTTTCAAGGATCGTCCGGGTCTGCGGGAAGAGATTATTCTGCAATCCAAATGCGGAATCAAGCTGATGGAGCCTGGAGACCTCTCCAATGTCTTCGATTTCTCCAAAGGGCATATCCTGAGTAGTGTCGATGGAACCCTTAACCGCCTGGGAACCGAGTATCTCGATATCCTGCTGCTCCACCGGCCTGATCCGCTGATGGACCCCGAGGAGGTTGCCGAAGCGCTGCATCAGCTCAAAGCAGCCGGGAAGGTACGTCATTTCGGGGTCTCCAATATGAGCGCAGCCCAGATCAAGCTGCTTCAGTCCTATTGCGATGAACCCTTCATCGTCAACCAGCTGCATATGAGCCTGGCCAAAATCAGCTGGGTGGATGCCGTGATCAGCGTCAACCGGGAGCCCTGGAAAGATATTACCTTCCCCGAGGGCACCATCGAGCACTGCCGCGCTGAGAACATCCAGCTTCAGGCCTGGGGGCCGCTGGCCCAGGGAATGTTCAGCGGCCGCCCTCTGGAAGGGCAGCCGGAGAATATCGTGAACACCGCCGCCAGGGTCAAAGTGCTGGCTGAAGAGAAGAACACTACCCCCGAGGCGATCGTGCTCTCGTGGCTCATGACTCACCCGGCTGCAATCCAGCCGATCATTGGAACAGTGAACCCGCAGCGGATCGCCGCCTGCAGAGATGCGGACCAACTGGAGCTGTCCCGCAGGGAGTGGTATGACCTGTACATCAGCTCGCGCGGCGAGAAGCTGCCTTAACAAACATGTCTGCTGACAGCGGTGATGCACCCTTACCTTGCAAGAAATAGACCACCTGTGGTAATTGGGTAACGTCCTAAATCTGACCCTGTTCCAAGAGCCGTCAGCTTTTAAGGCGGACCGTACTCAGAAAAGAGCCGTGTAGACGCACGGCTCTTTTTCTACTGCATCCTGGCATTTGCTTAACAGAGCCGATCAGTGACTGCTTACCCCTGGGCAGTGGGACGGACAATAATCTCGCCCACATCAACACCCTCTGGCTGCTCGATGGCGAATGCCATAGCGCGGGCAATGGCATCCGCCGGCATCGCGATCTCATCCCGGGACTCCTCAAGTTTGGCCTTGATCTCCGGATTGGTCATGGATTCCGCAAAGTTTGTCCGTGTCATGCCCGGCGAGATAATCGTCACGCGCAGCTTATCCCCAGCCTCCTGGCGCAAGCCCTCGGAGATGGCGCGCACAGCAAACTTCGTGCCGGCGTATACAGCCATGTTCGGGACAATGCGAAATGCTGCGGTAGAAGCTGTATTGACGAAATGCCCGAACCCCTGCTTGCGGAACACTGGCAGCGCAGCCGCTATGCCGAATAGCACTCCTTTAACATTGATGTCGATCATATCCTCCCAATCCTCTACGCGCAGTTCATCAAGAGGGGAGATCGGCATCACTCCGGCATTGTTGATTAGAACATCAAGCTTGCCGTACCGCTCACATGCCAGATTAACCAGCCCCAGGACGTCTTCACGGCGTCTTACATCTGTTGCAGCGTAGGCGACTTCACCTCCGGTACTCGCGATGCGGGCCGCGAGTGCCTCCAACCGTCCCGTTCCACGCGCCCCAAGCACGACCTTCGCTCCACGCTCCGCTAACAGAAGCGCAGCCGCTTCACCAATCCCGCTGCTTGCACCTGTAATTGCTATAACCTTGCCTTCAATTCCTGACATCTAAATCCCCACTTTCCAGCATATTAGCCACATTCTATTGATGGCTTACCCTGTTCATTATGGGGATTTCCCATTGGTGAAAGGTAGACTATTCATATTCAATCCTTGCCTAATCCTGCCCATTGTGGCTACACTAGGCTCAGTTGAATGTACGGGAAAGGAGCACAGATCTATGAGCTTATCTATCATTAACCCTTCAATTTCAGAATATCAGCGTGAACTGGCTCTGCTGATTCAGCATCACACTCCTTCAGATGGCGCACATCCTTCGGCTGTGCCTTCACTTTTTTTCAGACGATCCTCTCATGTACTGGAGCCGAGACATTCCATAAACGTCCCCTCCTTGTGCATTATCGTGCAAGGCTCCAAGACAGCCACAGTGGGAGGCGACAGCTACACCTATGACCCGGCCAGCTATCTCGTCACTCCTGTTCATCTCCCCATTATCGGTAAAATCACAGAGGCATCCCCGCAAGCCCCCTACCTCAGCCTTCAGTTGAACTTCACTCCAGACCTCATTCTGGATATCGTCAAGGGTAACCCGCAACCATGGAACGGAAAAACCGGCCGGGGAATTATCGTTAGCCAATCTACCCCTTCACTGCTGGATGCCGTCCTGCGGCTGGTCAAACTTGTGGAGACCCCCGAGGATATCCCGGTCCTCGCACCGCTGATCACCCGTGAGGTTCTTTATAGAGTGCTGCAAGGCGAGCAAGGAGCGTCAATCACACAATTTGCCTTTACCGGCAGCCATGCCTACCGTATCTCTGAAGCAATCCAATGGATCAACCGTGACTATGCCAAGCCCCTTCTGATTGAAGAATTGGCGAAGGAGGTCAACCTGAGCCCATCAGCCCTGCACAAGCATTTCAAAAAGGTCACCGCCATGAGCCCGCTCCAGTATCAAAAGGCTATACGCCTGCAAGTCGCACGCCGATTGCTGCTTACAGAGTTTCTGGACGCGGCCGATGCAGGCTTTCGGGTCGGTTACGAGAGCCCTTCCCAGTTCAGCCGGGAGTACGCCCGCATGTTCGGACGCCCGCCAATCAGCGATGTCAAACACATGCGCGACTCCATCATCTCCCCGGCTACTTAACGTGGTCCGGCCCCTGCTGGAACGAACCAAAGGCATTCTGCCTTTGGTTTCGCCCTCAGGCCCACTTTGGCCGGATTCAAGACATTTCTGCCTTTATTCTCACCTTCAGCTCCCCACCACCACACCCCATCTGACAGCTCAGCCTCCCACCAATTTGTTCTTTATAAAGAACATTTTACGAAAAACAGCGATACAGATAGATATCGGTAGATAAATAATAATTAATGGTCTTTATTACGAACAATTAGACGAAATCACCATTTTTCTTTTGCCCGGCAGGCAGTGTATGATTTCCTTACGAAAACGTTCTTTATTAAGAACAAATATAACGAATTACATCAACAGTAAGTTATGAGAGGGGGGCCTGCCTCTGTACCCCAGATCCGCCAAACGGCGTAAAAGAAAAACCCAAAAAACCGGTCTTCGCATCCTGCAGTCGGGGATGGCCATATCCGTACTCCTGCTGTATACCTCTGGCCAAATCGGCAGTACTTATGGGGGTTTTAACGGTACCGCGGAGACAGTCAGCACCATTGGTTTTTGTAAAGTATTCCCGGATTCCATCAAGCAGCTGCTCAGCGAATTAAAAGAACATCTCAATACAGCCCAGGCTCTAAAAGCAACCTTGAAAAGTTACAGTTCCCCAGCCGGCTTAACAGGAATAACTGGAATCGAGTCTATGTCCTTGGAAGAGCTGGAAATAGCGGAAAAGGAGATTTCAAGGCAGGTTGCAGATCTTCATTCCGATCTGATTGCCATTGAAGGCCAGAAGACCGCCAACGCCGGGATTTGGAACGGGATTCATGCAGAGATCAGCGCTGCAGCTGCCGTTCTGGCACAGATTGGAGGATATATGATCGATCTCGATCCTAATTGTCTGGAAATCAGAGATAAGGAATTCTTTGACGGGTTACAGAACAGTCTTAGCCAAAACGGTGTGCTCTCCGAATCCTTCACTGCTTCCATAGCCGCAATCGTTCATTACCTGGAGGCCATTCAGAACGGCAATACTCCATTCCCTATAACGGTTAACGAAGCAGTCTACAGCCCACTAAATTCCATCCCGGAAGAACCGTCACAGCTTTTTCCGATCATAGCTGCTTTCGGACAGTCGCCGGGTGAGCTATCCGTGGAACTGGTTTCTATGTATGACAAATTGGATGCGGAGCTGAACAGCGCCAAAGATACTGCAACCGCCGGTATTTCAGGGCTTGAGCAGCAGCAGCAGCTCATCACCCAGACCCGCAGCAAGCGGCTTGAAGAGATCGAGAAGGCCCGGCAAGAGGAACTGGCTAAAGCCAAAAAGGAAGAAGAAGCCAAACTCGCCCTTGAGAAACAGAAGAAGGAAGACGCAGAAAAGGCCAAAGCTGAATTAAAAGCTACTCCTGAGCCTGAAGCCGTTAGTACGGCAGCTCCAGATGTCCCCGAAGCCAGCGCCACCCCGGCACCCGCCGGTGACAACCAGATCACGCCTCCAAAAGGGGATGTGACAGAGACACCTACCCAAGAACCTCAGGCAACAGAGCCTCCGATACCAGGTCCGGAAATGGCCGCATCACCTTCGGAGCCACAACTCATTAAAGGTGGAGACTGACATGCTTATCAAAAAAATAATTAGCCATACTTTATCCGCAGTAATGGTATTGATTTTCGTGGTGCTGGCAGTAGCCGTTGTAGTGTCCAGGGCCTCGGGAGGCGAACCCACCCTTTTTGGATATGAGATCAAGTCGGTGCTTTCCGGTTCAATGGAGCCAGGTATTCAGACCGGATCCATCGTCGCCCTGAAACCCGGAGGAGACATGACCCGGTTCCATAAAGGCGATGTCATCACCTTTATGAGCGAGGATAATATCCTGATCACTCACCGAATTGTGGATGCTTCAGCAAAAACCGCTGCCGGCGAGGTCATCTATCATACCAAAGGCGATAACAATGACGCTGCGGATATGACGCCCGTGAGTTCAGGGAATATTGTGGCCGAGTACACCGGAGTCACCATTCCAAATGTAGGATATGCCATGAATTTTGCTTCCTCCAAAGCCGGCAGTGTGGTCCTGATGATCGTTCCCGGACTTCTGCTCCTGCTCTATGCGCTCTACAGTTCATGGAAGGCTCTTACGGCGCTTGAGAAAAAAAACACCGTGCTTCCCCAGGCACCTCCGGGAACTGACATACAGCCCTGATCCGATTGTCCGCTTCCGCCTACGAAACGGAAGATACAATATACATTTATCATTCGCTTTACTAATCAGAGGAGGAATTAGAATATGGGTATCAAGAAAACATTGGGTTTTGGCATGGCATCGGCAGCACTCGGTTTGTCTTTGATTGGCGGAGGAACCTTCGCATATTTCAGCGATACTGCGACAAGCACGGCAACCTTCGCAGCAGGTACGCTGGATCTGAATTCTGATCCTTCAGTAATCGTAGATATCCCTAACCTGAAACCGGGTGATACTGTAACCAAAACCTTCAAGCTCAAAAATGACGGAACCCTGGACATCGGCTCAGTATTGCTGAAGACCACTACAGAGATTACAGATACGCTCGGCGATAACAACGGTGTCGATCTCAGCAAATTCATCAAGGTTAAATTCCTGAAGAATAATGATAAAGGTACTATTCTCACACCGGAGGTTGTCGTATACGAAACCACACTGGATGCCCTGAAGAGCCAAACCCCCGATCTTGTAAACAATACCGGTCTGGATCAAATCTGGACGGAAGCCGACGGTATCAAAGCTCAGAGCAGCGACAGCTTTACAGTCAAGTTCGAATTCGTTGACAATGGTGAAGCACAGAACTATTTCCAAAAGGATAAGCTGAAGCTGACTTGGAACTTCGAGGCCAAACAAGGCCCTAAAAAAGATTATTAATTCATAACGGACTGCATTCTGAAGCAGCCTACCCTGATTCCGGAGCCGGAGCAGATTAGGCTGTTTTTTCTTTGTAACGATTGATTTTTGTCCATTTTACGGAAATTTGTTATACTGATAAAAAGAAACGGCTTCGCCGTCCTCCGAAAGAGGCGGTATCCGTTTCTCCATAAATAGAAGTACAATGTATAGCGTCAAGCATATACATTCTTATATTTCAATTGGAAACGGCTACGTCGTCTTTTACAAGCTTATGCTTCCGAAGCAGCAACACTACGTATCGCCTTCAAATAGCCGTTTCAGCGAGAAATATAAGGATGATTGATGGCATAGAACAGTTAAATCCTTATATTTTAACAATAAGTACGGAGGGGCGTTGTAATCGTGCCGGATAATATGGGAAGTCGCATCCACCAACTCCGTCTGGAAAAAGGCTGGTCCTTATCCGAATTAGCGGACAAGTCAGATGTGGCAAAATCATACTTAAGCAATGTAGAAAGAAATATCCAATCCAACCCCTCTATTCAATTCATCGAAAAAATCGCCGATGCGCTCCAGGTGTCTATCCACAGCCTGCTCTATGGCGAGCCCTCAGAGACTGACGAATCCGCACTAGATGGCGAATGGTTCCGGCTCGTTCAAGAAGCCATGGCTTCCGGCATAAGCAAACGGGAATTCAAAGAATTCCTCGATTATCAAAAATGGCGGCTGGAGCAAAAGGATCAATAACGGGCGGTTGTCCTAAGGCTCCAGCGATACAGAAAAGGGCACAGCGTCTGGCGCTGTGCCCTTTTCTGTATGTATTCCCGCAAAGTAAACGCCCTACATTACCTGCAACGTTGTCTTTTCACTTAAAAACTGGCGGATTTCATCTGCCCCGATGCCTGCTTTCTTCGCCGACATCAGCAAATACACCCATTCTAGATCCAGATCACCCATCAGCAGTTCTCCGTCATTCCCCTGGTTGGACTTATCCAAGATATCTCCTCCTAGAATTTTTGCGTCCCCAGGCAGTCCGGCCGTCGTAGTAGTTGAAGCCTTTCTACATTAGACCCGAGACTTTGTGTCCCTGCCTTTCAGCAGGTTTACCCTTTACTGGATCCTTTACATGAAAGGATCTGGTTAGAAAACAATGAAACCGTTATCCGCAATAACATTATATAAGTTCTCACAAGAAAAGTGTGTCGATTTATGGAAATTTTTTATGACAAGTAGTGCAAAAGAACAGTTTTTTTTGCTGGGATTTGTCCAATAGATATGACTTTAGGAACTGTTCATGAAGCCTTCGGTGGCATCCATGGGTAATTATTACCGCATCACCCTGTTCACATCCAGCTTCAGGTAACCGATATCCGTTTTTCATCATTTAAGGACTGAATCATGCCGTTTTGCGAACGGATTCCCCGAAAGTATGAATTGATTACACGCCTTGAAAGTAGCACAATAAGATGAGGAATGAAACCGCAACCATCGCAGCTCCACTGGGCGCCCAAGCCTCATGCCGCACGTGGAGTTCATCCGTTAGGAGGATGTATTCATGGCAGTTAAAGAGCCCTATAACGAATCCATTTGGAGTAAGTATCACGGCCCCAATCTGGGCTACATTCAAGAGAAATATGAGCAATTTGTTCATGATCCTTCATCCGTAGAACATCATTACCGCGATTTGTTTACCGTTTCCGGCCCTCCTCCGCTCGCTCCGGATGCCGTTCAGGCTCCGCAGCCGGCCCTTTCGGGAGACACCGAGTGGCTGAGAAAGGCCGTACGAGCTTCCAAGCTAATCGCCAATATTCGTATATATGGCCATATGGCCGCCAATATCGATCCGCTGGAGCAGGTTAACAGCCCTATGGCGAAATGGCTGGATTATGAAACCTATGACTTGACCCGCGAAGATCTGATTGCCTTGCCTGCCTCGCTGATCTGGGAGAATGCGCCGCCGGATGTTCATACCGCATGGGATGCCGTTCACCGGATGCGTCAGGCATATACGCAGACTATCGCCTACGAATTCGGACATGTGCATGACGAACAGGAGCTTCGCTGGCTGAACGGTCAGGCGGAGTCTACAAGCTCTCCCGCGCCGCTGAACAATACCGAGCGCAAGGAGCTGCTGAACCGTCTGATCCAGGTAGAGCAGTTCGAGACCTTCCTGCATAAGACCTTTGTCGGCCAAAAACGCTTCAGCCTGGAAGGCAATGACGCGCTGGTGCCCATGCTGGACGAGATTGTCCGTGCCGCCGCGCATGATGGTGCAGAGCATATCCTGATGGGCATGGCCCACCGCGGACGTCTGAATGTACTGGCTCATATTCTCGGGAAGCCCTATGATATTATTTTCTCGGAATTCCATCATTCTCCGAACAAGGAGCTTTTCCCTTCCGAAGGCTCCATGGGCATTAACTACGGCTGGACCGGCGACGTGAAATACCATTTGGGTGCTGACCGCGCCGTGCGCGAGGGCGAGACCGTCCGTACCCGTATTACACTGGCCAATAACCCGAGCCATCTGGAATTCGTCAACCCTGTCGTTGAAGGCTTTACACGTGCAGCTCAGGAAGACCGGAATTCCCCGGGTTTGCCGCAGCTCGACACGAACAAGGCCATGGCTGTACTGATGCACGGGGATGCCGCTTTTCCGGGCGAAGGAATTGTTGCGGAAACGCTCAACATCGGCAAGCTCAAAGGGTACTCCAACGGCGGTACGGTGCATATTATCGTCAATAACCGGATCGGATTCACTACCGAAAGTGAAGATTCCCGTTCCACCCATTATGCCAGTGACCTTGCCAAAGGCTATGAAATCCCTGTGGTTCACGTCAATGCCGATGATCCGGAGGCCTGCATCTCCGCTGTCCGCCTGGCTAGCGCCTACCGCAATCAATTTAAGAAGGATTTCGTGATCGATCTGATTGGATACCGCCGCCACGGTCATAATGAGATGGATGATCCTGAAACCACCCAGCCGATTGTGTATGGCAGAGTGCGTAACCATCCGACCGTCTATCGTGTCTATGCGGAACGCCTGCAGCGGGAGAAGATCATCACGGCAGATGATGTGAACCAGATGAACCTTGATGCGGAAAAAGTGCTTCAGGAAGCCTTCGACCTGATGAAGGATGGCAAGCGCAAGAACGGAGAAGCCAAAACCTCGGTACCGCTCGAAACGGAAGCAACTCAGCCGCAATCCACGGCGGTGCAGCTGGAGCAGCTGCAGCAGATCAACCGGGAACTGCTGACGGTACCGGACGGCTTCAAGGTCTATCCGAAGCTGGAGCGGATTCTGCAGCGCCGCAAGGATGCGCTGAATGACGGAGAACGGGTAGACTGGGCACTGGCCGAAACGCTGGCATTCGCCACTATCCTGAAGGACGGTACACCGATCCGCCTGAGCGGCCAGGATTCCCAGCGCGGAACCTTCGCCCACCGTCATCTGGTGCTGCACGACAGCGAGACAGGTGCACTGTTCTCACCGCTGCACCAGCTTAGCGATTCCAAAGCCTCCTTCGGGGTGTACAACAGCCCGCTCTCGGAAGCCTCGGTACTCGGCTACGAATACGGCTACAATGTGTTCGCGCCAGAAACCTTCGTGATCTGGGAAGCACAGTATGGCGATTTCGCCAATGCCGCTCAGGTTATTATCGACCAGTTCATTGCTGCCGGACGCGCGAAATGGACCCAGCGCAGCAATCTGACGATCCTGCTGCCGCATGGATATGAAGGGCAAGGCCCAGAGCACTCCAGTGCCCGGCTGGAACGGTATCTGCAGCTCTCCGCTGAGGAGAACTGGACTGTGGCGAACCTGAGCTCCGCAGCGCAGTATTTCCATCTTCTGCGCCGCCAGGCAGCCTTGTGCGGCAAGGGAGAGGCCCGCCCGCTCGTGATCATGGCTCCGAAGAGCCTGATCCGCAACCCGCGCAGCACCTCCTCCGGAGCCGAGCTGGCTTCCGGCGGATTCCAGCCTGTACTTCCCGAGCCGCTTCTTGGCGGCAGTCCCGGGGAGATCAAACGGCTGGTAGTGTGCAGCGGCAAGGTAACACTCGATCTGCAGACGGAGCTGGAGGCCGCCAAGGATCAAGACTGGTCCTGGCTGCATATCCTCCGTCTGGAGCAGCTCTATCCATTCCCTGAACGGGAACTGGCTGCACACCTCAGTGCGATGGGTTCCCTTACGGAAATTGTGTGGCTGCAGGAAGAACCGAAGAACATGGGCGGCTGGAGTTATGCCGAGCCCCGGCTGCGGGCCATCGCCCCGCAGAACATCAAGGTGCAGTATATCGGCCGTCCGGAGCGATCCAGCCCGGCTAGCGGATATGCAGACGTGCATACTTTTGAGCAGCGTCGTATAGTAACAGAAGCCCTGAAATTGAACTCGCAAGTACAAGCGGCTGTACCGTCTTCCAGATAGAGGGCGGTGTCTCGGTAACGTAAACTATTCTATTTGGGGAGGTAAGGGCCTGTGTCCGAAATTAAAGTACCCGATTTGGGCGAATCTATTTCCGAAGGAACGATCTACAAATGGCTGGTAAAAGAGGGGGATACGGTCGGTCAGGGGGATGTGCTCGCTGAACTGGAGACTGACAAGGTCAACCTGGAGATCAGCGCGGAGGAGGACGGCGTCATCTCCTCCATCCTGCGCCAGGCCGGCGAGAATGTAGCCGTCGGCGAAGCGATCGGCATCATCGGCAGCGGCGCCGGTACGGCAGGCGCCGAAGCGCCGCAGAGCGCTGCGGCCGGCAAGCCGGAGGCTCCTGCTGCGAGCAGCGAAGCCCCAGCGGCTGCCGCACCGCAGGCAGCGGCGCCAGCTTCCCCCGCCGCACCCGATGCAGCGGCGGCGGGCACTGCGGCCCTGGCTTCGCCGGGGGCGCGCAAGCTCGCGCGGGAGCGGGGCATCGACCTCGGCGAGGTCAGTGCCCGCGACCCCATCGGCCGGATCGCTACGGCCGATGTGAAGGGCCATGGCGCAGCCGGGCCGGAGGCCGCTGCGCCAAGCGCTCCGGCGGCAGCGGCCGCGCCTGCGCCGGTGAAGCCTGCGGCGGCAAGCTCCGCGCCGCAGGAGGAAGGCAAAGCCGTCGAGCGCAAGCGCATGTCGCGCAGACGGCTGACCATCGCGAGCCGCCTCGTCGAGGCGCAGCACACCGCGGCCATGCTGACCACCTTTAACGAGGTGGACATGACCGCGATTCTCGACATCCGCAAGCGCCGCAAGGATGCCTTCAAAGAGAAGCATGATGTCGGACTCGGCTTCATGTCCTTCTTCACCAAAGCAGTGATCGGCGCACTCAAGGCCTATCCGCTGCTGAACGCCGAGATCGACGGCGAGGATCTCCTGATCAAGAAATACTATGACATCGGCATTGCCGTATCTGCCAAGGAAGGCCTCGTAGTGCCGGTCGTCCGCGATGCAGACCGGCTGAGCTTCCCGGAAATTGAGCGGAAGATTGGTGAGCTGGCCTCCAAGGCACGCACGAATACGCTAAGCCTGCCAGAACTGCAGGGCGGTACCTTTACTATCACCAATGGCGGGGTTTTCGGCTCACTCATGTCGACACCAATCCTCAATACACCGCAGGTTGGTATTCTCGGAATGCACAAGATCCAGCTCCGTCCGATCGCCCTGGACGAAGAAAGAAGCGCCAACCGCCCGATGATGTATATCGCACTGTCCTACGATCACCGCATCGTGGACGGCTCGGAAGCAGTTAGCTTCCTCGTCAAGGTCAAGGAATTGCTGGAAGATCCTGAAGCACTGCTGCTGGAAGGCTGATCCCTTACATCTTCGGATAAGAAATCACCACAAATCTAGAAACAATCTTCTTCAAGAGGGCTACACAGACAGTTTGAAATTGTCTGCGTAGCCCTTTTTCTCTATAACCATTCTATTCCTGCCTCCACGGAAACCTCTTACAATTAATTCCCCTTCACAACTATGCCCAGCAGAAAGGTAAGTGGAGTATCTCCACCTATTTTTGTCAAAATCATCATTATATAAGTAATTAAATGGATTTTATCCACCTAATCCAGGCAATTTACTTGCATTTCCACTCTAGGGCATAGATTAGTTCTACTTTTTCCACTAAATTTATTCTCAGAAGGAATCAGGCCAAATTAGTGATACTTTTTCCACTATAACAGAGTGAGCTAAGCATCCAACCGATAAGATACCTCTTGGTTAGGCAAGACTCTTCCTCACCTCAGCAACTCCCATAGCCCACCTCCACTCCCCTTATCTGCCCTTCTCTTATCCGCCCTCCTCTCCTCCTTTTCTTATCCTGCAACACCCCCCTTAAAATTTGTTCCTTGACTTTGAGCATACTCCAAGTAGTACATTCATGGCAGGTGGCCACCGTATCTTGGAAGATGAAAAGGGGAACTAAGAAATGACACAACCTACAACCGTTCTGATCACAGGCGCAAATAAAGGGATCGGCTTTGAAACAGCCAGACAGCTCGGAGCCCTCGGACATAGAGTCCTGATTGGCTCGCGCGACGAGCAGCGTGGCAGCGAAGCGGCAGCCGCTTTGACACAGGAAGGCATCCATGCACACTTTATCCAGCTTGACTTGCAAGATCAGGATAGCATTGCAGCTGCGGCGCAAACAATTGCCAAGGAGTACAGTGGTCTTGATGTGCTAATCAACAATGCGGGCATTTCTCTTGGGGGTGCAGCTGCTCCAAGCCAATTGCCGGTGAATGACCTCAAAGCAACGTTCGAAACTAACTTTTTCGGTACGATTGCTGTAACCAGAGCTATGCTCCCGCTGCTCCTGCAATCTCCGGCTGGACGGATCGTCAACATGTCGAGCGGCCTGGGCTCCTTGACCTTCAACAGCGATCCCCATCACGAGCATGCCCAATTTAACCTGCTTGCCTACAATAGCTCCAAAGCGGCGGTTAACATGGCTACGATTACTTTTGCCAAGGAATTCAAGGATACTCCGCTCAAGATTAATTCAGGAGATCCCGGCTTCACCGCCACCGATCTCAATGGCTTCACTGGTCAACGCACCGTAGAGCAAGGGGCTAAGATCGCTGTACGTCTGGCTACACTGGATGCAGATGGCCCGACAGGAGGATTTTTCGATGAGAATGGAGAAGTTCCTTGGTAATGTTACTCAAGGAGGTTCCAATGGACATTACTGCGCAAGATATACCGGAGACCGTCACTTCCATCAGCCAGGCTGCCGAACTGACCGGCTTGACCGAGGATACGATACGCTATTATGAGCGGATTGGTCTGCTGCCGTATGCCGACCGCAAACCTAACGGCCATAGACACTACAGCAGGGACCAGATTCTTGGTATCCGTTTCCTGATGCGCCTTAAGGCTACCGGAATGACACTGGAAGAAATGCGGCATTATCTGGAGCTGACCCATCAGGGCGATGGCACGCTATCCGAACGGTACACCCTGCTGGAAGCGCACAATGACAAAATCGCCCGTGAGATCGCAAAACTCCAAGAGACGCAAGAGGTTATCCGTTATAAGCTCCGCCACTTCCGCGAGCTGGCAGAGAATCCGAATACTGAGTCTTACGACTGCGAGGCTCCGGATAGCAGCGGTCCATAAGCCCATTCTTTCTGAGTTGAATATCAGCCCCCAAATAAACTGTTTCTCCACCTAAGCGTGGACAACGGCTTCATTTGAGGGCCTTTTTTTGCTCGTATTCTCTCACAATCTTGTGAGAAGTGTTCTTCTTCAGATCCAGCTTTATATGAAATTTTACAGCTATATAGATAGGACTTGAAAACTTGATGATGAGGTCCGTGAATCCTTAGTGGAGAAACGATCACTAATCCAACTTCTTTGGCTTATGAAGTGTCCTGTGTGGGAAAAA
Organism: Paenibacillus sp. P32E; assembly: GCF_001909085.1. Classification (NCBI taxonomy): domain Bacteria; kingdom Bacillati; phylum Bacillota; class Bacilli; order Caryophanales; family Paenibacillaceae; genus Paenibacillus; species Paenibacillus sp. P32E. The sequence continues at coordinate 77,003 of NZ_LVYY01000024.1, read as the reverse complement.
GCATCACTCAGTTCAGCTTCTTTTTTTAGTTCACTGAAACTTTTCAAGTGGTGTTACGTCTGTTTAAATGCATAGTGGATTTCCAAAAATAGTAAGGAGGATATATAGAATGACGAAGTTTTTAAGAACGGGTGTTTTATTGCTATCTATATTTTTCTTAGCATCAGGAGCAGCAATGGCAGCTCCCACGAAAATTGCAGTCATTGTGAACAATGCAGCCGTAAATACCGACGTAGCCCCTTATATTAAAGGCGGAACCACGATTGTTCCGTTAAATGTGGTACAACAAATACCGGGTATATCGGTGAAATGGGATAATGCATCCAAAACCATTACCATTACCCGAAAAGGCGAAACTGTAACATTAGTTGCCGGTCAAAAGTTTGCCACCATTGGCTCGAAGAAAGTTGCTTTATCCGTTTCCTCATCTTTGGAAAATGGACGCGTCATGGTACCTTTGCGGTTTATTGCGGAATCGGCCAATGCTCATATCATTTGGAACGCTAATACACGCACCATTTATGTTGCCAAGGCTAGTGATGCTTTAACAACCCAACTGACATCAAAAAACCTGGCTGAAGCACGTTCAGCAGCCGTCCAATACCCGCAAGTAAGTCTGCTAAAAAACTTTAGTGTAACTAACGATAGCCAGAACCAGGACTACTACTTTCCGCAGGGAAAGTCTAATCAGTTCTTCATTTTGGGGGGAAATGGGATCTCCTATTATGAAATAGTCGGCAATCACAGCGAACAACTATGGACTGCACAATTTGATCCGTCCGCCAAATCTTCTAACGAACTGTTCTTCTTACCGTATAAAATAACGAATCAGGACGGCAGCGTGCCTACCCTTAACAGCCGGGTAGCCTTTTATCATCTCATGCTTCCCATCATGGAAGCTACGTATGGCTTTATTGAAACGAATGGCCAAACTACTTCCTTAGGACAAAAAGAAATCAAGCTGAATCGATTTTTTGAAATCCCAGAAGAACAATAAATGCAACTAAAAAAGAGATATCCGCCTGCCGTCTGCACGGAGGGCCTGGATATCTCTTTTTCAGGTAGATTCTCTTTGTCTCTAATTTTCTTAAGCCGACATGTATCTATCTATGGCTCAAGCCGTATGCCGTGAAGGCTTCAGGCTCATTCCCTTTTCTCTTGCCTGCTTCTGCACCGGAGGCTTCAGGGAAACCGCAAGGATGCAGGACAGGATACACAGAAGTCCGATCACAATGAAGGTAGGCTTGAACCCGCCGAGGAACGCGGCGATGAACGAACCGGATAAGGCGCCGATCCCGAAGCCCTGGTAGACGATTCCATAGTTCTTGCTGTGGTTCTTAAGGCCGAAGAAGTCGCTGACAATGGCCGGGAACACTGTAATGTTACCCCCGAAGCAGAACGCGATTGCTGCCACACAAGCGAAGAACAATCCGTAGTTTAAGGTTGCATAGCTTAGGGTAAGCATCGCTGCGGCGGTGACCAGAAGGGTGGCACTAACCAGCTTCAGACGGCTCATACGGTCAGACAAGGCTCCCAGAATCAGCCGGCCGGCCGTATTGAAAATGGCGATCATCGCCACGGCATTTGCCGCTGCTGCAATATCCAGACCGGCCAGTTGCACCCCGATATCCTTAACGATACCAATCAGATAGAGGCCGCTCATGCAGGCGGTGAAGAAAATGACGAACAGCAGGTATGCTTCCTTCGTACGGAGCATTTCTTTGACAGTATAGTCTTTCACCAGAACCGGAACTGCAGGGCCAGCAGCTGAAAGAGCCGCTTTGCCCCTTGCAGCTTGTGCCGGAGCAGCCACAGGTGCTTCCCGAACCAGCAGTGAACCCACAACGATCATAACCATAACCATAAGGCCCCAATATAAGAAAGCACTAGACACCCCTGCCGACTCAATCAGACTGCCGTTGATATATTTGAACACCAGGCTTCCTGTTCCATAGGCACCTACCGATACACCTGAGATTAAGCCTTTATTCTTCGGGAACCATTTAATCAGATTGGACAGCGACGTAATGTACGCCGTTCCGTCTGCATACCCGACAACTACACCGGCCAGCAAGTAAAACATCGGAAGGGAGCTGGCTTGTGAACTTAGGATCAGACCTAGACCCAGCATAATCCCTGCGGCTGCGGTCAGTCTGCGGAGGCCGAACCGGTCCTGCAGTCTCCCCGCGAACAGCGTCGCGAAGGCCAGGGCAAAGCTGGTAATGGAAAAAGTTATTGAAACCGAGCTGAGCTCCCAGCCGAATTTACTTACGAGCTGTGCATTGAACAGGCTCCAGGTATAGATCGTGCCCAGTCCCATCTGCATAATCACTGTACCTAACACGATGAGCCACCGCTTGCTGCCCGCTGTAGTCGTTGTCATGGGGTATTCCTTCTTTCTCTCAATTGGTCGCTTCGAGGCCTTCTTTGCCTCTTCATTGTAGCGAAAATGCACTTTCTTGAGAGAAATCCGGAATGAGATGACTTAATCGGGGAATGAACTGCCGCTAGATGCGCATGATCTGCCTGAATTCCTTCACCTTGCTGCGGCTGACCGGCACTTCATAGTCCAGATCGCGCAGCCGGAGCAGGTAGGTATTATTGAACCAGGGGATGATTTCCTTGATTTTGGACAGATTCACGACATATGAGCGGTGGCAGCGGAAGAAGCGGTCCTGCGGCAATCGGCTGTGAAACTCACTGATGCTTAAGGCCATACTGTACTCCTCCCCCTTGGTTATAACACTCGTTGTTTTTTCCTGCGCCGAAGCATAATAGATTTCATCGGCATCGACGACAATGATCTTCTCATTTTTCCACAGGTTGACCTTGTCGCTGACCTTCACATGTTCTTCTCCCGCCTGGTGTCCGCGTGCCGCAAATGCCCCCTCCAGCTTACTCAGCATCGCCTTAATTCTCGTTTCACTGTAGGGCTTCAGAATATAGTCAAAAGCTTCAATCTCAAAAGCCTCGGCAGCATGCTCCTTATACGCAGTAATGAACACAATATAGGGCTTGACCGAGAACCGGCTGATATTCTGGGCCAGCAGCACACCGTCAATGGAAGGAATGTTGATATCCAGAAAAAGCACATCCACTTCCTCCGTCTGCAGATACTTCAGCGCGTCCAGCCCGTCCTCAAACTCGGCGGCAATTCTTATGTTGCTGTGTGCCCCGATCAGAAAAGCAAGCTCCTGCCTTGCCAGTACTTCATCCTCTACAATTATCGCTCTCATCGCTGCTCCTTTGTGACGTCAAAATAGATCTCCGTCCCTTTATCCAGCCGGTGGATCGTCAAGCCATTGCCGTATATCAGCTTTACCCGCTGATGCACGTTGTACAGCCCGATTTTGTTATCCGGCATATCTCCGCTGTAGACCTTCTCAATCGTTTCCTGATTGATCCCTACACCCGTATCGGTAATACCTATCCGCACCATCCCTCCCAGGTCCTTCACGGAAATCGTCACCGTCCCTTGACCCTTCACCTTCAGGATGCCATGGACAATCGCATTCTCCACCAGCGGCTGAATGATCAGACTGGGAATCCGCACCTCTACCTCGTCAATGTCATACTCCACGGCAAGCCGGCTGCCGAAGCGCGCTTTTTCGATCTCCACATATTGCTGGACCTGCTGCAGCTCGCGCCGGATATCAATGAACTCATCGCTCAGCTCCAGATTGTAGCGCATATAGCCTGACAGATTGACGATCAGCTCCCGCGCCTTATCCGGGTCGATACGGATGGAAGAAATGATCGCGTTCAGCGCATTGAACAGAAAATGGGGATTAATGCTCGTCTGCAGCGCCTTCAGCTCCGCCTTGTTGGCCATCTCCTTGATGCCCTCCACCCGGGACACCTCCATCAGCGTAGAGATAATCTGCGACAGCCCTACCGCCATCGCCTGCAGGGAATAGGTGATTTTATGGGCTTTGGTGTAATAAATCTTGAGCGCGCCCGTGACCTCGCCCTTCTCTTTGAGCGGGATAATGATCAGTGAGCGGATCGCCCGGTTCATATATTCCGTATCATCGTCGCGGATGGTAATCTCGCCGCTTCGGAGAGTCATTTTCGTTTCTTCGCTGATAATCTCGTTTGCTTCCACATAATATTCCTCTCCAACGCCAACATAGGCGCGGATGTAGCGGGTATCGGTAATGGCGACTGCATCGGCTCCAATATCATCCTTGATAATCCCGCAAATGGTCCGCAGCGACTGGGGGTTGATGTTCCGGAAATACGGCAGCGTCTTATTGGCAATGTCGAGAGCCAGCTTGGACTGCTTCGCGGCAATCCGCTCTTTCTCCCCTTCCACGCTCTGCACGAGCATGACGATAAGACCCACACTGATCTGACCGACAATCATTGGAAAAGCAATCTTGGAGACGATGTCCGCACCCAGGGACGCCGGATTCGCCATAACCAGAATCAGCACCATCGTCAGCGCTTCACAGGCCATTCCGGCCAGAATTCCCGCGATCCAGCGGCGCTCTGCGGAGGTCCGGCGATAAATGATTCCTGAGACTATCCCCGCTGTAATGCTCGTAATCAGGCAGGGTACTGAAGTGATTCCCCCGATATCAATGAGAAAACGGTGAACCCCGGAGATAATGCCTGTAATCAAGCCTACCCATGGACCAAACAGAATCCCTCCGGCCACGATGGCGATAATCCGCACATTCACCAGGGAGCCTTCTACATTTATGCCTGTATAGGTACCGAGGATTGCAAACAGACTGAAGACCACCGTCACCATCGCGAGTTCCTGGGGAGCATACGCCCCTTTAACGAAGATCTCCTTAAACCGCGGCACCCGTGTCAGCACGAACAGACACATCAGCAGCAGCGCCGCCCTCTCAAACAATTGCAGCAGTATCGTCAGATTATGTCCCACAGCCACGCCTCCAAAGGTCAATCTATCGGTCCATTATAGAATGCACCTTGCTGCATAAGCAATCCACTACATAAACTGAACTTAAGAATTAGATGATGTGGCCCAATGAATCGCTGTGATTACAGAGGTTCACCGAATCATGGGGAGTATATAGTGAGCTCTTCAATATAAGGTTTATAATGAGAATAATGCGTGTAATTCATGGAGGTGCTGATGCTGCGGATACATAATGAAGAGGATTTGCTGCAGGCGGTGAAAGAAGATCGCTGGATGATAGATATTTTGGCGGCTGCAAGGGAGCTGCAATTACCAGACTCCTGGGTATGTGCCGGATTTGTGCGCTCCAAAGTCTGGGATATGCAGCATGGCTTTGCTGAGAGAACACCCTTGGCGGATGTGGATGTGATCTATTACGACCCGGAAGACCTGCGGGAGGAGGTCGAGAAGATCTGGGAGGAAAAGCTGCGGAGTGAATACCCTTCTATCCCCTGGTCAGTCAAAAACCAGGCGAGAATGCATGAGGTTAACGGCATTGCCCCGTACTCCTCGTCCACAGATGGTATGTCCAAGTTCCCCGAGACAGCGACTGCGCTAGGTCTGGCGATAGACGAACACGGGGAGCTTAGGTTGGCCGCTCCGCACGGGGTCTCGGATGTGATCCGGATGATCGTCCGCCCCTCCCCGCATTTTAGCGCCAACCCCAAGCTGCATCCGATCTATGTATCCCGGATGGCGAAGAAGAACTGGCAGCGGATCTGGAACCAGCTTCAAGTCCTTTCCATACAGGATTAATTCGCCTGAGTCTACACTGCCAGTTCTATGCCCACTACACCAATAATCTCTCCCCGCCGGTCTTTGACCGCTCTGGAGAGGGTAAACGCACGATTGCTTCGTGATGGCTACACTGTCCTTTATTGAACAGCGTAGCCGTTATAGATTTTTCTGGTTAGAGCTGACTGGATAGCCTCATTAGATTCGGCGGCAGGTTAATTGAAAAAAGTGAACTTAAATCGATCTTATCCCGGTTCTCCCCTAGCGCTAGTTGGAAAAAGTAGATCTAATCCGACACTTTTCCATCCTTTTGTGTGAATCCGCTTAAATCAAGTCTACTTTGTCCCACTATTGCCTCCACGAAAAGCTTTTTCGTCTATTAAAGTGGACTCGTTCCACTTCACTTCCGGCAGCTCCCCACACGCACCCCTTTTGTCCTCTGATTCTACAGTTCCTCTTGCATTGCAGAACCCGAAGGTCTCTTACTCCAGCATCCCCCGCGCAATCCAGACCCCTGCAGCACCAGCCTGGGCCAGCCCGCGGGTGATGCCCGCTCCGTCACCGCCGCAGTAGAGGCCGGAAATTTCCGTTTCCAGCTTCTCTGTCAGCTTCGGCCGGGCGGAATAGAATTTCGCTTCCACGCCATAGAACAGCGTATGCTCGGAGGCAATGCCCGGAGTGACTTTTTCCAGTGCCTCTACCATTTCAATCAGACTCTTCATCGTTGTATACGGCAGCACCAGCCCGAGATCCCCAGGCACCGCTTCCTTCAGCGTAGGCTCCAGAAACCCTTCCTTAATCCGTGTTTCGGTGGAGCGCCGTCCGCGCAGAATATCCCCATATTTCTGGACAATGACACCACCGCTGGACAGATCATTGGCCCGCTTGCAGATTTCCCGCGCATATTCATTCGGCTTGTCAAAAGGCTCCGTAAAGGTATGCGAAACCAGCAGCGCAAAGTTGGTATTCATGGAACCCAGCGCAGGGTCTTTGTAGGAATGCCCATTGGCCGCCATCACTCCGCTATGATTCTCCACGACAACATGTCCGGAAGGATTGCTGCAGAACGTACGGACACGTGTGCCTACGGAGGTGTTGAAGATGAACTTTCCTTCATAGAGATGCTCATTAATCTCCCGCATCACGACGTCCGACGTTTCCACTCTAACGCCAACATCCACCTGATTGTTGTACATCTTGAGCCGGCGTCTCTTCAGCACATCCGTCAGCCACGCCGAGCCGTCACGCCCCGGAGCGATCATAACCTTGCCTGCCTCATAGCTCTCGCCATTCTTCAGCACAATGCCTGTAATCCGGTGTTTGCCCTCTTCTTTAGCTGTAACGATATCTTGAACCTCAGTTTTGAACAGCATATCTATGCGTGTCCGCAAATATTCATATATGGATTTCAGGATTTCCAGGTTCTGCTCTGTTCCGAGATGGCGCACCTGCGCCCGCAGCAGCTTAAGCCCGGCGGCGTATCCCCGCTGCTCGATGCCCCGGATGCTTTCGGTTGTCGGATCCGTAATGACCGGTGTAGCTCCATGCTCCAGATTGATGTCATCCACATACTGGATCAGCTCCAGCACTTTGGATGGTGCCAGATAATCGGTCATCCAGCCGCCAAATTCCGTGGTGATATTGAACTTGCCATCGCTGTAGGCACCCGCTCCCCCAAATCCGGCGGTGATAGAGCAGGCAGGCAGACAGCCGGCGAATTCCTTGCGTCCTGAGGCTGGAGGGCAGAGTTTGATTTTCTCCTCCAGAATCGGGCAATTGCGCCGGTAGATATCATGACCCTTGTCCACCAGCAGCACTTTCAACTCAGGGGCTTTGCGCGTCAATTCATAGCAGGCGAAGATTCCGGCCGGACCGGCACCTACGACAATCACATCATATTTACTCATCGGTTTCTCTGTTCCTCCCAGGCTGAAACGGGCCTCATGTATCTAACAAGGACGGTATCCGTTTCTGCGGTAATCATAGTTCTTCTATAACGCAGCACAAAAAATCCTGACCACTTCATAGGTATGCTAAAAGCATCCTATTCGTAGCCAGGAATTTACGGTTCCCTGTAGAAACCCCCAAACCTTATCTTTGAGGATATACGAACAGCTAATCATTGTTTTATCAGCCAATAGGAATATTACAGAACATATGCGGATGTGTCAAGGTGTTTCGATGCCAATAATTCGTGTTCCATGCACATATGGCATATAAACTCTAGGAAACACACTGAATAAACACCTAAACACGAACATTCATAATTCCAACATATTAGTATTGATGAATAAATCCCAGGATAGGAAATGGAAAATTCCAATATATAGTACGAATGTCTCATTCGTTTTTTGGAGGAAAACAGTGATTTTTGTCGAATCTATAGATACATTGCCACTGGAAAAGAGGAACATCCTATGCATATTCCACCGCCAACTCCTCGCCAAACGTACTGGAACCGTCTGATCCTAAATGCATTCTGGGTAGTACTGCTTGTCTATCTGGCCACTCAAATCATAATCTCTTTATCCATAAGCGGGGAACGCCCCGACTTTTCAGGTAAAAGCTTCTTGATCAATAATATACTGATTCCTGACCTTATCATTCTGGGTTCCTTGCTTATGCTGGAAGCCATACATAAATGGCGTCCCTTGTTGTCAGAACTCTCCATCATTATTGCCAGCCACTTGATCGCAATATTGATGATTTCGAATATCAGTGACGAATTCCATGTGAAGCCTCTGATTATGCTTATCCCTTTGCTGGTCTCCATGCTCTATTTGAGAAATATCTATTTGAAAGCCAGTTCCATTCTTTGTCTGATATATATGATCCTGCTGTTCCTGAGTACACATGCTTCTAGCTATATGGTGCGCGTCCAAAATGTTATGATTGCCCTAATTTTAACAGGGGCTGCTCTTGCCGGTTTTGGCATCATTGCCCGGGGGCGTGAACTGATGAATTCTCTGGAGAACTCGCTGAAATCGGAGCAGGAACTGCGCATACAAAATATCATTATGGACCGGCTGTCCAAGATTGATCCTTTGACCGATCTGTATAACCACAAAACCTTTCATGAATATCTTGGCTGGCTGATTGATCACCAGCAGAGTAATCCGTTTCCGATGCAGCTGGCTATTCTGGATATCGATAATTTCAAAAAAGTTAATGATCAGTATGGACACTGGGTCGGTGATATTGTACTGAGACAGGTTGCCGCGATGGTGCTGAAGCATATTGGTGCGGATGATTTCGCCGCCCGGTATGGGGGAGAAGAGTTTGTTGTGATTCTGACGGCTAAGAAGCTCGAGGATTCACGCAGGATCATGACGCGGATTCTAACTGCCATTGCCGAGCTGCCTATTACCGAAATGGATGGAGCTTCAATAACCGTCAGCATAGGCATGCATGACTACACCGGTACGGACTCCAAAAGCTCCACTTTTCAGCAGGCAGATGATGCACTGTACGAGGCCAAAAAATCCGGCAAGAATAAAATCGTTATTGCCTGATTAAACGGTCAAACATTCAAAAAGGGCCTCAGAGCAAAAAGCTCTGAAGCCTTTTTTTGTGCCATGCGGCAACTGAATTTATTCATGCAGATATTCGGGGCCATGACGTCTCTGAGGCTCCAGCAGCTCAATCACTCCGTGCTGCGGCACCGGACGGCTAATGAGATATCCCTGTACCTTGTCACAATCTGATTCCTTGAGAAACGCCAGCTGGTCAGCATCCTCTACTCCTTCTGCTACAACCTCCAGGCCCATTTTATGCCCGAGAATGATGATGGTCTGGACAAAGGATTGGCTGTAGGCCTTTTCCACCAGCGAGTCGATGAAGATTTTGTCCATTTTGAGTGTGGAGATCGGTAACTGCTGCAAATAGCTCAGGGATGAATACCCCGTTCCAAAATCATCCAGAGCGATGCGAATTCCGCGGGATTTCAGGAATTCCAGCTTGCTCACTGTGTTTTCAAAGGATTCCATGAAGATGGATTCCGTAATTTCAAGCTCCAGACAATTAGGCGCAAGGCCGCTTTCCTTCAGACTGTCGAGCACAATCTCCACGAAATCATCCTGCAGCAGCTGAATAATGGATATGTTTACTGAAATTTTGTAGGGTAAGCCCGTTCGGTCATTGATGCTTTTCATGAAATTGCAGGCCTCTCTAAGCACCCATTCCCCGATATAGATGATCAGCCTGGAATCTTCGGCAATTTTGATAAAGGACAGCGGAGATACAAAGCCCAGAACCGGACTGTTCCAGCGGATCAGCGCTTCAAAACCCGAGATAAGTCCTGTCCGGATCTCCACCTGCGGCTGGTAATGCAGCTGAAATTCATTGTTAATCATCGCACTGCGCAGATGTTTCTCAATGTTCATCCGTTCATTGAATGGCATATGCATGGACTTGTCGTAGACCACAAAGGTGTTTTTCCCTTCCTCTTTGGCTCTATACATGGCGACATCTGCATTCATCAGTATCTCTTCCGTAGTTTCACCATCTTCCGGGTAGAAGGAAATCCCAATACTCACAGAAACATACAAATTGCTCTCTCCGATCAGAAATGACCTGCGGAAGGAACGCAGAATACGCTCTGCCAGTTCAAGGACCTCTATGGGGTTCTCTGTATCTTTGACAAACACCACAAACTCATCACCGCCAAGCCGGGACAGCATGTCCCCTTCGCGCACAACGGACTGCAGCCGTTCACTGGCCTGACGGATCAGGATATCACCGGATTTATGGCCCAGCGTATCATTAATATATTTGAAATTATCCGTATCCACGAACAGAAGCGCCGCCTTGCCTCCGGGACGGTGGAAATAACTCTCCATAGTCTCCAGTAAAAGAATACGGTTGGGCAGGCTACTGAGTGAATCCATATACGCTAAACGGTGCATATTCTTTTGATTCTCCAGCAGCATATCATACTGGCCTACAAGCTCATCCTGCGTGGCTGTCAGCTGCTCATAGGTAGCTTCAAGCTCCTGGTAGCTGTTGCTTAGCTGGAACTCAGCCTGCTTGCGCTTGCTGATATCAATTAAGGAGCCCAGGAACAACATCATTTGGTCTTTGTGGTCTACAATAGCCTTGCCGCGCACTTCAAACCAGACGTAGCTGTTGTCCTTAGTGCGCATCCGGTACTCCAGTTCATAGATTGGAGTCAATCCGGCCAAGTGCTCCTGCCGGGCTTTGCGCGCGGGCTCCTGGTCGTCGGGATGGATGATGCTGAGAACACCGTCCTCGAACAGGTTGATCTCTTCTTCCGTGTAGCCCATGACCTCATACCAGCGTTCCGACAGTTTATATCTCCCGTTCTCGTAGTCCAGCTCCCACATGTAGGCACCGGAGCCCTCGGAAGAAAGCCGGAACCGGCGTTCACTTACGGCAAGCTTGCTCAACTGATCTTTCAGTTCCTCCTCGGTCGCCGACAGTTCTTCGTATGTGGCCTCCAGCTCCTCATAGCTGAGCTGCAGCTTGAGTTCATTCTGCTTGCATTCATCTATATCCATCCCGACGAGCACAAATATATCCTTGGCCCGCGGGTCCATTCCACGGATCAGCGTTGTCCGGAACGAGAAATAGCGTGCTTCGTGTGAATGTGCCGGAAGCTTCAGCTCCACATTACTTACGTAATCTTGATGCACCGCCCGGATGAGAAGCTCTCTTAGCATTTCCGTCCCGCCATCGAGCCCTGACATCTTCTCAAGGCTCACATCCAGCACATCCTTCTCGCTAAGTCCGGTCATTGCTGCCGCATAGTGATTGAACTTTACAACCCGCTTATCCCCTTGCACCGCCCATACAATCATGCCGCTGTGCTCAATGACATCCCCGAAGAACTCCTGCTCCGAATGGATGGTCCGCCGGAGATGCCTGATATATACTCTGAGCGCAGCAATCACGGCGGCCAAGAGTAATATACCAATGATAATTCCGGATATTATCCGGCCGCGCATCATCGATCTGAAGTTTTCGGAATGGGTGAAAAAATATTGCTGGTACAGCTCCTCATAAGCCCCCGACCGCTCCAGCCGGTCCAGCCGCCCATTAATATAAGAGACGAGCTGAGGCTTAGACTTACTAACGCCAAAAGCGACATCTAGGGGATATAAATCACTCATTTTCCGGACGATATTGCCGGTTAAGCCCTGCTCAACGATTAAATAGTCTACCACTCCCTGATTCTCAAAGAGCAGGTCAATCTCGCCTTTCCGCAGGGCTTCCAGCGCTTCTGGTACTGTTGCATATTCTATGTATTGTGAGGCATCTGTTTTATTGCGGAGAACGGTCTCGGAATATTGGTCCTTGCCGACGCCGATTATGTAATTCTTCAGGGTGCTTAACTTAATGTCTTCTTGGAGAGTCTGACGGGAATACACGGATATATAGCTTTTGAGTACAGGCTTGGAGAACAGGATCTGCTTCTTCCGTTCCTCAGTTATTGCGGTAAGACCTGTTGTATCAATTTCTCCCCGCGTCAGCCGTTTGTATGTATCCTCCCATTCGCCGGTACTGTAGTGAATCAGATATTCCCGATTCTCAAAAATCATACTCGTCAGGTTAATATCGAAGCCGGTCAGGTATCCGTTCTGTATATACTTGTATGGCGGATAGTCGAGTTCTGCCTGGTATCGGATTTCCTGTCTTTCGGCGTGAGCGGATGCAGGGGGCGCAAGCATGAGCACAATGCTAATTAGAAGCAAGAGTTTACACCGCTTCATCGCAATTCTCCTTTTTCCAAAATATAAGAATTTTTATGCTTCACGCTATCATTTATATCAAGCTCTATTCGACAAAAAACGGTATGTTTCCTGCAAGAGGCCCCTGCAACTGCGATAAATTATGCAATTCCTCCTAAGTACACCTGTAACAAAAAAATTGAAGTCCTTCACTTTTTTATATTGCTTTTTAGATAAAAAATGTGGATAATAGCATTAACGGTTGATAATGATTATCATTATTGAGAAAATTCAATCATTCCCTTCACTATATTTGAAATAAAGGAGACTGAACACCCATGAACGCAGCCACTACCCGGACGGCACTGAAGGTTGACGATTATCTGGATCTGCTCAATCTTGCTGTAAAAGTTGGAGATTTGAAATGGCAAAAGGAAATCAAATCCAGATTGCAATATATACTCTGCCTGCAAACCAGATAGCAGTCCTGCAGTTACGCCGCATCCCCTTGAGGGAATGCGGCTTTTTGGGTTCTTCGGGTGTTGAATCCCAAGTGAACAGCCGTAGGGTGTTTAATGATATAGTATAATTATCAGCATAATATACAGTACACTAGACCCCCTTCAGATCGGAGCGTGCCCCTTTGAAAAAATATGTTGTCTTGTTCCTGATGTTCAGCCTCCTATGGATGCCTAATGTGTACGCGGCGGGAATTCCTGCACAGGAGGGAATGGTTACCGATAAAGCCGGTCTGCTCACCAATCAGGAGGCGGCTGATATTGCAGCCATTGCTGCTGGTGACCTCTATACCATTCGGGTATTGACCGTGGATTCCCTGGATGGGGCTGAGGCTTCTGCCTATGCCACAGACGTATATGACTCCTGGGCCTTAACGCCGCAGGATGTTCTTCTCTTAATATCTGCCCAAGACCAGCAGGTTGAACTGAATTTCCTGAACCCGGGTCTCCAGAAGGAGATCAACACCTGGTCCCAAGCCCACGGCGGGGCTGCGGGTACTGCGGCCATCCAGAGAATACTGGATACGTACTTCATTCCCTATGTGCGGGAAGGCGATTTTGCCGGGGGTATCCGCTCCATGATTAAGGAGCTTCATTCCTTTGCCGGCACAAGCGGCGGTGCAGTTGCAGACGGTGGAAGTTCCGGGTCCCCGAACAGCGGCGCAGCAGCAGGCAGTACCACGGACAGCCGGAACAGCGGCGGTTCTGGACGTGCAGAGAGCGGCAGTTCCGGCCTTGGGCTACTCACACTAGCAGCGCTCGTCATTGGGATTGTACTGCTGGCAATAGTACTGTATGTGCTGTTCACTGGTCTGCGCAGACGGAGACAGCTTAGCAGCCAGCAGGAGCAGTTGGCAGACCTGCTGGTAAGGGCCAATCATGCCCTGGAATCCCTTCAGCCGTTCCAGGGCATTGTTCAGGGGAAAACCGGGGAAATGGTCGAGGGAATTTCCAAAAGGCTGTCAGCCAAGCTGGTGGAAATCTCCGCATTACAAAGCTCAGGCCAGAGTTCCCTGCCTCCGTTCTATCATTTGAAGGCACTCAAAGAAGCCAGTACAGAGCTGCAGCAGGCCGAGGAGGCTTACCGCTCAGCACTTGAGGAAGAGGAGCAGCATATAGCTGTAATCAGTGATGCCGACCGCAATGTCAAACAGCAGATTACAGAGTTGAAAAAGGATGCGCCTGAATTGAATGAATATCTCCAGAGCGCAGTGAAGGAGACCGGCTATGGGCTGGAGGAAATCGCGGAGGATCTGAAGGAACTGGCCGAGGAAACTGCCAAAGCGGATGAGCTGGAGCTCTTCGACCCGATTGCCGCACAGGATATGACCGGGGAAGCCCAAGAACGGCAGGAACAAATCGAGCAGGATCTGCGGGATGTTGATACTTATGACGATAAACTCAATAAATTTCCAGGGGTTGTGGCAGCTGCACGCAGCAAAATTGCAACACTGATTGAACAGAACTCCCTCCACAATATGAAGGTTAAGCCTTATGATAGTCTTGACCAGGCCTCTTCAGCCTCAGCAACGCTTGAAGCGCCTCTCCGTATCGGGGATATGGATGAAGTACGCAGAATCGCTGCCCAAATGGACACCTTGCTTGGTGAAGCCGTCCTCATGACAGAACGTCAGGCACTGATCCGCCAGAATAACCTGAGGGATCTGGCTACGATTCGCGGCCGCTGGAGTGAGCTGACTCAGCGGCGCAATGAGCTGCAAGGCCAGATTACTGAAGCCCGCAGCCGATTTGAGGAGTATCATCTAAGTCCTCTTGCAGAAGCGCTTGAGACATCGGGCACACAGCTCCGTCAGGGTGCGGGCGAAGTGCCGCAGATCGAAACCTGGACCAGCGACCAGCGCGGGGAATACGACAACGCCCGCAGCGGCCTGGACCGGCTGCTTCAGCTGCAAGAAGAAACCGTACAGAAATTCGATCATATCAGCGAAAGTCTGAGCACATTGAATCAACGCTTGTCTGACATTACCCGGCTCTTCTCTGAGGGGCAAGCCCAGGTTGATACGGCCCAGAACCGGCTGCAAAGCAAGGGGATCGCTTCCAGAAGCCCCTTCCAGCTCTCCCTGCTGCCGGAGCATGCTGAACTGGAGCAGCGACTGGCTACCCGGCCTTACAACCTTGATGAGCTGGAGGCCGCGGGACGCTCCTATGCATCCCGGATTTCTTCCTTCGTAGAGGAAGCGAACCGGCTGATACGCCAGAAAGAAGAAGAGGAGCGCCTGGCACAGCTGGCGATCCTGCGGGAACAGCAGCGCCGGGAGCAGGCGCGCAGGCGCTCCTCCTCTGGGGGTGGATTCGGCGGAGGACGATCCTCTGGAGGCTCCTCATGGGGAGGCGGCGGCCGTTCCTCCGGGGGATCGTCCTGGGGAGGCGGGGGAGGCAAATCCGGCAGAAACTCCTCTGGCGGCTCCAAATGGTAGACATTCAGATTTATCCGAAACGCCCCCGGCCCAATTTCTGGCCGGAGGCGTTTTTTGCCGGAATGCAGTTGTTACCTTGGGAGCTGTGCAAATAAGTGAAAGATCATTTCATGCGTGACATATGGATTCTTATATTTGGACTTTAAAGGGCAATTCATTACTGCCTCATCTCTGCAATAAAGTGTTCAAAAACCGGGGATAGCATGCGCTCCTTGCGGTATATGAGCTGAATGTAAAACTTCTCTTGCTTCCCGGTTAAGGGAATTCCGGTTAAGACGCCAGTGTTCAGTTCCTCCTCAATAGCATAGCGAGGCAAGAAGGCTGTCCCCCACTGATGCCGCACCGCCTGCTTGATTCCCTCAAGGTTTCCGAATTCCATGTCTATACGCGGAGCAATGCCCGCCGCCTTGAGCTCCTGCAGCAACTGCTTGCGGTAAGTACATGAATCCTCCGTCAGCACCAACGGCTCGTCAGCCAGCTGATTGGAAGTAACCTCCGTTTCTTTGGCAAGCCTATGCTCCGGATGGGTGACTACATACAACGGTTCCTGGCGCAGCGGCAGCGCGATAATCTCATCGGACCTGTACGTCACATCAAAGATCAGTCCGAAATCTGCTGATTTATCTTTAACCGCCGTAATAATCCCTTCCTCCGAGCCGGGCTGAACACGAAGCTGTACCTCGGGATACCGCAATCTATAGCGGTGCAGCCGGTGTGGCAGGTAATAGGCCGCAAGGGTCTCTATGGCCCCGATATTCAGTACGCCCCGGTCCCCTCCCGCAATCATTCCCTTGGCCTCTTCGCTGAGCGCCAGCATTTGCCGGGCATACGGCAGAAGATTATTCCCCGCAAAGGTCGGAATCATCCCCCGTCCCGAACGCTCGAGCAGGATCGCCCTGTACATTTCCTCAAGCTTGGCAACTTGAGCAGTCACACTCGATTGGGCGTAGCCTAATTTCTCTGCCGCCCGCGTGTAACTTCCGCTGGATACTACTTCACAAAAGGTCCGCAAATAGGTGAGTTCCATCGTAATTTCTCCCGAACTATCGAAAATTTCGATATTTATCATCAAGTACTATAGATAACTACAATTATAGATTCATTATACAATAAAGCCAGCACGATATCCCAGAGGAGGAATCTTTATGATCATCACACCTAAATCACAGGTACTGGCTGTGCCCGCAGCCGACCCTGCAGCAGCCCTGAATTATTTTACAGCTAAGGGCTCTTTTGAAACCGATGTGGCTGATGTAGCGTTTGATCTGCGTGAGGGGATCACCGGGTTTACTCTGGTGGATGTCCGCGACACCCGTTCCTACGGAGAAGCCCACCTGCCGGGAGCTGTCTCCCTGCCTTCGGGCCGTCTTGCTAGCGGCTCTCCCGAGTTCTCCACTGGAGAGGTCCTGGTACTCTACTGCTGGGGCCCTGCCTGCAATGGAGCCAGCAAAGCTGCTGCCAGACTGGCTGCCCAGGGCTATCCGGTGAAGGAAATGCTCGGAGGTATCGAGTACTGGCGCAAAGAAGGCGGGGCACTGGAAGGCACGCTTGGCGAGAAAGCGCCCCTATACTGGAATACGCGGCAGGAATAAGTGCTCTATCTGCCTTATTTGGATGACAGTCTATTATTTGGCGGAAATTATTTAACAACAAACAAGCCCGTCCTCCACGGTTAGGCGGAAGCGGGCTTGCTTGGGGCTTTGGCTTTGGCTGATGCCGATTCGCTACAGCCGGTTATCAGCACACTGCAGAGCCGCTGATCATGTGGCTGAACCTCTTTTCTTAGTGCATATCCTTAGGCTCGTCATGCTGCTCATCCAGAAACGGCTTGTTCACATAATAATACATTACGCCCATCAGCACGCCGCCTCCGATTAGATTCCCCAAAGTGACCGGCACCAGATTGTGGAGAACACCGCCCCAGGAGATTGTACCGGGATGATCCAGTACGAGTGCAATCGCAAACGTACACATATTCGCGATACTGTGCTCATAGCCGGAAATGAAGAAGCAGAAGACGAACAGAACCATGGCGAACATTTTGGCTCCATCGCTTTTCATAGACATGGGGACAAAAAAGGCCAGACATACCAGCCAATTACAAAGAATTGCACGGAAGAACAATTGCATCGTTGGGGCTTCCATCTTGTGCGCCACCACATTCAGCAGAAATCCGTTCACACTGGAGTCATAGAATAACCCCGTCAAAAAAATCAGCAGCGCAAATGCAGTGGCCCCGAGAATATTACCGATGTAGCTCATGACCCACATCCGTACAACCTCGGTCCACTGCATTTTGCGTCTTAAGGCGGCATACGTGTAATAAAAGGTGTCTCCAGTGAATAAATCGCCTCCGCCATACGAGATCAGAATGATGGCTGCTCCAAACGTAATCGCCGCCATCGGATACGTCATCGGCGAATGCTCCATGTAGAAAAAGTTACCGGTCTTGAACGCTACGATGACACCGAAGCCAATGAACATACTGGCCAGCATTGCCCTGGCGATATAACGGAAAATACTCTGCTTGTAAATCTTCTGTTTCTTCAGAGCCAACTTCTCTACCTGCAGCAGTGCCTCGTTCTCCATGTGACCTCCGCATTAGCTTCGTATTTTCAGCGATGTGAGGCTGAAGACAGCCTCCGGGTTATTATACCCAATAAACCGCTGGAAATCGCTTGAACCACGGAATATCTTAAATTTTTTGGATTCTAATCGGAGAACCCCAACACTGCTGCCCTAACTGTCATCGCCCGGATCATTCAACCTGACAATAGCCGCTGCCTTCTCACTGCTGGCTACGACGATAAGCACAAGTATCAAACACCCCAGAACCATCCGCTTATCCCCACTTCCTCCATATGCCGCCTCAGTGACAACTTATGTGGGGGAGTGGTGGAATATGATCGGGAACCACTTCTAGATTAGTCGGCCAAGCTTCCCATGTAATAGCTGATGGCTTTAAAATTCTTATCATAGAAAACGATAATGTAATCCTCAGACTTTCCATTCAAAGCTTGATTGTCTTCAAATAGCATCGGGTAGTACGTATCGCTGAAATCGGTCGGATGATATGGATTCATCTGTTGTACCGCTTGCTCCGCAGTGAAGCTTTTTCCGGCGGCATTGAGAGTAGATCCAGTCGTGAATGAAAAATAGGCCGCTTCTGGGTGTGCCTTCAGATAATCCTTAAACGTAACATAATCCATTCGCAGGCTGTTGCCATATTCCCGCAGCAAGGATACGCCTTCCTTGACCTGAACGGCTGTGCCATCCCATACAGGCGTATTGGGAGACATGGTGATCCGCTGAGTAGCATAACGTGCGGGCTGAAGACTTTTATCGTAGAACACTACGGTTACGTAGTAATCGCCTTTTTTGTCCAGCTTCCGAAGGTAGGCCAAGTCCGCAAAGGGCTGGATGCCGATTCCTTTTGAGCCTTTGATATCCGCCAAGGTAATTGGATTTTCCGTAAGATAGAAAGACATGAATGAAGTTTCACTTCTCAAGGTATAAGGATAATACTGGTTATATGCGAATATAGTTGTTCCGTTGAATTCCGTATCACTTATCCGAATATCGGAATAAATCTGTGAAAGACTGCTGCCCAGCGGGCCCGCATGCCGCATCGTCTCCAGATCACCTAGCGCCTTTTCCAGCTTGTCTTTGTCAGTCTGGCTAATCTGCGCCTTCTGTGCATCACTCAGTACGGAATACGCGTTCGAAGCCTTCAGGATGGAGTTCTCTGCTTCCAGCACTGTCGTCGAGTAGCCCTGAATTTCACTAATTCTTTCCTTGGCGGCTTCGACGGCCAGTTGGTCACTAAGATGAACCTTTCCTTCATAATAGCTGATAGCCTGCAAGGTCTTATCGTAAAAGATAATAGTGTACTCCTGCTCAATATTAGTTTTCAGATCCTTCAGCACTTCAACAGCCAATGGGATATCATCTACAGGCTGGGTATAATTATAAGCCTCTACTACCCGGATACGCTTTTGGTTATACAGTCTGAGCGAAAAAGAGAGCAGATCGCTCAATTCATGATTGGCGGCAACAGTGTCCACGTACTTTGGAGTAATAGTGTAATAAGCCGCCTCTTCATTCTGAGATAAAACATTCGAAACATCTACAATGTCGGAATATTTTGCGCTTCCGTCAATCATTTGCTTATCCCGCTCAATCGTTACACCACTTGCAAGCTTTGCAATATTGGCCGCTGAGCTGGTAAGTGAAGGATGTAAATTCACCTTTTGAGTACTGTAGCCGGCTGCCCCATCCTTACCCCTGAACACAACCGTCACATATTTGTCTCCGCCTGTTCCGACATAATCGCTAGGCACTGTCATTTTATAGATCGGATTGTATTGGTACGGAAGGGTACTCATAGTTAAGAAAGCTCTTTTATTGTATAACTCCCAACGCAGATCCCTGTCATCAATGGGTGTGGAAGTAATATAGTAGGAGGCGGTGCCTGTGCTTTTGAGAATTGACTCAGGAATCGAACTAAAATCAAACTGCAAGTACACAGCATTCGTTACCGTAGCATCTGGAGAAGCAATAATATAGGTTTGAAGTAGCGGGATCTCTTTAACCGGCGTTGTTGGCACTGGTGTGGCCGTTGATGCCGGAGTCGCGGTCGGAACTGGTGTCGCCGTTGGAGCTGGAGTTGGCGCTATAGTTACGGTTGGTGTAGCCGTAGCTATTCCTCCTCCTCCACCGCCACCTCCGCCAATGATCACTGCCGGTGTTGGCGTTGCAGAAGCCGTCGTAATAACTAAAGAATCCTTTTGCGGACCCTCTATGGTGAGCGGCTTGGTATTAAACGAAGAGCCTTTAGCCCCGTCATTAAGGATCGCTGTCTCCACTTGGCCGGTTCCGGTCACCTTGGTGAACGCATCCAGCACCGCTTTGGTTACCTTAGTTCCACTCGCAATATCTACTGAGGCATTCCCCGCCGCAGCACCTATGCTGAGTGCTGCCACTGAACCTTTAGTCAGCTGCATGACGGCTTTGGCGTTAATATTTACAGTATCAAATGCTCCAGACAGAACAAAGGGACCGCTGGAAGTGAGGTCCTGATCAACCGTAACATTGGTGAACCCAGCACCTGTAACCCCGCTTTCCTCAAGCTTGGCGGAGGTCTGCACTGTTACCTGCTTCACACTGGTGGTGCCTTCGGATACTAACCGGACCGCTCCACCCGCTTTGTTCACAACCACATCCCCCAGTTGGGAGTTAATGAAGTGAACAGAATCGCCTCCCCCTCCCTTGACAGTAGTAGTGCCACGAACGGTTACATTCTTCAAGGTCACGTCTCCATTGCCAATTCCGGCATCCAGCAGAAGATTACCCACGATTGTCACGTTCTGGAGTGTAACTCCGTCGGCGGAGATAACTACAGTCTCGGAAGTCCACCGGTTCTGTTCATCCTCTCCTCCATAAACACCCGCATGATCAAAAATTTCTGCGCCGCCGCTCACTTGAAGCATCGGCTCAATTAGAGTTACCGCTTCCGCCCGGGTCAACGGCTTCTTAGGTTTAAATGTCCCATCCGGGTACCCTTTCATTAGATCAGCGTTAATAAGCGCAGTGACACTGCCTGCACTCCATGCCGCAACCTCTCCACGGTCACTGAAGCCCGCCAGAGCCTCTGCTTTATTTTGCGTTAATTCAAACTTCAACAACCTGCTTATAATAACCGCCGCCTCTTGGCGGGTAATCTGTGCATTCGGACGCGCCTTGTTGTTGTAGCCCTGAACATAGCCTGCCCCAACGGCCATAGCCACCTCTTTGTAGGCCCAACTGGTGGCACTGACATCAGAGAACGTTATTTTCGGAACTTCTTTCTTGTCGAATAAACTAGCAATCTCAAAAGAGCGGTTTACAATCGCCATAAACTCGGCTCTGGTTATGGATTGATCGGGTTTTACCGATCCATCTTCAAACCCTTTCAGTAGGCCTTTGTCCAGCCACTTTTCAATCGTATTCTGCGCCCAGTGGCCTTCATAGTCCTTCACCGTTTCAGCCGCAGCAGCACCCATCGAGCCAAACAGCACGCCTATTCCTAGCGCACCCGCCAACAATCCGCGAAATATCCTGCCCATTTCCTGTCCCTCCCTGTTTTGTGTGTCCGTTATGTAGCCCTCAGCAAGCACAACTGGAAACATTACCCTCTTATTCTATGCAAATATATCAGCCCATTGCAAATTACACAATTAATAGAAATAGAAGTATGCAATCAAGCACCAAAAAAGCCTGCCAAAAGCTGAGCAGGCTTGTCCAATTTAAGTTTGATCCGCTGATTACAATCCTTAGTTCAAAAAGTTACTAAGCCCGCTGTCGGGTTCCGCCTGCTTCAAGGCCTGCGGCTGTGAGCCTTCATTCAATCCGAGGCGGTTGTTCAGCTGCGTGTTGATGGTTGTCATTTTGGACGTATAATCCTGGCAGCTCTCGATGATCCGGCGGTTGGACTGTTCAGAGGTATCCAAGGCGCTTAGCAGATCGCCAATAGCCTGATTAACGGCTTCGAGCGACATAGAGGGCTTGGAGAGCAATTCTGTTGTTTTCTCCGTAGTGGTACGCAGCAGACGCGCGTTCTCCTTGAACTGATCTTCAATGGTCTTATTCGTCGCTTCCACCGCAGAGATGACATTCTCCTGATCGGCCAGAGACATGGCAATCATCGCCGAGACAGTGATCAGATTCGATGTTTTATCAATCGCGTTATTTACGGAATCGATCAGCTTATCATTGTTGTCGTTGATGATATCCGTAGCGGCAATGGCTTGGTTATACAGGAGAATCATTTCGGTCATAGACTGGATTCGGACCATAACCTTACGCAGCCCGCGTTCCAGATATGCCTTGCGGAACTCATTTTCGGGTTTGGCGATTTCAGCCTCGAACAGCTCCTTCAGCTTGTTGCCGAAGGCGATCTTGGTCTGCAGGTTGTAAATCTCCTCCATAGAGGTGCGTTTGAGCTGGCGCATA
Source organism: Paenibacillus sp. P32E (assembly GCF_001909085.1). Taxonomy (NCBI): domain Bacteria; kingdom Bacillati; phylum Bacillota; class Bacilli; order Caryophanales; family Paenibacillaceae; genus Paenibacillus; species Paenibacillus sp. P32E. Next base: position 54,706 of record NZ_LVYY01000024.1, on the reverse strand, counting down.
TTGACGATGCTCTCTTCGAGCGTATCGCGTCCGTCACGCAAGCCGGTTACAATCGCATCAATATTCGTGCGGACGGACTGATACTTGTATACGTAATTCTTGAGCGGACTCTTACGGAGCATTTTGCCAAAAAAGCTGACGTTCTTGCTCTGCTGGAGCGTCTCGCACTCATTGCGCAGCTTCATAATCATATTCGGCACTTCTACCCGTTTGCCGGACATCAGATCATTCACCGGACGGTCCAGCAGCTTCAGGGTCTGCCCCGCCTTCTCCTGCGTCTTCACTCCCAGCTTGCCGATATCATCCATTAAGGAATCCAGGGCAACGGTGTCTGTCTTGGCGACCTTCTCAATCAGCTGAGAGGCCTCCAGGGCAACCTTCTGCTCATCTTCTTTTTTGAGCTCAATCAACTGCGTGGACATGGGTTTCCCTCCTCCTATAATTCGGAACTGCTGTACCGCTGATGAATCAGTTCCGCCTTGGTCTGAAGTTCCATCAGGTCTTTATGCTCGATCGTCGAGGCGATATCCGAAATCTTGGTATCGACATCACGCAGACCGTTCAGCAGCATTCTCCGGTTTCTTGTTTTGGCTTCACCACCCAAACGCAGAAACGGATTGATTACACCATTGAGATCCTTCAGCACCAGCCTGCGGACGGTATGATTAATCTCCCCGTTACCCAGCTCCTGCAGCAAAGGAATGATGCGCTGCAGCCTGGCAAAGAGCGCCAGCGACTTCTCGACAATCTCATTATCGAGCGTATCCTTCTGCCCTTCAGAAATAATCATATCCTCCAAAATGCTGAGATACTCCACCACCGGAGCGAATTCCGCCCCAATCTGAATCCCAGCTCTCTCCCGTCCGGCAAAGGCTTGTCCATCTGCAGCGGCAGACCTGCTGGAAGCGCCGACCGCCTCAAGGCTACGGGCTGCAGGTGAAGGGGCTATCGCTTCTTCCCCTTCACGCTGTCCAGCCGGAAGAACCTCTGCCGGCAGATTAATCCGCTGTGTACCGCCTATAATCGCGACGCCTGCACCGGCCACCGGCAGCAGCAGAGAGATTATCTCAGGTATAAAAGCACTCGTCAGCAAGGCAACAATATAGCCGGCTCCGCCATACAACAATACTTTCCCTTTTAATTGCATTATTCTCACCTCTTGTGAGCAGACTTATGAACCGCCGCTCAGGTTCACGGCATCTGTAACTACGGACTCGCTGTTTATTCTCATGATCAGCGGCTGTTCCACATGGCTGGCCAGCACGTTGCCGGCGAATCCCGCCGGCTGGACCTCGCCGCCCAGCGCGCTTTTGACTGCCAGGTAAGGGAAGTTAATTCCCGACAGGCAGGAGATATGGAGCCCTCCGGACATCCGGGGATTAATCTCAAGCAGCTTGGGGATCGTGCCGCTGTATTTCATTTGGATATTGAAATTGAACGGAATCCGGTAAGATTCGGCCACACGTGAAGCAATTTGCTCCAGCTCCGGAATATGCTCCATCAGCCGCAGACGCCCGCCCGCCTTGCGGCGCGGCACCGCCGCAAGCAGTCTTCCATTCTCGTCGGCCAGACAGTCTATGCTGTACTCAAAACCTTCAAGAAGCTCCATCACCATCAGATTCGGAAAAGAATCCACACTGGAGAGGATTCGGTGTGCATCTTCAAAAGATATGTAAGGCGTGACATGGTCAAAAAGCTCCTGCAAAGGATTGCGGGTATTATCAATGATACGGAAGCCAAGCCCGCCTTCGGTTTCAGTCGGCTTGAAGCAAACCTGATGCCCTTTGGCCGCAAGATCCTCATAGGCTGCCTTGAATTGCTCCGCTGTGCTAACCACATGGTAATCCGGAATCGTCATGATTCCGGTCTCTTTGACACTCTCATAAAACTTGCCCTTGTCCATAATCTTCTCCAGCAGGTCCACATCACGGCAGACAAGCACCTTGGTGCCTATGGCATCGAACAAAGATGCGTGTAAGGCAATGTCCAGCATGTGCAGCCGCGGAATAAAAATATCGATCTCATTGCTGCGGCAGAAATCCACACAGAACTGCACATATTCGATCCCTTCAAGCATGGGCTCCGTTCCGGCAACATCAGCGCCTTGCAGCGACATATGCCGGATATCGGGATGGGTGGCGAAGATTTGAACAGGGATGCCATCCTCATTGTTGCGGATGAGGTTCATATAATGAAAGGATACGGAAAACCATCGGTTAAAATAAATGTTTACCTTTTTCATTATGGCCCAACTCCTAGTGCTGTCAAATTGTTGTACAACCTCTGTACGTATTCCATAATCTCATTCCCGGCAAATACACCGGCCTTCTTCGTAAAAGGATATTCTAATTTTACTAGACCTGCCTGCTGCTCGGCAAATATTTCTCCATGGCAAGGGGCTATCGCGTAATCAGCGCTCGCCAGCAGGCTTTTGTCCAGCAGGGAATCGCCTGAAGCCACCATGGGCTCAGAGTGAACGGTACGCCGCACATGGATGATTGCATCGCTTTTATTGACTGCCTCAGGGACTACGTACAGCTTGCGGCCCTGAAGCGAAACCTTCCAGCCCATGCCGTCCAAATGCTCTGCCAGCCTTGTGATTTCATCTAAGGGAAGCAAATCACGATGAACGACAAAGGTGTAAAACAGCTCGTCGCAATAACGCTCACTGATGATCCATTCTGCCCGGACCACAGATTGTACAAGCCTTCTGGCTTCTTCAGCCGCCGCTGACCCCTGCTCCACCAGCCTGCCTATCGTTGCCCGCCACTCTTGATCCACAACCCCGTTCACCAGAATGTTTCCGCCATTGCTGGTTACCGCGTAATCGGGAATGACCGTGTCCTGGAACAGGTGAATCCGTCTGTACTGTGCCAGGGTCCGTGTAGTGACCGGCATAAAAATTATTTTGGCTGCAAGCTCCTTAAGCAGCTCCAGAGCATGCTGCGATATATAGGATGCCGTCCTCCCGTCGATCACCTCAGCCGGAATAAGGCCCGGTGAATCCTCGGGAACGCCAATCGCACTGGGGGAGTAGATCAGGGTACGGTCCAGATCGCTGGCATAGATCATTCGCTCTCCCCTTTGAGCGGCTTGATAATCCCGCAACAGGAATAAGTAAGGCCGGGGAAAACCTCGACCGGAACGCCGCGGTCCTCCGCCAGCAGCAGAATATGACGAAGATTCGGGTTGTCCATAGTATCGACAAGAATTTTCCATGGTACTCTGCGCAGTAGCACGCGGGTAGTCTCGCCGACCCCGGGCTTCACCAGATTAATATCCACTATGCCGAAGGTTTCCTGAATACTCTGGATATCCCTCAGCCCCTGCCAGGAAATCTCAGGAGGAGAAGCCAGCATACCTGCAGCAACGGCTTGGGCTTCCTCTATCACCGAAGGATAATAGGGTGTAATCGCCTCAATGAACACATTCGAGAGATCCGTCTGCAGCCACTCCTTGTAAAACTTGGCACCATGGAACTCCTCGGGTCCAATGAGATCGCCACGCAGAACCGTACGGCTCATCAGCCCTGACACTGTAGAGTTCAGACACGCACTCGGAACCAGATAGTCCTCACGGGTCCCAAAAGTTCCCGAACAATGCCCCGGATCGGCAAGCACTGCCAGATCATCGCTAAGAATAATTCCATATTTCTTATACATGCTGCTGCAAGCCTCTATCAATACCCGGCGGATGGCGCCCTTGCCGGTCCAGCCGTCAATAAATTGCAGCTTCGCATCCATTCCATGCCGCTGAAGTATATAGAGGATTGCATTCTCATCAATGCCTTTGCCCCGGATAATTGAAATGCTGTAATGGGGCAGCTCCACCCCGTAACGCTCAGCGATATATCGTTTAATCAACACTCCAATGGGTGTGCCCGCTCTCGCCAGGGACACCAGCACGGTATCCTCAGTCCCCCGCTGAGCCACAATCATTTCGGAGACAATAGCTACTTCCAGCGCTACCTTCTCCGCCGATTGCTGAAGCGTCTCATGGAACAGTTCAATATACTGGGCTGTCGGCTGATATTCAACCGGGAGCATTTCAGAATAATGTACACCGGACTGGATCGCCTCTTCCCGTTCAGCGGTCGGGCGCTCCAATGACACATTGCTGAGATCCTTAAGCAGGAACGTAACATCGGACGGGGGATAACTGCCCAGCGGTACGGGCGGTGCGATTCTTCTATTCATAAGCTCATCAAGTTCTATTCCCTTCATCCGGCCAAACCTCCCTCTTCCGTATCCGGGGCAAGTATGACCAGATGCACCTTGTTCCCTGCCAGCCGCTTCAGAATATCCGTCATCGGTTCAATCCTCCGGCGGGGCACATCACGCTCAAGAAGTACAAAAATATCGTCATACCGACCCGGATCCACATTATAAATATAATTCGAAATTCCGGGATCGCCAGCCGAAGGATACGCCGCTGCGCTGTGTACACCATAATCCGGACGCCGGTCGGGATGAATCGGGCTGCGGGTGGAGGATTGATACTTGACCCCTTCACCCATCTCCGCTGCAATCCTCATAGGCAGATACATGAACTCGCCAACACCAAGCACAAGCGCAGTTGCCCCTTCACGCAGAGCGCGAAGCTGTGACGCTACCTGCGCTATCCCTTGATCCAGCTGCCTGTTATCCTGCGATTCCACTCCAAAACGGCCGCTCTGCCTCAGATAGGGTGAAGCGTTGATTTCTCCTAAAGAATCCGCGGAGGTCACATTCAGCCGTTCCAGACCATCCTGTACATACGTGATAATCACAGGGGCTTCAGTGGCTGCGGAAGTGTGGGAACCCGATTCTACCAAGTTAAGCTGAGGGGTGCCTGTGACTTCAATCGTTCCCTGCAGCAAACTTAATGCCCGAATACGGATGCCCAGCTCCTGCTCCAGATTACGGTAAGCCTGAATATTGGATTCGCTGCGCCAATCGAGCAGTGAAGCGACCACATATTCCTTGCGCGGAAACTTAGACTGGATATCACGGATTGTATTAATCGCTGTATTGCCGGTAGTAATTTCATCGTCCACCAGCACAATCGGTTCTTCCCCGGACAGCAGCTCAGCATTCAGGGCATAGCATAAATGATCAACCGCATGAGAATGTTCTTCCTCAAAGCTGACCACCGATGCAAGCTGCGGAATGTCTTCACGGGTAGTATGAATATAGGCTGCACCCGCAGCGAACATGTTGTACATACTATGCCCCAGGGCCGTTGCCGTTTCGGCAAAGCCGATGAACAAAACACGCTCAGGAAGAACCAGCTGGGCTTCGAGCAGATCATGATAAGCCGCCTCCGCATACTCCGGATGAATCATGCCTTGAACCGCTTGATCCAGAAGCCTGTCCATCATCGAGTCATACGCAGCTTCTCCGTTCATCTCCCGATAGAGCAAGAGTGCCAGCGCAGCTCCGCTGAGCAGCGGGGTATATGGATTAACAGGGATATGCTTACCGAGCACCTTGCTGACAAAGAGGAACGAACGTTTTTTGTTGATGCGGGCTGCCATGGAGAATAGGGTTTCAACAGGCATATGAAAAGGATTAGAGGTTTCAGTGACCTTGACCTCCAGGTTTTCGACGATATTAAACGTGTGTGTATTCGTTCTCGGGCAATAATCCGACAAAATGCTGTTGTTCATGTAACACCCCGTATATTTGAGATCGTAGTAAGATACGTTTTGCCCAGTTCAAATGCGGCTTAATTTCATTCATCTTGTTGTAGTATTCGCTTTTGAACACACCACGGCTCCCATCATTGCTCTCCACAATACTCAGGGCATCCACATACTCCTCATGCATGACGGTGTACATGGCCTGTACAGGTCTAAGATGGGAGGGGTGAATGATCGTTTTGCCGACAATTCCGTTTTCCTTATCCAAAAGCACTTCACGGAACAGCCCATCCTCTGACCTGGTAATATAGGACTCACGGATTTCGCGGCCCTGTTTGCCGTAGGTTTCTTCAAAAGGAGTCTGCCTGAGCTGAGGACGCAGCACCCGGTGTCCCTTGCTCCCGAAATATTCCCACACCGGTCCCGAGATGACGTAACCTTCTTCCACCCGGCCGAACACATTGATAATATCCGAGATGCAGTCGCGGATTGGTGTCAGATCATAAATACTGATATCGGGACTGCGCCGCAACCCGAACAGGCTGGAGAAATCCGTCGCCCCAATGCGGACATTCAGCACATAGTCACGGTATTCTCCCAATAAAGCGCGGATTCCCAGCAGGGTATCCAGCCGGCTTTCCCGGTAAATAACCGGTGCGCTCTCCAGGATCGGCATACCGTACAGCACAGGCGCCGAATAGCTGCGGGAGCTGTTATAATCAGCGATCGCTTCGAAATATTCCACACCGTTCTCTAAAGTGAATTTCGGGAAAACAAAACCGGTCACCATAGTAATCAAGGTGCCCAGCCGGAAAATCAGCTGCTGCAGCTGCTCCGGATTGCGTACACGGATGAACAGCAGTGGAAGACTGTTCCGTAAATCAGGCTCATTGTCGGCATACGCGGACAGGAAGGCAAGGTGTCTTACGACAGACTCCTCGGCAAAATCAACCTCACCGTCGCCAATCGCATCCTCCAGATCCATAATCACCGTTACCAAACCTGAAGCCTTGAGCTTCAAAATATCTTCAGCGACACTGGAACGGGTGGCTGGCATATACAGGGCAGCTCCAACGGCGTAGGCCAGGAGCTCCTTGGGGGTAGATGAGTCAAACTTAACAGGCGGAGAATAGAATAAGGACATTTCTTGCTCTTTGGTCAGGTAATCGAAGTATCTCAAGGCCTTTCCCCCTTATTGGTTCACGAAGAAGCGCTTAAACAACAAATAACCTCTCCTTATAAAGAGCAGTAGAACCGGCTGTGCCGTCCTCTCGGGGACGGCATCCGGCTTTCTCAAATACAAGCAAAGGGCCATGCTATAACCTATAAGATTACCCGGCAGATGAGGGAGGTGCACCTTCCCTGCGCACTCCCATCTCCTATAAAACACTGACAAACTTCTTTTACTTCCACAGGATTAAGCCTTGCGGTTGGCTTCTCTTTTCTTCTTGCCGGAGCTGTACAAGATCGTTCCCACGAACACTGCGATCAGGATGGTGAAGAACACCACATGTGGCATTTCATAGCCAATAGCTCCCGCCAGCATCTTGCCGGCAATAATAGCAATGAGCAGAAACGCCGTTTGCTCCAGTTCAGGGAATCTGGCAATCAGCTTCAGGAACAGCTGCGCCACTCCGCGCATCATCAACACGCCGAGGATACCGCCCAGGAAGAGCACCCAGACTTTATTGCTAAGACCAAATGCAGCAATGACACTATCGATGCTGAACGCAATATCCATTAATTCAACCAGGAGTACAGTCTTCCAGAAAGAGGTACCTCTGTTCTTCGTCTCGCCCTCCTCGCCACCGCCTTTAAATAATCCTTTGTAGGCAATATAGAAGAGGTACAGCGCGCCTGCAACCTTAACCTCCCAGAATCCAATCAGATAGGTTCCGAGGCCAATAGCCAGGAATCTGAATAAATAAGCTCCCAGAATCCCGTAGAACAACGCCTTCTTCTGCTGCTCTTTCGGTAAATGCTTGACCATAACTGCAAGCACGAGCGCATTATCAGCGGAGAGCAGGCCTTCCAGCAGCACCAAACTCCCGATGATCCCCCAGCTTACAGGGTCAGAGAGCGTGCCTGTAATATCGCTCCACGAGAAGAAATGCCCATAATTATCACTAATACTCCTAAAAAAATCACTGAACCAGTTCATCCCCTTATGCCTCCGGTAAAATAGTTTATTTGCTGCCCGCTACCCATTGCAGCCCCCATCCATATGCCTGGTCCATCTCACGGTGCCCGCTGAAATATTGCACGAGTCTTTCAATACTGAATGTTTCATTCCCCACATTCCGAATCATGGCTATGGCACACATTCCCTTACGGTTGTTATGCTCGTCCAAGTTGACGATAATATCCGGCCCTTCACCCTGTTTGATGGTAACCACACCATCTGCTTCAGACCAATGGGTAACTCCCTTGTAGATAAAAGCAAAAATCAAGATCCGTTCGATCTCTGCAACCTTACTTCCGTTTATACGCAGGTTTTCTCCCGAGGTTACGGAGCCTGTCCGGTCATCCCCATCCAGCATGACAAAGGGAGGCTGCTGGAGATGTCCAAAAGCATTACCAAGCGCCTGAACAACGCCCTTGCGGCCATTCTTCAGTTCATAGAGACAGGCAAGATCCAGATCTACGCCGCCCTTTCGGCTGAACAGCCCCCCGCCCTGCTTCTGATTCCAGTTAAGGTTAACCAGAACCTCTCCCAGACCGGAGGCCGATTTCTTCAAGTTGATGGAATCTCCCTTTTTCTTCAGCTCAATCTTCTTCAGATTAAGATTCAGCGGCGGAGAAGGAGGTGCCTCCTGCCGCTGTGAAGGCGGTTGGGATACAGCCGGCGGCCGGACAACCGGAATCTCCGGCGCTGGCGGCACGGGTATCCCTTGCGTGTCCGGTTTTGGAGGGGCCGGCGGCGGTTCTTCTGATACTTCAATACCATAGTTGCTGCAAAGCGCCTGCAGCCCCCCGTCAAAACCCGCCACAATGGCGCTGAATTTCCATTCATCGCTGTATCTATATAATTCTCCTACCACAACAGCCGTTTCTATGGAGAAATGATTTCCAAGATTACATCGCAGGATCTCCGAGCCCGTCGTCCGGTTCAGAATCCGGCAATGCGCTTCACTCATTTGCCCGAACATCTGCTTGCGGTTTTCGCCGTCATAGAGTGTAAGCGTAAATGCGATTTTCATGATGCCTGGAGGAATCTTGGCGAGTTCCACCTCGAAATGCTTGCGGCCTCCTGAGGCTTGTCCCGGCACGTCCTTATAGCGGATATACGATGTAGCCGGATTATTATAAAAGATAAGGTCGTCGTCCCCGCGCACCTTGCCTTGAGAGTCCAGGAGGAACGCTGAGGCGTCAATTTCCATTGAAGAAGGGGCTTGCCAGGTGATCTCTACTACCATTTGATCGAGCCCAGGGTTGCCTTTGGTCAGATCTGCTTTCTGCCCTTTCACCACTTGAATGCTCATTCTTACGCCACCTTTATGAATGGAGAAGAGTATAAAAAGGGCAGGATCGCTAATGATCCCGCCTTTGAAGCTTCTATTGCGCGTCCAGTCCGTAGTTCCTGCACAAGGCACTAAGGCCGCCGGCAAAACCGCTTCCCACCGCCTGGAACTTCCAATCCGCCCCGTGGCGGTAGAATTCACAGAACACAACGGCGGTTTCTGTTGAGAAATCCTCGCCCAGATCGAAACGCAGAATCTCACGGTCACTGGAGGCATCCACGACGCGCACAAATGCGTTGGAGACTTGTCCAAAGTTCTGGACCCTTGCTTCATAATCATAAATAGTTACCGTAATCCCGATACGCTCAATATTGGCGGGAACTTTGCTGAAATCAACCAGGATCTGTTCGTCATCCCCATCGCCCTCCCCTGTACGGTTATCTCCCGTATGGGTTACAGAGCCGGTACCGCCGGATGGATTGTTGTAGAAAACAAAATCATCCTCGCCTTTGGCTTTACCGTCCTCATGGAGGAGAAAGGCTGAGGCATCAAGGTCAAAATCCTTGCCGCCGCTATATTTGTTCGTATCCCAGCCCAGTCCCACAACTACCTTCGTCAGACCCGGATTGGTCTTGGTAAGATCAATCCGCTGTCCTTTGGAAAGACTGATCGTCACTGGCAATAACCTTCTTTCGTGAATAATTTCATTTACGGGAGCAGTAATTTATTGCAGACCGTAATCGCGGGTCAGACCGGCAAGACCGTCCTTATAACCGCTTCCGATAGCATTAAATTTCCACTCTGCACCGTTGCGGTACAATTCGCCTACAACTACGCCTGTTTCAACAGAGAAATCTTCTCCCAGGTCAAAACGGATCAATTCTTCGCTGTTGGCATCATTTACGATGCGCACGTACGAGCGGGAAACCTGACCAAAGTTCTGACTTCTGCTCTCAGCTTCGTAGATGGTAATGGTAAATGCCACTTTATCTACATCTGCCGGAATATTGAGCAGATCCACCTGAATTTGCTCATCGTCTCCGTCGCCTTCACCTGTACGGTTGTCACCAGTGTGTACAACGGAAGCATTCTCGTTCTGTTTGTTATTGAAGAAGATAAAATTGGTCTCTTTATCCACTTTGCCGCTGGCATTCGTCAAAAAGACGGAAACGTCCAAGTCGAAATCTTTACCGCCGTCGTATTTATTGGTGTCCCAGCCGAGACCGACTGTAATTTTGGACAAACCCGGGTTCGTTTTGGTCAAATCGATCTTTTGACCTTTGGATAAATTAATCGCCATGAATAGAAACCTCTTTTCTTATATTGGAATTAGATGTAACGCTCAGCCAATTGGTTGATATGTGCTGCGTGTGCTCCTTCGCCGATGGCTGCGAATTTCCATTCCTCGCCATGCCGGTAGAGCTCTCCGCAGATCAGTGCAGTAAAACCTGTGTAATTGTCCGTCAAGTTGAACTTGATCAGTTCGGCATTGCCTGTGGCATTAATAACCCGGATATACGCCGATTTAATCATCCCGAAATCCTGCTTGCGGTTCACGGCATCATAAATGTTGACTACGACCAGGACCTTGTGCACATCGGCAGGAATTGCCTTCAGGTTCACATTGATCTGCTCGTCGTCTCCGTCACCCTCACCTGTCAGGTTATCCCCGGAGTGAACAACGGAGCTGTTCGGATTCTGCTTGTTGTGAAAGCAGACCAGATTCAGCTTGTTGGTCAGCTTGCCATTCTCGTTCAGGAGCAGCGCCGAGGCATCGCAGTCCACGTTCGCCTGCTTCTTGACACCGAAGAATCCGCGTGCCGGCTCAGCCGGGTCCCAGCCAAGCCCTACGATAACACCGGAAAGTCCGGCATTTCCTTTTGTTAAATCAATCTTCTGACCTTTTACCAGATTAATACCAGCCAAATTTACGTACCTCCGTTTCGGAAAGAATCACAGCTGTAAGTCTTACTTGTGGGTGTTATACCAGTGATACGACACAAAAACAAATACGTTTCAACCTTTTATAGTGAACTTCGGTAATATGCTTACAGGCTGAATTCGCTTGGACTCAGTCCCAGTACGCTGCAAATGTTCCGCACAACCGCTTTTTCCTGCTCGTCAAAATCACCGTCAGCCGCCCCAATTGCAGAGCATACGCCTACAATTACGCGTCCAATTTCCGGTTTGTTGCTGAATTTGGCGATGGACTTCAGCGCTTCCTGCTTGCCAATCTCTGGAGAAAACTCGAAATTGCTGACATAGAAGTTGAACTGGTTAATGACATCTCTCATGTCAAATACCTTCAGTTCATTACTGAGATTCATATATCCGGCCATTTTGTTCTTTTCGGATTCCTCAATCTTGCCGTCGGCAGCAGCTACCAGGGCACAGCCCGCCACAACTGCGTTCATGAAATCTTTGTTTTTAAACTTTTTCACCTGTTCGGTCAGTCCGTTTTTTGTGTTGTTCAACCAGTTTTTAAATGTGCTCATCGTATTCTCCTTCTATCATTAAGTGATGATAAACAAAAGATATCCCAGAGCCTCCTCTCCGCCGTTTCGACAAACATTTACTTAATGTTCCATATCCAAGTGCTTACACTTCTAATATAACCGATTCATCGAGAAGATTCTACTTTGCCAGAATTTCACAGCACCTTGGACAGGAAGGCTTGTGTACGCTCATGCGCTGGATGGCCGAACAATTGCTCCGGGTCCCCCTCCTCAACCACCACACCCTGTTCCATAAACAGCACGCGGTCTCCCACCTCACGGGCAAAGCCCATCTCATGTGTAACTACGACCATTGTCATTCCTTCACGCGCCAAATCCTTCATGACCGCCAGCACCTCACCAACCATTTCCGGATCAAGTGCAGAGGTGGGCTCATCAAACAGCATGATCTTGGGCTCCATGGCCAGCGCCCGGGCAATAGCCACCCGCTGGGCTTGACCGCCGGAGAGCGAGGCCGGATAGACGTCTGCTTTTTCCCTTAAACCGACCTTGTCCAGCAGCTCCAGCGCCTTCTGACGGGCTTGCCCGACAGGCCATTTGCGGACCCGAACCGGGGCGAGCATAATATTTTCGATTACTTTTTTGTGAGGGAACAGATTGAACTGCTGAAAAACCATGCCAAGCTCTGTGCGGATATCATTAATCCTAGTGGTTTTGGCCATCAAGGAAGTGCCTTCAATAATAATGTCGCCCTCTTGCGGCTGCTCCAGCAGGTTCAGGCAGCGCAGAAAGGTCGATTTGCCCGAGCCCGAAGGCCCGATCACCACTACTACCTCCCGGATATGAATATCGACGCTGATGTCAGTGAGCACCTTGTGCGTCCCGAATGATTTATGCAGATGTCTAACTGAGATCATAGGCTCCATATGCGGTTACACCTTCCGTTCGATATAATTGAGCAGCTTGCTGAGGGAATAGGTAAGAATGAAATAGATCAATGCGGCAGTCAAATACGGCTCCCATATCCGTAAATACTGGCCTTTCATCGTGTTGCTCCAATACATAATCTCCGGTGCGGCAATCAGCGCGAGCAGGGAAGAGTCTTTCACCAGCACAATAAATTCATTCCCGAATGCAGGAACCATCCGTTTGACCGCCTGCGGCAGAATGATAAAGCGCATGGCCTGAAATTGGGTCATTCCGAGCGAAACCGCCGCTTCCCGCTGCCCCGGATCAATAGACTGGATACCGGCGCGGAAAATCTCGGCGGAATAAGCGGCAGAGTTCAGGGAGAGTGCCACAAAAGAGGTCATTAACACATTGGTGCTGCCGTAAAACGCCGGGATCACCCCAAAGTGGACAATCAAAATCTGCACATACAACGGGGTCCCGCGGAAAAAATTGATGTAACAATGAAACGGCCAGCGGAAATACGCTTTCGGTGCCATTTTGCCAAAACCAATGCCCAGCCCCAGAACTGAACCCAATATAATGGAGACAATAGATACGCCAATGGTAAATGCGGTGCCCCTCAGCAATACCGGTATATAATGAGCGATAATGTCAAATCTGAAATCCATAGGACTCTTCCCTTCTCTTCTATTTCAAAAAAAGAAGCATGCGCAATAGCAATCATTACGCATACTTAATTGGTCGTCCGCTTACTCTGCGTTCAAGAGAGTCTGGGTGTCCGGATCTTTACCGAACCAGGTTTTGTAGATTTCGGCATATTTGCCGTTCTCAATAATTTTCTTGATCGCCGGGTCAAGCTTGGCTTTCCATTCACTGCCCTTAGGATATAAGATGCCATAATATTCAGAGCCGAAGTTTTCCTTATCGATGATCCCTGTCAATTTCTCTTTCGGGTTGTTCTTGATATATTCGTTGACGATAGCGATATCTGCCACCACCGCATCGGCTCCACCTTTATTCAGCTCCATCAGGGCTACCGCGTTGCTGTCAAAACGCTTAAGTTTGGCGTTGTCGACACCCATAATTCCGCTCATCAGCTCATCCGCCGTAGTCGCCGCCTGCACAGCAACCCTTTTACCCTTCAGGTCAAGCGCACTCTTGATGTCACTGCCTTCCTTAACCATAATCATGTTGGTGGATTCAAAATAAGGAATGGAATAATCATAGGTTTCTTTCCGCTCGTCTGTAATAGAAACCGAAGACAAACCAGCTTGGTATTCCGTGCCTTGCTTCACGCTGGTCAGCATAGTGTCCCACCCCGTGTTCGTTACGGTATAGCCGATGCCGGCTTCCTCCATTACCGCCTTGATGAAATCGATGTCAAATCCTTTGATTGTATCTGTATCCATATACTCCATCGGTGCATAGCTCGCGTCACTGGCGAACTTAATCGTCTCCCCGCCGGCGCTGCCGCTGTCTGCCTTATTGTTGGAACTGCAGCCCACCATTGCAAGCACTACGAATGACATTAAAGCTGACATAAACCATTTATTTTTAATCCCCATTCTTCAATCCCCCTACTTATTCGTGTAATAACTTAAGGAGATTTTATCAGATTAAAGTAGTGATGACAATTAACTTTTCTATTATATGTCATGTTTAATAACATATAATCGTTATATTGTAGCATTTCCTCCCTTTACTGGACTCTGTTCATTCACTTATCCGCTGGAGGATCCATCCCTACTACCGTCTCTATTATCAAAAAAGGCACCGCCATGAGATGTGAATATCCCCGGCGGTGCCATTGCTATGCTGTATTTCAGTCTTTGTTATCTTTCATTAACGTTGTACAGATTAAAACGTCAAATCCCCGTCATACGAAGCAATTAACCGATACAGCTCCGGTCGCCGGTCGCGGAAGATCCCCCATTCGATCCGGCCAACCTCCAAGGCGTCCAGGTCAAATTCACTGACCAATACAGTCTGTTCATCCCGTCCGGCTTCGACAATCTTGTTGCCCTGAGGACCGGCGATAAATGAGGAGCCATAGAAGTTAATGCTGGACTCCTCATCCGTTTCCTCTCCGATCCGGTTAGAGGCCACGACAGGAATCAGATTCGCTGCCGCATGGCCCAGCATACAGGTCTGCCAGTGGTCTTTGGAGTCAATCGACCCGTCCTGCGGCTCCGAACCGATGGCTGTAGGGTAGAACAAAATCTCCGCTCCCATCAGACTCATCACCCGTGCGGCTTCCGGGTACCATTGATCCCAGCAGACGCCGACACCAATTTTGGCGTAACGGGTATTCCACACTTTAAAGCCGGTATCTCCGGGATTGAAGTAGAACTTCTCTTCATAGCCGGGGCCATCGGGGATGTGGCTTTTGCGGTATTTGCCCAGCACCGTGCCATCAGCATCAATCACAGCCAGGGAGTTGTAACGGGCATAGTTTTTCTTTTCATAAAAGCTGATCGGCAGCACCACCTGCAGTTCTTTCGCTACCGCTTTGAAATGGTTCACTGCTTTGTTGTGCTCAAGCTCGGTCGCATAAGCATAATAATCTGATTTCTCCTTCTGGCAGAAATACGGAGTTTCAAACAGCTCCTGAAGCAGGATAATCTGCGCGCCTTGGGCAGCAGCTTCCCTAACCAGGGTTTCCGCCTTGCGGATATTCTCATCAATATCACCGGAACAGCTCATTTGTGTCGCGGCTACTTTTACTTTTCTCACCATTCTGTCCTCCTTGCAAAAATTTAGGATCTCCCGGCAGGCATCTGCTGGGTGGTGCAGTGTACATTGCCGCCTTCGCCAATCACGGCCATTCCATTCACTGTGCGGATTCTACGGTCCGGGAACAGTGTGGCAAGCTTCTGTTCGGCAAGCTTATCCGTTTCTGCAGCAGTTCCTCCGAACACCGGCAGGATAATCCCGCCATTCACAAAATAAAAATTCAAATAGCTGAGCGTCAGACGGCTGTCCTCATAATCCGTACGAGGCGGCTGCTGGATCGTGATGATCTCCAGTTTCCGTCCTTTGGCGTCCACGGCTTTTTCCAGAATCCTCAAGTTCTCCTGGGTAATCGAATAATTCTCGTCCTGCGGGTCATCGCAGACCTGAATGATTACTTTGCCAGGTGCGGCGAAGCAGGCAATATTATCGACATGCCCATCGGTTTCATCACCGCTCAGGCCGCGTTTCAGCCAGATGATGGCTTCTGTACCTGTATATTTACACACGTATTCTTCAATCTCTTCCCGGTCCAGCTCCGGATTGCGGTTCTTGTTCAGCAGACATTCCTCTGTGGTAAGAAGTGTTCCTTCCCCATCGCTATGGATAGATCCACCCTCCATGACCAGCGGAGCATCGTAACGGGTAACCTGCACCTGCTTCAGAATCTGAGGAGCCACCTCATCATCCAGGTCCCAAGGTGAATATTTGCCGCCCCAGGCATTGAATTTCCAGTTCACGCCTGCAAGTGTTCCATCCTCACCCTTAACAAAGGTTGGACCGTTGTCACGCAGCCAGGCATCATTATGCCGGATCGGCAGCAGCGTAACATTGTCTCCCAGAGCCAGCTTGTCCACCTGCTCCAACTCTTCCGGGTTCACTACTACGGTTACCGGCTCGAACTCGGCAATAGCCCGGATAATCTCGGCATAGCCGCCGCTCACGGCTTCATAATTGTCGGGAAACACCATGGAAGCCTGGACCGGCCAGGAAATAAAAGTACGTTCATGCTCATCCCATTCGGGTGGCATGGTATAGTTTAATTCTTTGGGATACATTCTTATAATTACCTCTGCTATTCATATTTGGAGCGCCCGGCTGTCCCGGAAAAGCTCCTTACCCATCATACAATAATATGAGGATGCGCTCAATTGCCGGACAAGCAAATCCCCCTGGGAAAATCCAGGGGGATCAGAGTCTAGCTGTATTTTAGAGCTTGATCTGTTTCACTATATTTCCCGTAAAGTCCTTAATGGTGAAAGTTCCATTCTCCAGAATTCCGTAGGAGTTGGGATGGTTCTCTTTCGGCAGCGAAATGGAGCCGGGGTTCAGCACCGTGATGCCCTCCTTGACATCCGCTACCGGCAGATGGGTGTGACCCTGGATAAAAACATCGCCTGGTGTCAGCTGTGGCAGATTGTCGATGCTGAAGCCATGTCCGTGGGTTGCATAGATCTTCCGGCCTTCATGAAGGATCAGCACATAGTCGCCCATCATCGGGAACTGCAGCAGCATCTGATCGACCTCGGCGTCGCAGTTGCCGCGTACGGCCACCAGTGATTTGCCATAGGCATTCAGCCTGGCTGCGACTCCTTGAGGATCATAGCCATCCGGCAGCGGATTTCGTGGCCCGTGGTACAGGAAGTCGCCCAGTACAACAAGCGTATGCGGCTGCTCCTCTTCCGCCTTCAACAGTGCCTGCTCCAGCCAATGCAGTGATCCGTGAATATCCGAAATGAACATCAGTTTCATGATGCATTCTCCTTTTCCTGTTTTTCTATTGTCCTATGTATCTAATTATTTTAACTCTCTTTGAGTCCCTAACGCAAAGCGGGCGCCCGCGGGGCGCCCTGCACTTTACATTCTTATATTATGAATTATGGCAGATTGGAAGAACCCATCAGGAACCGGTCCACCTCGCGCGCTGCCTGCCGTCCTTCATTAATAGCCCATACCACAAGGCTCTGGCCGCGCCGTATATCTCCAGCAGCAAATACGCCTTCCACATTGGTAGCCTGCGTTCCGAACTCGGCTTTGGCGTTGGAGCGCTCATCACGCTCAACCCCTAGCTGGCCCAGCACCGTTTCTTCCGGTCCGGTGAATCCCAGGGCAAGCAGCACAAGCTGTGCCTGGATGACTTCTTCACTGCCTGGAACCTCTACCGGCACCATCCGGCCCTGTTCATTCCGGGTCCATTCGATGCGCACGGTGTGCAGTTCCTGCACATGTCCGCCGTCGTCACCGACAAAACGCTTCGTATTCACAAGATAACGACGCGGATCTTCCTGATACAAGGCCGCTGCTTCCTGCTGGCCGTAATCCACCTTCATCACCTTCGGCCACTCAGGCCAAGGGTTGCCCGCCTGGCGGGTAAGCGGCGCCTGCGGCATAATCTCCAGTTGGACTACACTGCGGCAGCCGTGCCGGATGGAAGTAGCGACACAGTCCGTACCTGTATCCCCGCCGCCAATAACGACCACATCTTTGCCGGCTGCAGAGATGTATTCCCCGTCTGCGAGGCCGGAGTCGAGCAGACTCTTCGTGTTCAGTGTCAGGAATTCCATCGCCTGATGAATGCCCCGAAGCTCGCGCCCTTCCAGCGCCAGATCACGTGCCTGCGTAGAGCCGCCGCACAGCACCAATGCATCATGCTCTTCCTTCAGCTGTGATGCTTCAATATCTCTGCCGATCTCGGTCCGGGTAACGAAGGTAACGCCTTCTGCCGCCAGCAGATCTACTCGGCGCTGTACCGTTTGTTTGTCCAGCTTCATATTCGGAATTCCGTAGGTCAACAGGCCGCCGATTCGGTCCGCACGTTCATACACGGTTACACTATGTCCGGCTTTGTTAAGCTGTGCGGCACAAGCAAGACCTGCAGGACCGGAGCCGACTACGGCGACTTTTTTGCCGGTACGGCTGAGCGGCGGCTGGGGAACGATCCAACCCTCAGCAAAACCTCTGTCCACGATGGCCTTCTCAATCGATTTGATCGTGACCGGATTGCCATTCATCCCCACTGTACAAGCGCCTTCACAAGGTGCTGGACAGACACGTCCGGTAAACTCCGGAAAGTTGTTGGTCTTGTGAAGCCGTTTAAGCGCAACCTCCCAGTTGCCGCGGTATACCATATCATTCCATTCCGGAATAAGATTATGCAGCGGACAGCCGGAGGCCATCCCGGAGAGCAGCCGTCCAACATGGCAGAACGGTGTACCGCAATCCATGCAGCGCGCGCCCTGCTCCTTCAGCTTCTCCTCGTCCATCTTCTGCGAAAATTCATTCCAGTTCTTAATCCGTTCCAAAGGCTCGCACTCCGCAGGAGTCTGCCGCTGATATTCAAGAAATCCTGTTGCTTTACCCATACCTGTCATCCTCCGAGTCTCTCTGATTGGCCGCCGAATCACCCAAAGGCGGCATTGTTGCCCCATTCGGCTCCAAAAAGACAGTTACTCTCTGTCACCGACTGATTATTTGTCACTGTAAAGCAGCAAAGCAAGAAGCTGTGACAAGACGGTTTCCCGCCTGAAATGACTCTATATTATCATCTATCCTGTATAGCCTAAATGAGGAAAGTCACATTTTTAGATAAAATTTCGGAGATGGGCAAAGCGGCTATCAGAGGTTATTTTTCTTTGGCAGCACTATACACGGAGTTGACTATCGCGGTTACCGGGAACACGATCCAGTTGACATCCCAGCTCTCAAAAACAAATCCGCTGATCAGGAAAATGCAGACCGCCACCGGCCAGATAATCGCTGCGAAGTTGCCCATGACGTGCTTCTCTTATTTCTTTTCCTGAGCGAACTCGCCTTCCTTAAGCAGGAAGCTGAAGCTCTCCTTAATGTTACCATAATAAATGAACAGAAAGACCGCCAAAGCAATCAGCAGAAGCAAAATGACCACGCCATAACCGGTAGAATCTTCATTGATCAGAGACCATGCAATCACCGGAACCGGACTTAATACACACAGGCATACGCCCATCACCATGGACAAGGTATACGTAGGGACGAATGCACCACTGCGGTGCTGAATCTCGAACCCTAAATCATATGGCAGGCTAAAGCCTTCGTGCAAATATTTATATTTCTCCAGCATCATGCCGCTGAAAATGAACAGACCCACTGCCAATGCCACCAGTATAAGCAAAGCAACCACACCAAGAATGGATGCAGCATCCTCTGAAATGACCCCTTTAAGAAATCCGAACTCGGCCAGAGTGTTCAGCAGAATCAGCAATGCGGGACCGATAATGCACAACATTACACCTAGCCCCACCATGAAGCCCGATTTCTTTTTGGCAGCCATATAGCTAAATGTATCCTCCGGAGCAAGCATCAGAAGCTTGTTCTCCTCCCCTTCAACGGGAATATCAAGTTCCTCGATCAGTTCATCAATGTTGCCAAACTCGGAAATCACGATGCCCACGGCTTCATTTTCGGTTTTGCCTTCCTGCTTCAATTCATGGTACTTCTCTTCCATGCTCGACAGCAGGTCCTGCTTGACCCCATCCATCTGCGCGGTTCTGGGGAGAGCGGCAAACATATTGTTCAAATAACTGATGATGGTTTCCATTCCTAATCACAGCTCCTTAATAAATTTGTTCACAACTTCCTGGGTGATCAGCCACTCCGCACATTTGTCATGATAATACGCCAGCCCCTCCGGAGTAATGCGGTAGTAGGTACGCCGCTTCCCCAGGGTCTCATCCTTATAAAACGAGCAGATGTACCCATTCTTCTCCAGCCGGGTAAACGCGGAATACAGGGTGGTTTCCTTCATAATATATTTCTCATCCGACAGCCTCCTGATATTCTTGGATATCTCGTAGCCATAGGATTCTCCGTCCAAAAGCATATATAGAATAAATGTATCGTTGTATCCGCGGATCACATCGCTGCTGATCAATATCCTTCCTCCCTACTGCATCTGTCGTACTACATCTGTCGTAGTAATAATATTGTAGCATGATTACTACGACAGGTGTAGTACTAAATTTCAAAAGTAATCCTGTTTTTAGAATTTTCACAGGAAAAAGACTGTCCAGTCGGCAGATGGCTCTGCCTACAAAACAGTCTTCATGTTCCTCATCTAGGTATTCCGGTGTTAATCGTGCTAAGCCTGAACGGCCAGAACGACCATTCCGAGACCCTTAACGGTCAGTTGCCCCTCTGTCCCCAATACTGCCAGTTCCTCCCCAAACAGTGGCTCCCATACCCCCAGCGGCGGCAGCGAAAGCGTTGATCCGCCCGGATTGGTATTGTAGACCACGTACAGGTGCTTCGCTGCATCACCTCCGGCATGCTCCCGAAGCGTATATGCCACTGTACCCGCAGGCGCCTTCTCGAAGAATAGCTTCGCACGGATTTCCTCTGCACTGTGCAAGCGGAAGGCGGGATGTGCCCGGCGCAGCGATATGAGCTTTTTCATGTAAGCCACCTCGTCCGCATAAGCAGCGCAGCGCTCCCAGTCCAGCCAATTGATCTCTACCGGTGATTCAAAGCTGTTCTCCACACCTTCTTTGGTACGCATAAATTCCTGTCCGGCATGAAGGAACGGAATCCCCTGGCTCGTCAGCACCATGGCTGAAGCCAGCCGGTGCATCGCCCTGCGCTGCTTGTCGGATACTCCGGCAGAGGACAGGACGATTTTATCCCACAAGGTATGATTGTCGTGGCATTCCATATAATTCACGCACTGCCGGGGTTCATCGGCAAACTGGCCGATAGTCTGTCCGTACACCACTCCCCCTGTAATGCCTGTCTTCACCACCTGTTCCAGTCCCGACCTGCCGCCGATAAAGCCTGGTTCCTCATACCTGAAAATATTGCCCTTCACCGCGTCCCGAAAACCGTCGTTAAATTGTCCGATTCCCGGCAGTGCGTCTGCGTTACTCTGATTGGCCAGCCGTTCCGTGGCAAGCTCGGTCTCCATGATCCATCCCTCGCCGATGGTCATGATCGAAGGGTCGACTTCATCCAGACGGCGGCGGATTTCCGCCATCGTGTCAACATCAATCAGACCCATCAGGTCAAACCGGAAGCCGTCCATATGATATTCTGTGGCCCAGTAGAGAACCGAATCCACAATAAACCGGGACATCATGGTCCGCTCGGAAGCGACATCGTTGCCGCAGCCCGAACCGTTTGACAGACTGCCGTCCCGCTTGTAGCGCAGATAATAGCCGGGAACCAGCTTGGTAAAATTCACACGGTACCCGTCATACACATGGTTATAGACCACATCCATGATTACGCGCAGACCACGGTCATGCAGCGCCTGAATCATGGTTTTGAGCTCGGTAATGCGCACATCCGGCAGATACGGGTCTGTCGCGTAAGAGCCCTCCGGCACGTTATAATTCTTCGGATCATACCCCCAGTTATAGTACGGCTGGTCCAGCCTGGTTTCATCCACGCTCTCTGTGGCTAAGTCATAGACTGGCAGCAGCTGAACATGCGTCACCCCAAGATCGGCAATATGATCGAGCCCGGTCAGAATCCCCCCGGGACCCCGTGTTCCGCCTTCGGCGAGACCCAGAAATTGTCCCTTGTAGGCAGTTCCGCTGGCCGGATGAATGGACAAATCCCGCACATGAAGCTCATAGATGACTGCGTCCATAGGGCTCGCCAAAGGCGGCTTATCCGTAGTCCAACGCTCAGGATCCGTCTTGCGCAGGTCAAGAATTGCCGCTCTGTCCCCATTTACACCGACTGCACGTGCGTATGGGTCCGCTGCCTCATTCCACTGGTCCCCGATACGTACACGATAGGTATACAGCTTGCCATCCAGATCACCGGAAACCGTCAGCCTCCAGGTCCCCCGCACCTCACGTATCATGGGCAGGCGGTCGCCGGCGGTCTGCTGCCAAGAGTCGTACAGCACCACTTCCGCTTCCTGCGCCGTGGGAGCCCATAGACAAAAGGCGGAGTAAGCAGAAGTATAGATGAGGCCAAGATCGTCTCCGTCATAGCTGAACAGCTCGTCAAAATCCTGGTCGAATACGGAAATGCCTCCGGTAGCTGCAGGATCCCCATAAAAGATGGTTTCTTCCATTTCCCTTTGTACTGACAAAGCAATCTGTCCCCTTTACCCTTTATTAAATGGATATTACAACCTAATTATCCGCTTCGCGCAAACGTTTGTACAGAAAGATTTTTTAGATGGGATGAGCGGGGGTATGAATTCTGTACGGCTGTATTTCAGGTTCCGTCATTCTATGTTCAGCGCTACCATGGTAAGAATAGGCTGGTTCGGCAAATAAGGAATATGGCGCTCCCGGCCAGGGGTAAACCCTCCGTTCTTATGGCGTATACCGTTATCTTGGACAATCAGCGCAGGTCCCGCTCCCGTATCGGTCAGATCGTATCCGATTCCCAGCACCCAATGATAATCATAGGCATACCTTCCCCTCCAGCGGAGGCTGAACCATTTGTCAAACTTCACGGCCACCGGTCGCCCGGCGTCAATCTCCGCCCGATACCTCCCCATGTCATTAAAAACGGATACTGAAACCGGCCGGCGCCTGCGCTCTACGCGCGGGAGGGCAGCACCAATATAGGCCTGAAGGCCTTTGGCAAAACTGCGCGCACTCATCCCCAACGGAGTCCCCCCATGATGGCTGTATATATAATTGATATGCTCTGCTTTGGAGTCAAAATGACCCGAACCTGGAATACGCCCATAACCTCTCCTGGTATGCCAATATTCGATTAAAGCGGCCATGGTCGCCGGCCCGCAGGCAGAGCCGGGAGAGGCTACGCCCGGCTCCCATTGTGTATATGGTTCCACTTCCAGCCGATATTCAGACCTTTTCTCGATCATAAGGATATCTTTTCCTTCCGTTCCCTGAGTATCCGCTCAATATCTGAGGCGAGAAACGGCTTGCTGACGAAGTCTTCCATGCCTGCCATGAGGCACCGCTCCCGATCCTCTGGTCTGGCATAAGCCGTTACCGCAACGATGAACGGCCGGTGGTGAAGCGGAGCCTGCTCCCTGATTCTGGCCGACGCAGTAATTCCGCTCATCACGGGCATCTGGATATCCATTAACAACAGGTCATACGGACGCTCAAGAACGGCCTGAAGCGCCTGCTGGCCATTCTCCACCAGATCCGCCCTATACCCCCGTTTCTCCAGCATCGTCAGTATAAGCTTTTGATTGACGGGATGATCCTCCGCAACCAATATCCGCAGGGGGCCATACTTCGCTTCAGGCAGAGCGGGCGCGGGGCTAGCGGCTGGCAGTATACTGCCATTCTCCACCTGCTGTACTTGGTTCTGGTTGGTATTGGACTCAGGAGGAACACTGCCATTCCGTGCTTCAGAATTAATGGGCAACGGATTGTCATCTGCCTTATTCTCTTTCCACTCCTCATCGGTAATGATGGGAAGGGTGAAGTAGAAGGTCGAACCTTCGTCCTCTGCGCTCTCCACTCCAATCGCTCCGCCCATAAGCTCGACAAGCCGTTTGCAGATCGCAAGTCCCAGACCTGTACCGCCATATTTGCGGTTAATAGACGGATGCAATTGGGAGAACGACTGAAACAGCAGCGGCTGCTTGGCGGTTGGAATGCCAATTCCCGTATCCCGTACACTGAACTTCAGGTTCAGCTTCTTGGCGTTCGGGCAATATTCCGTTTCGACAGCAATAGAGACCTGCCCTTCTTCGGTAAACTTGACCGCATTGCTCACCAAATTCACGAGCACCTGGCGCAGACGGTCCGCGTCACCCATGATCAGCTCTGGAACATCTTCGGCGATGCGGCTGGATAGCCGGACATTCTTTTCCCTGGCTTTAGGTGAAAACAGCTCGGTAACCATCTCCATAACAGACTCCACACTGACCGGTTCATGAGCAAGTGTCATTTTACCGGCTTCGATTTTACTGAAATCCAGAATTTCATTGAGAATATACAGCAGGGAAGCGCTGCTCTGGCTGATGATCTCCGCATAACCGCGTTGTTCCTCATTAAGCTCCGTCTCCGCCAGAAGATCTGTCATCCCCATAATTCCATTCATCGGGGTCCGCAGCTCGTGGCTCATCACCGCAAGAAACTCGGATTTGGCCTGATCCGCCTTCTCGGCCGACTCCTTGGCACGGATAATTTCCTGCTCATCGGTAATGTCCCTGAATACAACAACCGCCCCTTTGCGTTCTCCCTTGTCGAACAGCGGTGTTGCCTGATACTCCGCAAGAAAGCTGGAGCCGTCCTTGCGCCACAGTACCGCATCCATACTCCGCTGGGACTCTCCTGTCCGGATAACCCGCATCAGGGGAGAATCCTCCGGCCGGTAATGAATTCCGTCCGGCGCCGTTTGCCGGATATGATCCAGGTAAGAACGGCCCATAATTTCGTTATGCTCAAACCCCAGTATCCGCTCTCCCGCCGGATTGATGAAGGTGATTTTCCCCTCGGTATCCAGACCGAATATACCTTCGGACACCGCATTCAGAATCAGCGTGTATTCATTGCTGAGCTTCTCAATCTGCTCGGTATACCGGATACGCTCAGTGATATCACGGGAAATCCCATATACACCTACCACCTGTCTGTCGACAATAATCGGGATATTGATGGTATTGATTTCAATAAGATGCCCATCTTTATGGATCAGTGTCAGATCATAGCTCTGGGGCTCTCCCTGGCTGGCCAGTGTGAAATGATGCAGGGTCTTCGCGATATCCTTCTCATGCACAATAGGTCCAAAATACATTCCAATCAATTCATCCAGACTATAACCTGTCAGTTCCTCCAGATTGGCATTCGCCGTCAGATAATCCCCCTGCAGATTCATGGAATAGACCGCGGATGGATTATATTCGAAGAGAGACTTGTAGCGTTGCTCACTCTCCTGAAGCATAGATTCAAAACGCTTGCGCTCGGTGATATCACGGCTGACTGATATAATCTCCAGGATCTGGCCATGGTCATCATAAATATACCGGCTATTCGTCTCAAACCAGGCGTAGCTTCCATCCTTGCGGCGGTACCGGAAGGTTACTACGGGAATGAATCCGGAGTGCTCACTTTCGGCCAGTGTCTTCTTCAACCGCTGCAGGTCATCGGGATGCAGGTAATCCAAGGCACTTGTCCCTACCATCTCCTCGGGCTCGTAGCCCAGCAGGGAGCGGCTGGCAGAAGAGCAATAGAGAAAGACAGTGCCTGCTACCGATTGACGCGAAATCATATCGATGGAGTTCTCTGACATCAGCCGGTAATTCCGTTCGCTCTCTCTAAGCTGCTGCTCCATCTGCCGCCGCTCGGTAATATCCTGCATCATGCCGATCAGCTGCACAGGCTTGCCGTCGGGACCGCGCATGACATCCCACTGAATGTGTACTGCAAGTACTGTGGCATCAGAAAGAACCAGACGGAAGGAGGTTTCGCCGGATTCCCCTTTTTCCACAGCCCGTTCGACCCCCTCAGTCAGCAGTACCATGTCCTCAGGATACACCAGAGACAGGAAGGTCTTATAATTCACGTTCTTCCCTGTACTAAAGTGGAGCATCCGCTGCAGCTCTTCTGAGAACGTCAGCCTTTCTTTGGACAAATCCCAAACCCAGGAGCCTATTTTGGCAACCCGCTGGGCAGTGGCCAAGGCCTCCTCGTTCAGCTTGCGGCTGTTCACATTACGGCCAACGCCCATGATCCGTACGACTTCACCGTTTTCATCACGGATGATATGAAAAGAAGACTCGAACCACAGATAATGCCCCTCTTTATGGCGCAGCCGGCGGACATTGATTTTATTCTCCAGGAGTCCTTCGGACTGGTTATTCATTCCTTCAGTATCATCTGGATGGTAGAACTCCAGCCGGTTCTTACCAATTAACTCCTCAGGGGCGAAACCGATTTGCAGCAGCGAAGAAGGAGAAATGAAACTCAGCGTTCCATCAGGCAGGGTGAAGGAAATCATCGTTTGTTCGTCTTTTATAAATAAATCATACAAATCACGGCTGTCCACGGTCAGCTGATCGGCAATTTTGCGGTCGGTAATATCCTGGGCGTACACGATAACATGCCGGTAAGCCAGGCCCTCCATAGCCTTGACGAATGTAAGCAGAAGCCATACCGTACGTCCCGAACGGGCTTGGAATCTTTTCTCCTTGACCAGAGAGCCCGCCGCAGAAGAGTCTAGTTCATTTATAAGATGGTTGTGCAATTGCCGGGCTTCCTCCCGCGAAGCAGAAGCATTGTAGAGCAAACCCTCCGCCAGGAACTCCTGTTCACTGCAGCCAAGAAGTTGACAGAAAGCAGGATTAACTTTTATCCACTTGGCCTCTTCTGAAGACAATACTCCCATCCCCATCGGAGACATCAGGAACGCTTGATCCAGAATTCCCCTGTTATTGTTATCCAAATCAATCAGGCCTCCCTCATCACGAGCCGCTGCTGGTGCAGACTCACTGTTGTCTATTTACCCAAGTATACGATAAGAGAATTAAGGAAAGAAATGAGCCGCCCCTTTTTTCAAATGAGAACAAAATAAATTGTAAATATTGACGGATATAGGAGGTTCATCTATAGTTTAAGTTAATAATTTATTCGTGACCTGTTACCGGAAGCACCCGTAATGAAGGCTTATTAGCCTTTGCTACGGGTGCTTTTTTTGTTGGGTACAGGCAGACGGATGACCCCATAGGAGGAGAAAAATGAATACTCTTAAACATGCTGTCCTGGCCCTTCTGTCGTTGCTGCTTCTATCGCTGCCCCTTGCAGGTCTGACGGCAGCTTCCGGAACGGAGCTAACCCCTTCGATTCAGGCCGCTTTTGATTTAACTGCCGCGGTTGCCGATTCTTCATCAAGAAGCAAGCTGAAGAGCCAGTACAGCGAATTGTCTGCATTGTCGGCGCAATATGACAGCAGAGAGGAACAAATCCGCAAGCTTCATGAAGACAACGCACAGTCACTCATAGCCGTGAAGGAGCAAATCAAGAATATTGATCAGGCCACTGTAACCCGGCTTAGTGCTGTGGTTGTCAGCACCAAGGGCCGCTACCAGCCACTCTTTGACCAGTACAGTGCGCTGAACACCCGCATCTCCCTGCTCAGGGGCCTTAAGGACAAGTCCTTAAATTCTATACTGCGTGCCCAGTCCGATGCTATGAAAATCCTTGTCCAGATGGCACGCCAGGACATCCGCGACCAAGAAGCACAACTCAAAGCCGCCAAGGATATCCGGACCAAGAAAATAGCTGCAGTACGCAAGACACTGGCCGGGATTGAAAGTCCGCAGACGTCCATCAAGACACAGAAAAGTGTTGCCGTTTCACTGAACAAACGCCTGACTGCAGATTGGAGTGACTTCAAATCTGCCATCCGCAAGAAGAACCCTGCCCTGACTGGCGGCTCCTTGACATCATTGCTCTCCGGCCACCAGCAGATCGCAGCCAGCAAGCAAAAGATTATTGAACTGGAACAAAAGGTTGCCGCTGTAATCGCAGCCGCCTCCAGACAGATTACATCCTGATCCCCACAAATGTGTCTTCCGCCTGCTTATCGGCATATGTTAGGTAAGAGGCACAGCTATAGGATGAAGGAGGCTTACATCTATGCATATCTGTATGATCGCGCCGGAACAGTTTCCGGTGCCGGGAGATGGCTCTGTGGAAATCTGTATCTGGGCAATCGCCAGAGAACTGGCCCGGCGGCATACAGTGACAATCGTAAGCCGGAAGGCTCCGGGACTTCCCGAAGCCGATAAACTGGAGCAGGTGCACATGATCCGTCTGGCTTCAGGTACACCTGCACGTTATCTTGCTTCGGTGCTGGACTACCTTGAAGGGGAGCATTTCGATGTGATACAAGTCGACAACCGCCCCCAGCTGATGGCCGCCGTTAAGCGCCGGCATCCACGCACACCGGTGGTCCTGTTCCTCCACTCCTTGACCTTTGTTCCGGCTGAAACCCGGATTGCCCGCAGCCTGGCAAGGGCTGATCTTATCGCGGTCAACAGCCGTTCGCTGCAGCAGAGACTGTCCCGGCGGTTCCACGGTCTGGGCGGAAACATCCGGGTGGTACCACTAGGTGCCGACTTGACCCGGTTTTTCCCCGCAGAGCAAGCGGAAAAGCAGCAGGCGCGCAGGATCTTTCGCCTGGGCCCTGTTTTTACCGTTCTGTTCGTCGGACGGATTATCCCCCGTAAGGGAGTGCCCATATTAATTAGAGCCATGCGACTGCTCAATAGACGTCTGCCGGCACAGTTGATTATCGCCGGCCACGGCAAGCCGCGGTATATCCGGCAGCTTAAGGCCATGTCCCGGCGCCTGGGGGTTCGGGTCACCTTTATCGGTAAGATCGCCCATGAAGATATTCATGGTCTGTACCAGGCCGCCGATGTCTTCGTCTGCCCGTCCCAGCGGCATGAATCCTTCGGACTGGTCAACGTGGAGGCAATGGCCTCAGCACTGCCGGTCATCGCCTCGAACAACGGCGGTATCCGGGAGATCATCGTATCCGGTCATAACGGATATTTAGTGGATCGTTACCGTGAAGCGGCTCCATTCGCCAAATACCTGCTGCAGATAGGCCGCCAGCCGCAGCTGGCAGCCAGAATCGGACTCCAGGGGCGGAGTGACGCGCTGCAGAATTTCGGATGGCAGCAGACGGCGGCAGCAATGGAGAATCTGTACCGTGTTCTTTTGCCATATAAGGAGAATTCAGGGAAGCTGCCAGCTCCCTGACTATGCGACAATGTGTAACACAGAATTTGTGATCATATTCGCAGGATACAGCTACAGTTAATATTATACTCAGATTGTAAGCGTTGCCATTATGCAAATGTATCACTTATACGGCTACCTAGACATTGGCAACCCCCTACAACACACTATTCGCTGTAGAAAGGGTGCATCGTTATGTTAATGATCAAGGCTATAGTAAGACCCGAGAAGGCGGATGCAGTTATGGCTGAACTGCTGCTTGCCGGTTTCCCCTCCATCAGTAAGATGGATCTGCTCGGCCGCGGCAAACAAAAAGGGATTCAGGTCGGCACCAATCATTATGATCAAATCTCCAAGAAGCTGCTGATGATCGTCATCCAGGATGATGAGAAGGAAGATGTCATCAGCATTATTATGAGAACGGCAAGAACCGGTGAGCACGGCTCCTTCGGTGACGGTAAAATATTCGTGCTGCCTGTGCAGGAAGCCTACACGATCAGCAACGGAAAGAACCAGTTATAGGCTACTTGTCCATCTATGATAAGCACCTGCGAAAAAGGCAGCAAAGCGCATCCCTGTTCAGAATCTGATTCAGGGGATACCGCTTGCTGCCTTTTTGTATACTAATGCTCTCCGGTTCAAAACATCTGGATAACGGTCAGGACCAGCCCCACTACAAAGCCGCACACCGCGCCATTGACCCGAATCCATTGCAGATCCTTACCCACCTTATCCTCCAGCATATCTACCAGACTGGCGTCATCCATCTGATCCAGGTTTTCTTTGACCAGAAGCCCCAGCCGGTAATGATTCGCTTCTACGAAGTTGATCAGGGAAGCACGAATCCGCTCCTCCCAGCCTTGAATCCACTCCTGCTCCTTGCTGACACGGCGGGCCAGCATGGCATACAGTCCAAACAGCCTGCGCCCCCCCGCAGACTTCTCTTCTTCCAGCAGGGCAACCGCCTTGCCGCGGAATCCTTCAAGCTGCTCCTGCAGGAACGCCACAGTGGATTCACTCTGCAGTTCATTCAAGCCCCAATCCTTAATCGCAGCGATCCGCGCCTCGTCATTCACCAGTTGAAAAATGGCAACACGGATCTCCTGGATGATCTGGTCACGATAAGGACTATCCTCTTCGCGGAAATCACGGATACCGGATTGCACCATACCCTGCAGCATTTCTCCCAGCATCTCGGCATCCACAAATCCGACGAAAGCCTGAAAAGCCATTCCCTTGAGTCCGCCCAGCTTCACCTCAGCCAATTTCTCGCTGGCGATCTTGCCCAGCATCGCCCGTGTCTCAGGACGGGCCGTCCAGCCGGAGATTCCACCCAGTGCATAATCCAGGGCAGCAACGTCCTTCCCGTCATTCATGAGCTTGGTGATAATGGTATCCGCTGCCGATCCAAGCTTCGCTTCACGGATATAGCTGGCGGCTGCTGACTGAATATAAGGCACAGCCTGAATGACCGGAAGCTTCTGTACGAAGCTTCTGATCTGCTCCAGCATTTCAATTCTCGCTTTTTTCCGGGCGAACAGCCGGGTTAGAAGAGTGCTGCCAAGCGCCACTATGTGGATCTTGCGAAGTTTGTTCTCGATACTCGCCTTGTTCAGCAGCTCATTCTCCATCGCAGAGATCAACGATTGAATAATTTTGTCCCGATTCTTCAGCAGAAGTGAGGTATGAGGAATGGGCAATCCAAGCGGATGACGGAAGAGCGCAGTGACGGCGAACCAGTCAGCAATCCCCCCAACCAGTCCGGCCTCAAAGCCGCCCCTCAGCAGGATAACGGTCAAATTTTCCGGCAAAAAGAGTGTAATCAAAAAACCGCAGGCCATAACAGCCAGCGAGATAGTCGCTAAATTTCTGGATTTCATTCGCAGTTCCCCCTTGCCTAAATGAATGGATGCTATCTGTAGGTCTGCCTTATATTGTACCACGGCAGAACTCTTTTCGAAAAATCCTCCATTACTGGACTAAGAGTAATTGCTCCCGGCGGAGCTGGAATGTGCTGGATGAACGGGATTCCTGAATTGTATGATGAGGGATTCACAGAAGATAACGTATGTATGGAGCTCGACAAGCCGGGGAAGTGTGGAAGAACAGTTCGAGCTGTATGATGAGGATATTCAAGAGGAGACGGGCTGGATGCGAACCTATTGATGATCGGGCTGGCCGGCTACCGAATTGCCACGAAGAACGCCGCACCGGTTCTAAAAGAAACGGCCGACTTTGTTGCGGGGAGCTACGCGAAGAATAGTGCCACTGGGGGTATGCACATCTATTTTGAAGAGAGGTAGGGGGAATAATGAGAGTCCTAGTGCCGGCCTGCTCTATATCTGACGATGCAGTATATAGCTCCAATATTCACCGTTAGCAAAATTAAAAGGATCAAATGTTGCGTCGTTGTCAGTGCAGTCAGAATTGGAATAAACATAATTTTCCTCCCTATTCGTATTTAATAAAGGTACCCCGTTAGCAGACGGTTTTTGGAGTGCTGTATTGATTAAGCAGATGATCCAAAGCTACAGACTGTTCAATCACCTTGGGATGTGTCAAGAACCCGTATTTTTTTTGCATCTGGTATAGCTTCTCCCTGGCACGTTCTACACGAAGCAGTGTCGCACTATCATTGTTCTGCATCGTTCCACCTCCTCTGTGTAATATTTTAGTACAAGCTGTCAAAAAACGGAACCCGTATTGAACCGCGCCTATTTATTTGCACAATGCCCGAATATCCGGTTAATGGACCAGCCCTGCGCTCCCCTGCCTGAATGCTAATATGTTAATATGTACGGGAGATTGCCGAAATGCCAAACAATACAAACATTAGGGGGAATCACAAGTTGAATATGTATCCTGGGATTGCCCAGTTATATCATAACCGTATGCTGCGGACAGAGCTGGAATGCGAGGCATTTGATCTGGCCCTGGAAGGCCTGGCTGGAGATACAGAGGATGCAGTGATCCAGCAAATCTTCCGCGTCTTCGATGATGATACCGAGCAGGAGGAGATTATGTTCGGACTTGTCCATTTCGTGGAGAGCTACCAGATGGAGATGTACCTTACGCAGCTGCTGGAGTCCCTGCCGGACATGCTGGAGAATGCGCGCAACTGGGCCATTGTGCTGAACCAAAGAATTCTGGACGACGACATCAGCCGCAGGGAATACGCCGATATCGCCGCCGGAATGAGCCCAAGAATCAAGAAATCACTGGCGTTTCTGCTGGAGGAGATCAAAGAGGACAACCCGAGGACATATGAGCGCAAGGTTAATGCCGTTCTTGGACAATTACAATGAAACACCACGGACGGGCGGACAAGATCAGCGAAGCTTGAACGTTCGGACGATTCCGGGGATATCGTCATTTACCATGCGGGACAGGATGCGGATCGGTCTGCCGAATCTTGCATAATCATAGTCATCGCCTTTGGCATTCAGAAACTCGTCGGGAAGCTCCTCGGGCACCATGTAAGCGTAGATTAGCCCGTTACGCACAGCCAGTCTGACTATCGGGGATTCATCGTAGCCCTTGGCCCGCCACTGCTTCAGAGTCATCCGGAACACCAGCAGTGTGAGCGCCGATTCATAGACTTTCCCTTTATATTTAAAAAGGAAATCCAGAGCGTATTCTGCATCCTCCAGCCGCCGGGTTCTGCTTCTGACCACTGTGTAGCATTTCCAGCTGCGGGGGAGCCTGATGCTGAAGCCATACTTCGGGCTCTGGTAGAGCAAGGTTTTTGGAGGGCCTGCCAGAAGGCCCGGGTGTTTCCTTTTCACTGCCGGCTTTCTTATCCGGGTGACAGGCTTCATCACGATCACACCTTTGCCGTAATAGATTTCAGAGCATAGCATACGTATACTAGTCAGAATATTCACAGCACCCAAGGAGTGACACCCTTAACCGATTTAATTAAGTAGAACTGTTCCAATTCGTCGATTGCAGGGACAACATTGCAAATCTGATGGTATAGTATAGATCGGCTAAAATTTAATTTATCCCGCAATGATATAAACGAAGGTGAATCCAATGAACAAGCTTTTATTTCACAATATACCGCTGGGAGCTACCGGTGAACGCATTCCGCAGGCGAACATCGCTTCTACCCGGACAAGCCGCGACATCGTGAAGCCCGGAGACCCCGATGGTGCTTACTTCCGCAGGCTGGAGGAGGGCGGAATTCTGCTCAACTCTCCGCAGATCGCTGCGGTGCGGCATCACCAGGGCCCGCTGTTGACCCTGGCCGGAGCAGGCTCCGGCAAAACCTCGGTGCTGATCTGCAGAACCGGATATTTGCTGTCCGTCCGGGGAATCTCCCCGAGTCAACTGCTGCTGCTGACCTTCTCCAATAAGGCAGCGGCGGAAATGCGCGACCGGATCGCCCTGTTGCCTGGCGTCAGCGAGAGTGACGCCGCCCGCTTGCAGGCCCGCACGTTTCATTCTTTTTTCCTTTATTTCCTGCGCCGTCAGGGCCTTCAGCAGGAAATTTTCAATGAGACCCGCCGCCAGCATATTCTGCTGAAGCAGATCATGCGCGAGCTGGGGCTGCCGAAGGATGCCTATCCCCCGGAAACCCTGCTAGCTCTGCTCTCCTCCTGCAAGATGAACCTGGGTGAGCCTGGCGATCTTCCGGAAACATCAACCGCTGAGCAGGAAATGAAGGCGGTTCTGATGCTCTATGAGCAGTGGAAGACCGACAATTTCAAAATCGACTTTGATGATGTGCTGCTGATCGCCTACCGGATGCTAAGGGAGAAGCCCGCGCTTTTGCTGGAGCTGCAGATGAGGTTTCTGTATGTAATGGTTGATGAGTTCCAGGATACGAATGCGCTGCAGTATGAGCTTGTCAAAATGATCGCCCACCCGCAGCATAATCTGATGGTGGTCGGTGACGATGACCAGACGATCTATTCCTTCAACGGAGCGCGCAGCGAGTTCATTCTTGAATTCGAGAAGTTATATCCGGGTGCCAGGGTTATCACACTCGATATTAATTACCGTTCCGGCCCCGCGATTGTCGGCCTCGGCAACGGAATTATCCGCCACAATAGGCGGCGTAGATCCAAAACTCTGCAAGCGGCCAAGGGCAGCGGACGCCAGCCCCGGTACCTGCGCCCGCAGACGGCGGACGAGGAAGCCGAGCAGATCGTGGATCATATCCTGAGTGAGGTGGCTGGCGGAAATCGAGCATACAGCGATTTCGCTCTGCTCTACCGTGCTTCCAGCAGCAACCGGGCTTTGCTGGAGCTGCTGCTGCTGCGTGATGTTCCGTATATTGACTACGGTGAAGGCCAGCTGCTCTACGAGCATTGGCTGATCTCTCCGGTACTCGATCATCTGCGGTTGTCGCTGAACCGGCGAAACTTCGCAGCGATAGAGAATATTCTGCCGACTCTGTACATGAACCGGGAAAAAGGCATGAACCACATCCGCCGGATGGAAGCCGTACAGCCCAAGCAAGGGCCGCTGATTCACCTGATGTCCCTGCCGGGGATGGAGGATTTCAAAGGCGCAAAGCTGAAGGAACGGCTGGAGCTGATCCGTGGCTTGGCTCAGTTGACTCCCGTCCAGGCAATCCGCCAGATCCGCACTACCTTCTATGACTACTTCATCGAAGCCAATGAGCGGCATCAAGCCACTCTCCACCGGGAGATGCTAAAAGAAATGCTCGATGAGCTGGAAGCGTCAGCGGAACGGTTCGACAGCCTCCCGGTATTCCTGGAGTTCATCGATCATGTGACTGAACGCAATGAGCAGAGACGCCTACCCGGCCTCAAAGAGCAAGGAAACCGGGTTGCGCTGATGACGATTCATAAGTCGAAAGGGCTGGAGTTCCCGGTAGTCTTCCTGATCGGGGCATCCGAAGGCATTCTCCCTCATAGCTCCGCGCTGGAGGGCGAGCGGCTGAAGGACCGGAAAACTGCAAAAACAGCACCGGGCAGCAAAAGCAGCACGGTAGTTGTCGGCAATGCAGCAGGCCTCGACGCGCTTGAAGAGGAGCGGCGGCTGGCTTATGTGGCCGTGACCCGGGCCCGCGAGGAACTGTTCATCAGCTCGCCAGCGCGGCACCGGGGCAAGAAGGCGGAGGTCTCCAGATTTATGCTGTCCGCCTTCCGCTCTGCCGTATCTGCTGCCCCGGCTACTCCGGCCAGCGCAGCTGCCGTAAGCAGAACCCCGGTAGCAGCACGCACTTCCTCCGGCCGATCCCACGGGGGAAGAACCCATACGGTTCCCGTCTGGAATTGCACCGGAAGCAGCTGTCCGGGCTGGACAAGGATGAAGGTAGGCGGCGCCGAGGATCACCTGTCCTCCAAACCATGCCCGCTGTGTAGCTCCCCGATGGAGAAGAGCAGCCGGGAAGTCCCGGTGTAACGTGGGGGTGCTCTAAGAATGGTCCCGGACCCAAAACGCCAGCAGTGCCTGTATCAGGCGCTGCTGGCGTTTTGTACACCGCAAACTACAAAAACCCCTTCTAACAGACGTAGCCGGAATCATGAAATCATGAGTTCCCTGCACGTTCTGCCCGAAGGGGCTGTATGGTTCCTGCCAAATTCGCATTAAAAAACGCACGGATTAACTTTTATCTCTTGCCCAGCTTGCATTACCGGCACTGTTCTTGTATGCACTTGTTCCTGTCAATAAACCAGACAAGTAATTGTACTGGTTTGGTTTCAAAAAGGATGCCATAATTCGCTTAATTGGGTTATTTTTTTCATTTGCCGATTTTTCAACAAGAACTTTTCCCTGTCCAGCTTACTTCAAGGCAAATGTTTTTGTGAATAATTTTTTAGCATTGCAACATAATCGCTTCCTCAAATGTATATAGGGCAGAACCACGGAAACGGTGGTAAATTTTGAGCCAAATAAGAGAGGGAGTTATAACAATGAAAAAAATGGTAGCTGTTGTACTTAGCGGTATGATGTTGATGTCCTTTACGGCGTGTTCTACTAACGGGTCTGCAAAAAACAATTCTCAAGCGCCGAAAAGTACGCAAGTCATCGGGGCAAAGAATGCCCAGATTCCTAATCCTTTTCAAAAATTTGATAGCATTGCAGAAGCAGAAACGTTTGCCGGGGTTACTATTACACTGCCATCCCAAGTACCTGCAGGCTACACCCAGAAGCTGATCGAGGCGATTAAAAATGACATGATTCAGATTACTTATCAATCTGGCGATGAGCAGTTAGTGATCCGTAAAGCAAAGGGCAGTAAGGATATTAGCGGAGATCATAACAAATATAGCGAAAATCTTTCGTTAACGGTTGGCGACAAGAAAGTCGTAACCAAAGGGGATGATGGTAAAATCCGCGTTGCTACATGGATTGACGGGGAATATACCTATTCGATCTCGTCTACAAGTGACGAGGCTGTCCTCGATGCTGCTGCCGTAAGTGCAATGGTTGACACGATTCATTAATTAAACCAGAGGATGTACGGGGATGGCGGGACTGTAGCCGCAGGACCGCCATAGCCTAATTCAGGAAGGTGATCGGATGATTGGTATATGCAGGAAGCGGAATCTGATTTGGGAATGGTTCCTTCTCTTAAGGATGGAGCTTTGTTCCCCGTTGTACTCCTTGTTTTCTGCGGCAGCCGGGGACAGCCGTAACAAGGTACTTCCCATGCAGGAGCATTTACGGTCAGCACAGATAAATGACCAAGCCCAGAAATTAATGTCTCTCTATGGGAAGAGTGTCTTGCGTCTTGCCTATTCTTATCTGCACAACACGAGTGATGCAGAGGATGTCTTGCAGGATACATTGATACAATATATAAAAGCTCAACCTCATTTTGAATCCCCCGAGCATGAAAAGGCATGGTTTCTAAGGGTTGCCATGAATATTAGCAAAAACAAGATCAATTATAATAAGGTCCGTAAAACCGATGATCTCAATGAAGACCTGGTAGCAAGCGCCGCAGAGGATCTGGCTTTTTTGTGGGAGGCTGTCAAGCAGCTTCCAATGAAATATCGTGAGGTCGTACACCTTTATTATCATGAGGGCTATT
Organism: Paenibacillus sp. P32E; assembly: GCF_001909085.1. Classification (NCBI taxonomy): domain Bacteria; kingdom Bacillati; phylum Bacillota; class Bacilli; order Caryophanales; family Paenibacillaceae; genus Paenibacillus; species Paenibacillus sp. P32E. Next base: position 17,846 of record NZ_LVYY01000024.1, on the reverse strand, counting down.
CTACGGCTCAAATCGCATCTTTATTAACAGCCAGAGAGTCAACGGTACGTTCATGTCTGCTGCGAGCAAGAGCCAAGCTTAAGGTTGTACTGAAGGAGGGGTACGATTTTGAAGAATAAGTATAATGAAGTGATGAAGAGGATAGAAGTTACCCCAGAGATACAAGAGCGCATTCTAGATCGTCTTCAAAAGCTGGATTGGGAACAGGAACCAAACAAAACAAGATTCTCTTTTTCACCTTACAGAAGGTACATCGCCATAGCAGCATGTTTCATGTTTTTGTTGGCGGGTTCATTAATAATCCACCACGCTACCCAAACACCAAGCGACCCTCCGGTTATGGTGAAACCCAACATCGTTGAACTCCATTCAGTTCAAGACTTGTCCAAGGCTGTAGGATTCACCATGCGGGAACCCGAACATTTACCATTTATCGTTGATAGCGTACAGTATACGGCTTACTGGAATGAGCTTGGGCAAGTCACCTACACGGGAGAAGCCAATAGCGTTGTATTCAGAATGTCATCCGGCAACGAGGAAGTAAGTGGAGATTATGCAGAGTACCCCAGTATTAAGGACTTAACCATTAATGGAAACGTCGTAACTATGAAAGGAACTGATCATCAATACGTACTTGCGCTTTGGCAAAGCGACGGCTTCTCCTATTCCGTGCAATTTACTAAGCCTGTATCCGAACAGGAACTGAAAAATACTGTTGAGAGCGTGCGGTGATTGCATAAAGCACAAACCTGAATGATAACATGTGAATAGAAATATGCAGAAGGGTTTGACATTCGGCATACAACCAAGCCCTTCTTCCGCTATCCGGGAGATGGGCTTTTATCTATACTGAAGCTTCGACAAGTTGAAGTACCTAGCCTACTGTCCAATCTTTTAGGTTCTCTCTATTCGTTATAATTATTGAATCAAACATTTACTAATCTTCTACGAACCTTGCATGATACCAGTGGTCTGATATCTTCTTCACTTTAAAGGTTCCTTGGATAGATGACGACTTGTTTAAAAATTTAGGTTTATGTTCATCTTTTCTGTATATCAATGAATACTGACCATTTTCGATTTCAAATTCTACTTGGTCTTTATAAACTCTGATAACAGATAAATAAGCCATATCGCCTTGATGAAAAGCTTTCGCCACAATTTTCTCCAGAGACTTTTTCTCTTTTTGGCTCATCGGTACTTCTACGAAATCTTCAGTGTTGACATTTTCATAATTTAAATTGACTGTTCCATCAGGTTTCTCTTCTACATTTATATAAGAGCTCTTCATTTGACCTTTGCTAAACTCACGATAAGCCAAGTCCGCTATAGTCTGGAAATCGCTTTTATAGGTATCAAAATCTTTTACCTTGTACTCCCAAGTTGACCACAGGAGATTCCCTAGTAAAAATTTACAACCCCCAAATAATACACTAAATGAAATGATGGCTATCAATACCGATTTAATTAACGGTTTAATTTTATTTGTTTTTGTTGATTTCATTCATTCAATCAATCCTTTCTTAATTAGTTTCTGGGAATATTACTGTTAAAACTGTTCATCAAACTCAATACTATTCCCCTCAAAACCATGAATTGTAATCCCAAAACCGTTAATTTTATCTAAGGTTGCCCCTCATACGTATCCTCATCAATAAACCGCCCCACCCTAGAGTCAAAATCGTGCGCCTCCGCATGAGAGTACCCGCTGTAGTAATCATAGCCAAGGCTCGTGTAGCTGAATAGGTTGTCCGGGCCGGACCCGTTCAGGTCGAATTCCTTCGGTTTCTCGGCCACGCCGAATTCGTCGTAGCGATAACGTGCTGAGATGCTGTCTACGTTTGCAATAAGTTGTTGAAAAAAAAGCTGATTTTCATATGGAAACCATACAAAATCAGCTATATCAAAAATCCCTATTCAACTATATACTAATTATTTGTCCCGAGTTTCCAATAATCCCTTCCTCAAAATAATTAGCAGGAACAGGGGTCAGTTTACCACCACTCATCGTGGACTTTATCATTCTTTGGTTTGCCAAGTCATAGACTGTCACTAGAATACCGTCAAAGACAACTCCGGATCTCATTGCATCATCACTCCAATGAATTTCGATAGCTTTAGTATCCAGTTCGAGACGGCCAGAATAGCCGAATAATACATCACTATACAACTGTACCAAGGTGATCTCATTCTCAACCGACGATAATACCGTTATTAGTTCCGAACTGGTGTCTTCGACCTCTATGGCCCATTTCTGATCAGGAGACATTTCCATCTTGAGTATTCGTCCGGGTACAATTGATGTATTCAAATCCACTCTCATATTTGACATCATAATATTCATCAAAATTTCCATAGCATCAATAGCTCTTTCATTCAATAAAAGCTCACTGTTCTCTATCCTTATTCTGAGCGAGTCGGAGACTTGCACATCTCCACTCAAGAAATAACCTTTTGGTCCAAAAACTTTTTGAATCAAATAAACTAACCATTCCAAAATATTTACCGTTTGTTCGCTGTCGGCCCATATCATTTGCTTACGATCTCTGGTCGGTTTCCAATGCAACCAGAGATCCGGCTGGCAGCTTGGCGGAGTATTATAATCAACAATGGAGGGATCTATGCTCTGTCCAGAATCTGAAAAATCCAGTGGATTATAATAAAATTCTCCATCTATCCCCACGTCCTTACCTGGAACCATTGTAGAGAGTATCGTAACATCTCTTTTCATTCTTCTTGTTCTTGCAAGGCCATCCACTAAATAATAGGTCTCTTCATCTAATTGACGGTCAAAGTTTATGACTAGCTGCATACTTCACACTCCAATCTACTGTTAAGGAATTACTGCGTTTTCCGGGATAGTCCACCATAATGGCGGTAATAAGGACGGAACGAATCGAATAACTCTATAAGTTACATAAGCACCACCGGTAATTGTTCCCGCCTTTAGTAAATTGTTATTCGTCTCCTTCTCCTCCTCCTTTTCAGGTAGTGGTACTGTAATATAAACCGGTTCTTCAGTAGATGTTTTCCTTCTTTCGTAATAGTATATCATCCCTGGATCTGTTGAATAATGTGTTTCAAGTACAATTTCTTTGGTTGGATCATATGGGTGTTTTAATCTGACCTTATCGGGGTTCCATAAAACACCTCTCACAGCAGGTTTCCCCTCTAAGTTCAAACCATTAACATACTTGCTTAGTTGCGCTTTCCCATCAATATTCCTCTGGGCATTTTTATAATATGTGATAGGTTTCAATTCATAAACTTGGAGTGTTCCTTGTGTATTAATCACAAAGTCTGCGTAACCGTAAGTTCCATCTACATAGTTCACTTTGTAATTATATTGAAAAGCGTTGGGTCCTAATAACCCATTCATAATAGGTTGAAATGTATTCTTTACTTGCATATGAATTGCAGTACCATAGACTGGATCCCCAAACTTAGGTGTACTATCAATATCCTTATGTCCACTTGGATCCATATATCTTAGTGGATTATTCCTCACATACGTATACAAATTCAAACTCAGCGGATTATCAATCTGCCCCTCATACGTATCCTCATTTATAAACCGCCCAATACTCGAGTCAAAATCCCGCGCCTGCGCATGGGAGTAGCCGCTGTAGTAATCGTAGCCCAAGCTGGTGTAGCCGAACACGTTGTCCGGGCCGGATCCGTTCAGGTCGAATTTCTCCGGTTTCTCAGCTACGCCGAATTCGTCGTAGCGGTACCGTGCGGACATGATGCCGTCCTGGCCTTCCAGGCCGATGACGCTGCCCTGTGCATCACTCAAGTAAAAGAGTGTCTTCGGCGCAGCAGACATAGCACTAGCTCCGCTGGCTCCGGCGGTCGACTCCCAATCGTTGCTCGCGTCTCCGCTTACCAGATAGCTCATGCTGATCCGTTCTTCACCGGCTCCGTACACATACGACTGCTTCCAGTTCTGTCCGTCTGCTCCGCTTGCGGTCAAAGGCTGCGGAATGCCCATGGTGATGTCATTGGTAAAATAAATGTCCAGCTGCCGCTTCTTATATTGCGGCTCCCAGCCATCCCGGTTGCCGGCAGGATTTCCTGGCGGGTACGCATCCTGAATCGCACCGTCTCCGAGGGTGGTCCGCATGCTGACCCGGTTGCCGTCACCGTCGTACTGATATGTGGTGATATCGCCACTCATATTGGTGTTCCCGATCAGACGGTTCGAGGCATCCCAGCGGTTGCTCTCCAGCACTTGCGGGCCTGCGGCCAGTGCAGCCTTCAGCATCGCTTCAGGGTTCAGAGCTTTGTCTGCTCCGTAGACCTCTTCCGTGACTCCTGATCCAAGCTTCGCATCCGGTAAGCTGGATAATGAAGCTTCGGCAGCATCTGGTAAGAGTGTTCCCGCAGGACCTGCAATCGTTGACAACGGATCTAACAGCCCAGACAACGCATCTGTCGTTTTGACAGTACCTGTAGTTGTGACTGCATCTGTAGTTGCACCTACGCCTGTCGCTGTGACTGCTCCAGCATCTGCACTTGTATTCTTGCCCGCTTCCAGTCCCTTTGTATCCGAGTAAACACTGTCCGGTACTGAAATCTTCTGCGCATTCGCCTGCGCCGTGAACAGCTTCAAAGCCGATTCGCTGTCGATCCCGCTCACTTCCAGCAGATTGCCTCGCTTATCGTAGGTGTAGTCCTTATAGTCGCTGCCTTTTTCGAAATGGGTCAGCTTGTTCGCTGCATCGTAGGTATAGCTCTCCATGGCGGTACTTCCGGCCTCTGTGGTTTCTTTCCCTAACCGGTTGCCCACGGTATCGTAGGAGTAGACGACCTTGGAGCCATTCTGCTTCTGCACCTGCACCAGTTGGTTCAGCGCATCGTAAGCGTAGTCTGAGATGTCTGCCGGACGCTGAGCTCCGCTCGGATTATCCTCATCACTACCGCCTTCCAGGCGCTTCGTGCGTGTTTTGTTGCCAGCCGGATCATAGACATAGGTTAGCTGCTCCAGCAGCCCACCGCCTGGTGCCGTATGCTTCATCTCCAGCAATTGCCCCACGCCGTCATAGCTATAGGTACTCTTCCCGCTGTTCGGCAGCAGCTTCTCGGTCAGGCGTCCGCCCGCATCATATTGATAGCTGGTGATCTGGTTCTGCGCATCCGTCACCTGCTTGATCCGGTCTAACTTATCGTAGTCATAGCTGACCACGGTGTTATCCGGGTAGATGATCCGACTCCGCTGTCCGGTTGCGGTCCATTCATAACGCACGTTATTGCCACGCGGATCAATGACTGACGTTGGCCGGTTCAGTGCGTCATAGGTATACCGCGTATTCCCGGTACTGTCTGTCATGAGGGTACGACGTCCCGCAAGGTCATATTCATATTTTACCGTAAGATTGCTGCCGTACTTAATCTGCTCCACCTGATTGCCCTTATTATAGGCATACACGGTTGTATTGCTGTCCGGTTCTGTGATCTTCTGCAGATTGCCGTTGGCATCGTAGGTAAGAGTCGTCTTCTCCTGCAGCGGATTCACTGATTCAGTGACCCGATTGAGTGCATCGTACTGGTAGGAGGTCACCGCTCCCAGTGCGTTGGTCTTGTCCAGCAGGTTGCCGGAGGCGTCATAGGCGTACTTAGTAGTACTGCCCTCTGCATTCTTCACTTCCGTCAAGCGGCCGAGCGGATCATACGTAAAGGCCGTCTCATGATGATCCGCATCCACGATCTTCTCTATGTTGCCTTGGGCGTCATAGGTATAGGAGGTTTCATACCCAAGGGCATTGCGCACCAGTGTGCTGCGTCCCAGCGCATCGTATTCGTAAGAAGTCTTTTGTCCCGCCGCATCTGTAAATTCAGTCATTAGTCCGCGGTCATTGCGGGTGACTGTCGTTTCTTCATTCAGCGGATTGATGGTTCCGGCATCCAGTCCCCGGCTGTCGTATTTGGTCGTCCAGACCGAATGATTAGGGTCGATGACAGCGACCTGGTTGCCGTTCTTGTCAAACTGGTATTCGGTTACTGCACCCAGCGCATCCGTTTCCTTCACCAATTGTCCAAGCGCATTATAGTCATAGTAGGTGCTGTTGCCCAGCGCATCCGTCTCTTTGATGGTATGGCCTGCCGCATCATAGCGGTAACGGGTCTTGGCCCCAAGCGGATCGGTTACGCTCAGCAGTTCATTACGTTTACCGTACGTGTAGGAGGTAATGTTACCCTTTGCATCCTTCTGGGTAAGCATGTTTCCGTTATCGTCATAGGTATATTTGCTCGCCTGGCCTTCAGCATCAGTAACTTCCTCCAGCTGTCCGACACTGTCGTAGCTGTAAGCCGTAACAGCTCCGGCTTCGTCCTTCGCTTCTTTGACACGGCCAAGCGCATCATAGGTCTGGCTGGTACTGTTATGGAGTGCGTCCTCTGTGCCGCTCAGACGGTACACATTATAGTTGCTAACCTTCTTGGTTCCAGCTGCATCTGTCTGCTCCACCGGATTGCCATTGGCATCATAGGTGACGCTGCTCGTCTGGTCCAGTGCATTGGTGACAGTAACCCCACGGTCTTTCTTGTCATATTCAACGGCCTGCAGTTTGCCTTCCGCATCCTTGATCTGAGTGGTCCGGTGCAGGGTATCACGTTCAATAATGGTCGTGTAGCCGCTTGGGTCCTTGATCTCCTTGGCGAATCCGTCGGCATCGTTGGTGTAAGCCGTGGTATGCCCTTCCGCATCGGTCACGGAGAGAGGAACTCCCTTGCTGTCCCAGGCAATGGCGACTGCGTGGCCAAGGGCGTCCGTACTTTTGACCAGGTTGCCTGCCGTATCGTAAGCATACGCGGAGCGGTTGCCGAGCGCATCGATCTCCTCAACCGGACGGTTCAAGGCATTATAACGTGTGAGTGTGGAATAACCGCTCTCATCCGTCCTCTGCGTTACATTTCCGCGCTCGTCGTAAGCCAATTTCCCTTTGTTGGCGTTAGCATCCGTAATGCCTGTTACCTGGTCACTGCTATCATAGCTGTATTTAACGATGGCTCCATTCGCCGCTTGGCGCTGTGCAACCTTGAAATTGTTGTTCCATACATAAGTTGTATCTTGATGCAGCGCATTGGTCCATGTGGTCTTGTTCGCCGTAGTGGTGATCGAAGAGGCTAATCCGGCAGTACTTGCCGCTGTAGCATGTCCGGAACTGGCTCTGTCGGCTCCATTGGCATTGCTGGCACTGCTGGTACCACTGGCACCGTTCGCTCCATTGGCCCCGTTTGCACTGTTGGCACCACTTTGTGAATAGGTCAAAATCGTCTGGCCTGTCCCTACACCCGCATGAACGATAGGGGTCTGGTTCGGGGTCATATCTCCGCCAAGAACGAATAGCCCGCCAGTCTGCACATTCAGATTATTGTTGACACTAACATTGTCACGGACGAATAAGTCACCGCCGGTTACCGTCAAATTCGCGGTCTGGTTATTGGACACAATCCCGCCGACGACCATTTCCTGGGCAATGTTCATCTCCACACGGGTGTTGATCGACAAATCTCCCGCAATCAGAATCCGCTTCGCATCTATGGTCAGCCCGCCGCTGTTGTAGGTCAGACTGCCGGTTTGCAGCGTATCCCCCACAGTAACGGAAGAATCATTGTTGAGATGAATCGTTCCCCCGGACCACAGATTGCCGTATAAGCCTTGGACCTTCTGCACATCGAGTGCAAGCTTGGTGTTGGCGTTCAGTCCCTGCTTCAGAATCAATGTGCCGTATACGCGCACGGTGATATCTTTATTTGTATTCATCCCGTCCAGGATCAGGACTATGGGCTTGCTCGGTGATCCGAAGGTAACACTATCTTCAACATTCAGCTGGCCCGAACTGACCACTGCAGGTGAAGTACTGCTGGACGCAATCGCACTTTGAATGTCAGCAATCCCGCCTGGAGCGGCAACTGCTGAGGCAATATAAGCATTCCGTTTGCTCTCAATGGTTCCGATGCTGGCCGCTAAATAATCGGCTATGAGCGGTTTCAGCCCTTCTACCTTCTTATATGCCGGTGCATGGGCGAGATTGTTCATCGTACCAGACAAAATCACTTCATCCGAGTCCGGAATATCCCGTCCGTTCGCAGGGTCTATCCCTGTCTGACCGTCATCAGGCTCTTCGCCCCGGACCACTGGAGCCACGCGCCCTTCATAGCTCGAAGAACTCGTATTCCCGTAAAAGTCGGTAAAGCTGGTCACACGCTGATGGTCATCATAGGCTACGCCCATCGTCGCAGCACCCTTGGCATCCGTTACGCTGAGTACATGATGGCTGTTATCATAGGTAAGCTTGGTTGTGGCTCCGTCCACATCTGTAATCGAGGTCAGATCTCCACTTGCCGTATCGTAATGAAATGACATTTGCCGGCTGGCCGGGTCACTTACAGCAATCAGCTTGCCTGCTCCATCATAGCTTAGACTTAGGGATGCCCCGGCTGTATTGACCGCCTCCAGCTTCGTTCCCTGATATGAAAAAGTGATCTTATTCCCATTCAAGTCCGTGACCGATTGCAGCAATCCTTCCGCATTGAAGCGGTAACCATCGCCTTGAGGCGATGTGAGGGTATAGGTCCCGGCAGATGGCGCACTTAGCGTCCAGTCGGTCCCGCGCGGGGTCAGATACGCTCCTCCGGACAACGGTACATATTCAAAAAGCGAACCGTCCGGGCTCATGACCTCCACCTTGCCGCCGCTCAGCGGTTTCAGTTTCCATTCATAGCTGTGATGCCAGCCAAGTCCAGCGACACCTGTGAACGGGTCACGACTTAAATAGCTCAACCTGAATTGCAGCGGCATCAATGCCTGCAATGTAATTGAATCTGTCGAGTAGACAAAATCACCCCGGGCCGGATCAACCGGCGCCTGTCCCGACGGGTTCACGATCCGCAGCCGGTCATGAATGGCTGCTTCCGTAAATTGCATCAGATCCCCGCTGGCAATGGCCCGGATAGTCTGCGGATTGACCAGCAGAATGGAGCTCAGTCCGCTGACCGTTCCCGAGGAAGCAGCCGACTGGTTCAGGACGGCAATGTCTTGTGCCTTCTCCTTCATGGCTTGCACCGTATCCAGCTTATAATAATAAGCCGCCAGGGCTTCCCAGCTGATTGAAAAAGCAGGCATAGGCGCACGCAGCACCGCAAGCGGCTCCGAATACCCTGAGAGCTTGCCGTCTTTCTTCGCTCTCGCCGTGATATGCGCAGCTTCACCCGGTGTGATCCCGATCTGCTGGCTCCATTGTCCTGCGTTATTGACTGCAATATTGGAGAACAGCTTTTCCTCCCTACTGGATGGATAGTAGAGCTCTAATTCAAGCAGGGTTCCTGGTTCAGCAGTTCCGGATACCACAGATTGTCCAGAGGCAGCAGGTTTGATCTGCAATGCTGCCGGAGGTGCTACTTCGTCGCCGCCAAGAATTTCGAAGCTGGCAATTTGCCCGTAGTATACGCCAACTCCGTTATATTCGGCAGGGGAGATGCAGACGTTATAACGCCCTTCCTCCAGCGGTACGCCTCCAATCTTGCCATCCCACTGATATTTATGAACGATGTATTGACCGTTCTGTTTCGTTTGATAATCTCCGCTCGTAATCAGATCCCCCAGGAGCGGGGCAGAACCGTCTTTTTGCGGAGTACACAGGTTGATGTTGGTCTTGTGAGACTCCTGGCCGTCATCCGCCGCATTGAAGCTGAACGAGATTTCAACACTTTTACCGGGTCCCGGGCTCAGCTCACTGGGCTCAATCCGCATATTGGTCGCTGCAAAGGCTGACGATGTGAGCTTGGTAAGTCCCGGAACAACCGGGACGTAAGAGAGGACCAGCAGCAGCGCAAGCATAAGGTTCACACGTGTTTTCATACTACCGCTGCGCCACTTCCTTGTTATCTTTCGAAATGTCATAGACTGATCTCCTATCCGTTATAAGTTAGAGTAATTTCAACTCGGCCAGCAGCTTGTACATAATGACAGCCGCCTCGGCTCTCGTGGATGAATGCTTAGGCTTCAAAAGCTGTGCGCTGCCCTGCACCAGCTTCTTCTCGACTGCAGCAGCTACAGATTCCCGTGCCCATGCGCTAATGCTGTCATTATCCTTGAATCCGGAGAGTCCAGCCTCACGCTTGACCGCATCCGCAGCAGTAGCCTTGTTGCCCGTAGTGCTGTCAATCGCCCGCATCAGCATCACCATCATCTGTTCACGGGTCAGCGGATCATTGCCATGAAAGAATCTGGCTTCGCCGGTTACGATTCCGGCCTTGGCTGCCGCCTCCACATATGGGTAAGACCAGCTCGCCGCCGGGACATCACGGAAGGTCGCCGTATCCGGCTGCACCGGCTGCAACTGAAGAGCTGCTGCCAGCAGCTTCGTGAATTCCGCCCGGGTCAAAATACCTTTTGGCGCATACACGGTTCCGTTCATCCCGTTCACGATTCCTCTTGCGGCGAGTACCTCTACCTGTTGCTGTGCCCAATGGCCTGACAAATCTGTGAAATCAATATCGCGCAGCATAACCGCATACAGTCCGGAGGCTGTAATCTTGGCCTGCACAAATCCATTCTCCGCTGCAGTCACTCCCCCGATATAGGTCCAGTTGCCTTTTGCCGGATTGTAGCTGTAGATTCCAAGCTTTTCACGACTTGTCGTCCAAGGCTCTTCCTTGGGATATTGAACCGCCAGTTTGGCCGGGATCAGAAATGGAGAACTCGCTTGTATCTGCCAGGCGGAACCTGCCTTCAGCAGTTTTTTGCCGTTTGCGTCGATCAGTGCCTGTGTCTCCAGCTCCGCTTGGGCCAAGCTTACAGTGGTATTGTCCTTGAAGGTTCCTGCTGAAATCTCCAGCCGCGCCAAGCCATTCAGTACAGACAAGATACCGCCGGCACTGCCGATAACCTGACTATCCTTGGCTCCGGTTATTACAGGGATCTTCACTTCCGGGGTTGAGCCCGAGTTCGAGCCGGTACCTGGATTTGGCGTTGTACCCGGGGATGGAGTTGTTCCCGGACTTGGAGTCGGGAGGCTTCCATCTTTTAATTCCACTGATTCTATGTAGTCGTCTTTCTTGCTGTACAACAGCTTACTTCCGTTAATTCCGATCAGCTTCGCCCCGGCCGGTACCGCCGGCAGAGGCTTCACTGCATAAGTAGAGAGATCCACCTGCTGCAGCGTAACTGCACCGTTAACATCCTCTTGAAAAACGGCCTGTCCTCCACCTATGGACATGAAGGCATACTCTGTTCCTCCAGGCTTCATCTCCGTGAGATCCACAGGCTGTGCCGTCAGGTCTTTGATATTCAGAAGCACATACTTACTCTCAGAGGCGCCGTTCTTTTGCTTAAACAGCACATGGCTCCCGTTAAAAACAAACCAGTCCACGTAATTCGCTCCGCCCAGACTAACAAGCGCACGCGTGACTCCACTGCTTACATCCAGCAGACTGAGACCCCCGTCACGGGCATTCTTATACACCACATCTCCACCTGCCAGTACCGGGAACCGTCCTTCGCCGAGGTCGGCTTCAACCCCCGTAGCCAGATCATGATAGATCATGCTGCCGTAATTTTTGCGCTCGTACCAGACCACGCCAACTCCATCCGTAGTCGGATTCCCATATTGGCCGGACTGCTTGTTAAGCTTGATGCGGGTGCCTGTTGCAAGATTTGCAGAGTAGATATCCCAGTTCAGGGAAGATTCCTGCTCCGTTCCCTTGTCCGCCCACACGGCAATACTGCCGCCCACTGAAGGGGCGTCCTTGGCGGATGAGCTCGTCGTAAGTACCGTACCCGCACCACTGGATTGATTCAGCGCGTGCACCTGTTTGACCCCGCCTGCATCTGCTTCCAGCCATACGATCCGGTCACCGGATACACTGTAGTCCGTTCTGCCCGGATCTGTCCCCGCTGCCGAGACCTGCTTCATGCTGAACCCCCCGCTTAACAGGCCCCCAAGCATACATACCACCGCCACTGCGGCCACAAGGGGCCGCGACAACTTCATTTCCCTTTCCAACCTCATTCACTTCTCTCCCCCAGCGCTATTTGTAGGCACGCCAAAAAACCAAGTGCCTTGAGCGGCCCGGCTGCCCTAACATCCTTCCCGGATGAAGTAGGCCCGTGGCTTTGCGTCTCCGACTTTCGTACGGATTTGCCTTTGTTCCAAACTCGGTTTTCAGTCCCTTTACCCTTATGTATTCGTGACTTTCGATGTACAGGACTCTATCATTATCGGAATTTATTCCTGTAGAATTAAGATGTTCTATTTTTCCCTTTTTTAGGGATTTGGGCATAGAAAAAACCACATGCAGGGGATGCCCCGCATGTGGTTTATAGTCAGCTTCTATACTTCTTCTACTGGACAAGCAAAAAGGGCTTCGCTGTAAGCAGTGTCATAGCTGGCTTCAGGGCATATTTCAGGTCCATGCCCACAGGAATCCGTCACGGTCCCAGGCGATTCTTCCGCCGTGCAGCTTGCGGAAGGCCTTCTTCACATCCTTGGACAACGAAGCATTCCCGTTCTCATTCACAAATACAAACTGCTCGCCAAAATTAGCCTTCACATATTCAATCGCAGCGGTCTGGTACAGGGTTCCCGTAAAACGGATCTCCTTGACCATCCACTCCGCTACCTCTTGTGCAGTTACTTCCATCAGGGTACTGCTCCTTCCTGTAAATCCCTCTACAATGCCTTCCCATTATAGCATGAATATGGTCACTCGGGAGGTTCACTGGACAGGGCAAGAGACGGGACAGTGGAGAGCGAAGAGGCGGGCCGAAGAACAAGAACGGGGAATGAACAGCACGACGGACGGGCAACAGTCAAGGCCATTCGGGTAGAACAGGTTCGCATAGAAAGGATTAGAAGAAGTGGAAGAAGCGGAAGAAGTGAAAGAAGTGAAATCAGACGGTCACTCTTCCGCCTCCCCGCGCAGGTTCGCTGCTTGGCGGTGTATAAGCCGAATTTAAGAATTAGAATACACTACCCAATGAATTCTCTGTTCCTACAGAGATTAATCAATGCACAGAGATCGATTCTGAAGCAACTCTATATCGTTTATGCTGAACAATAAAGGCTAGCTTACGTATCACGACGGAGATTAGTTGGCATTTATACAATTAATTTCCGATAAATCGTAGAAATACTAGTATTAGTTGGAATTAATCCACTTAATATTGATCAATATGGATAATTCGGGCTGAAAGTAGATTTTTAGTTTTACTTTTTCCACTGCAGTGCTGCGATACCGTAATTCCAGCTGATTAGTGGTAGTTTTTCTACATAAATTTTTATAACAACGATAAGTAATCATAGTTTAAGAATGTTGAGCGATACACATAGCAAACGTCCATTCCAGCGAAAGGATCGACGCTAAGCCTTGGAGTCAGGACTTATATCCCCGCCTCTACGCCCCCTCCTGCTCCAGATGCAGCAGCTGGGAGGGATCAAGCAACAGGGTCACACAATCCCCTTCCCGAACCCGCAGCCAGCGGCCGTCATTCAGCAGGTCTACGGTCAGAATGATCCCCTCTGCCATGACCGTGGCGCGGATGATATTGCCCAGAATCGACACGGACTGAACCTGTCCGCGTACATCCACCATGCCATCCGCATCATCCTGAATTGCTTCACCTTCAGCCAGCAGGGTTACCGCCTCGGGGCGGATTGCAAAACGGTCGGAGCGGCTGTCGATCCTGCGGAACAACGCGAGTGCCTCCGCCCGGTTGAATACGTTATAGCTGCCCATGAACCGGGCCGCGAATTCTGTGCGGGGCGCTGTGTACAGCTGCTCCGGGGAACCTTCCTGCACCATGCGCCCCTGGTTCATGATGCAGATCCGGTCCGAGAGGATCAGTGCTTCCTCCTGGTCGTGGGTGACGAACAGCGTCGTCATGCCCAGCCGCCGCTGAATATCGCGGATTTCCGCGCGCAGATTCTTGCGGATTTTGGCGTCGAGCGCGCTGAGCGGTTCGTCCAGCAGCAGCAGCTTCGGCTGGACGGCCAGCGAGCGCGCCAGCGCCACCCGCTGCTGCTGTCCGCCGGACAGCGCCTGCGGATAGACACCGCGCTTGTCTTCTAGATCGACCAGCGCCAGCAGTTCTTCGCACCGGCTGCGCCGTGCCGCCGGTGCAACGCCGCGCATGCGCATTCCGTATTCCACATTCTGGCTGACGGTCAGATTGGGGAACAGCGCATAGGATTGGAACACCATGCCCACATCCCTGCTGCGCGGCGGCAGCTTCGTCAGCTCCTTATCCGCGAGCCTGATACTGCCGCTGTCCAGCTCGGTCAGCCCGGCGATGCAGCGCAGGAGCGTGCTTTTGCCGCAGCCGGAAGGGCCCAGCAGCGTGATCAGCTCCCCCTCTGCGATGTTCAGATCTACTCCAGCCAGCACAGGCGTATCACCAAAGCTTTTGCGGACACCTTCCAGCTTCAGATAATCTTCCATTCCTTTATCCCCCTTATTGTGGACCTCCGGCCGCTAGACCTTACTTCGCCTGCCCTTTAAACTTCATGCCAAGCTTCATCAGCACGGCCGACAGCAGCAGAATAAATACAAAATAGGAGATGGCAATCGCGCTGGCCAAATGTCCGCTTTCCCCCACCCGCTGGTACAAATAGACCTGAATCGTCTGGATATGGCCTCCCACCAGCATATTCGTCAGTACGAACTCCCCAAACAGCACGGAGAAGGACAACAGCGCGGAGACCATGACCCCCGGCCAGATATTCGGCAGAATCACATTTACAAAAGCAGTCCGTCTCCTGGCCCCAAGCAGCTCAGCGGCATTCAGCAGCTCTACAGCCGATACACTCAGCAAGCTGTTGCGGATGCCCTGATACATATACGGCAGGATGACCACGAAATACGCCCCGACCAGCAAATAAGCAGTACCTGAAATGTCGAAAGGGCCAGAGGAATAGGTGCGGATTAGACCTACAGCCGCCACAACTCCCGGCACAGCGTAAGGCAGAACAACAATCCCCTTCATGAAGCTCTCCCAGCGCGGAAAATAAACCGTAATGACAAAAACAGCCGGCAGCATCACGGCAAGACTGAGCAGCACGCTGATGATGCACAGATACAGCGAAGTCCACAGCGCTTCCAGAAAGCGGATATCCCGAAACATGTCACTGAACCAGCTAAGTGTCCAGCTGCGGGGCAGCAGCGTATTCTGCCAATCCTGGGCAAAAGCATATAATCCCGTTGCCAGCAGCGGCAGCAGCAAATAGACCATGAGCAGGAGCATGAAGGTGCGCGGGGCGAAGCCCGCTTTGCGCGTATTCATGGTCCCGCCTCCTCACGGACTGCTGGCCAGCGCCGGTTGGATCGTCCGCTGCTGCGCTCCTGCCTGGCAGGAATTCTGCCGCCGAATCCTTCCATCCGCCGCACCATCCGCTGATTAAGGAACACAGCCAGCAGCGTACTTAGTGCCAGCAGAACCGCCAGGGTGCTGCCCATCTCCGGCTGGGTCACCACATCACCAGCAACTAATGAACCGATACGGACAGCGAGCAGATTATAGTTCCCGCCAACCAGCGCGTAGGCAGTAGCATAAGCGCCCATCGCATTGGCGAAGAGAATGCCAAGTGTACCGAAGATTGCCGGAGACAACACCGGCAGACCGACCGTCTTCCAGAACTGCCAGGATCCTGCTCCAAGCAGGGAAGCCGCTTCCCTCCACTGCTCCCGGATGCCATAGAACGCCGGGTACAGCAGCAATAAGGCCAGCGGAATCTGGAAATAGACGTACACCAGAATCAGACCGGACCAGCTGTACAGGTTAAATCCGCCAAATACGCTCCAGCCCCACTGTTTGAACAGCAGCGTGAACACGCCATTGTTGCCAAGCAGAATAATGTAGGCAAAAGCCAGCGGAACCCCGGCAAAGTTCGAGGTCATATTGGACAGCATCAGCAGCCGGTCCCGTACCGCAGGGGCAAAGCGGGTAATGCAGTATGCACATAGAAGCCCTACACCCACCCCGATCAGGCTGGAGAGGACGGAGATTAGCAGGCTGTTCTTGATCGCCTGCATATAGTAGGCACTGCTCAGCGCATGCCGGTAGTTGGCCAGGGTGAAACCCGCTTCGTCCGCGCTGCGGAAGCTGCCCGACAGCATGGAGAAGACAGGCACCACCTGAAAGGCCAGCACCATCAGCACAAACGGAGCCAGGGCCAGCATCAGGCCGCGTTGTCTCTGTTTCATCCTGCACGCTCCTCTCGTGAAGAATAAGCAAGCGGGCGCCTTAGGCATACAGCTCAGGCGCCCCCATATCTCTTGTATGAAAACTGATTATTAAGGCGGTTAGTTCAAATGCACAAGCACGCGTTCCTGCCACAGCTGGGGAAGGCTCTTCGCGGTTTTTTCCCACACTTTATAGTCACCAACCGGCTTCACATTGGCGTATTCCGCTTGAGGCAGCAGCTTCGCGGCAACATCCTCCGGCAGCTTCACGCTGTCGCGGATCGGACGGGCATAGCCTTTCGCCAGATTGATCTGCCCTTCGTCGCTAAGAATATACTCACGCGTCAGCTTGGCCGCATTGGGATGCGGGGCCCATTTGTTGATAACCGTCGCATAACCGCTTACCACACTGCCTTCCTTTGGAATCGCGACGTCAAAACCATTTTTGTCGATCTGGTCCTTATAGTTCAGCGCGTTGAAATCCCACAGCAGCGTCACTTCCACTTCACCCTTCTCGATGTTGGCAAGTGAAGCCTCAGCATTGGAGAGCCGGCCTTTTTTCGCCAGGTCTTCAAAGAAGGCAATCCCCGGTTCAATGTT
Organism: Paenibacillus sp. P32E; assembly: GCF_001909085.1. Lineage (NCBI taxonomy): Bacteria > Bacillati > Bacillota > Bacilli > Caryophanales > Paenibacillaceae > Paenibacillus > Paenibacillus sp. P32E. The sequence goes on along the minus strand of NZ_LVYY01000024.1, from coordinate 1,064 downwards.
CGACTCATCTCCGCCAAAAGCAATCGCTGCGGCGAGCACAGCCATTTGGGCCTGAGCCGCTTTGGTCACATCGCCCACGATGATTTTGTAATTGCCGTTCTTCAGGTCCTCCCAGCTCTTCGGCGGGTCAGCCACTAGCTTGGTATTGGTCAGAAAAGAAATACTGCCCTGATAACCCACAACCCAGTTGCCGTCCTTATCCTTGGCCCAAGTAGGAATCTCATCCCAATGGGAGGTTTTGTAGGGCTGGGTTACGCCTTTATCCACTGCAACCGTACCGAAGGCAATGCCCACGTCACCAATATCGGCTGTCGGCTTATCCTTTTCCGCTTCGAACTTGGCAATTTCCTCTGCACTCGACATATCTGTATCGGTATGTGTAATTTCATACTTGGCCGTAATATCATTCCAGGTATCCTTCCAGTTAGCCCACGAATCCGGCATGCCCACACTGACTACAGCGCCTTCTTTGGTAGCTTCGGCTTCAATTTCGTTTAAGCTCAGCTCTTTGGCCCCGGCATTGCCGTTCTCTTTATCAGCTTTGGCTTCCGAGTTGGCACAAGCGGCAAGCAACAGGACGAGCAAGGACAACAGCAGACCCATGGATAAAAGTTTTGCGAATCTTTTTTTCATGATTTCCCTATCACTCCTATTTCTGATTTGCGGGCTCCCTCTCTGATCCAAGCTTATTCGCTGCCCAACTGAAGTATAGGGGGACACTATTCGCCAGACATTAAACTGAGTAGTAAGATTTGTAAAAAAAATAGGGGCTGTCCCATAAGTGGATTTTCTATGACTTAGACAGCTTTCTTCATTCTTAAGACCTCAAAAAGTGAGCAAAGCAGCGATTCTCCCGTTATTGGAGGATCGCTGATCTGCGTTTTTGATCATTGGCAGCTTGCTTCAGCAGATTATGAGCAAGGGAAAACCACCCGACTTCAAGCGTCACTTTTCCCATGCCGCGAAGCAGAAACCTCCGGAAGCCCCGGTTGTTCTTCAGTTGTCCAAACACGCTTTCTGGTTCTGTCATTCGGCGGACGGCCAAGGCATAACCTTCTTCACTC